>DATKKS010000293.1:0-9759 GCA_035542815.1 Saccharimonadales bacterium (SeqCode) | reverse complement strand
CTCCGCGTGCACCGGGTGCGGTGTGTGTGCCGCGGACTGCCCCGTCGAAGCCATCCAGGAGGCCAACCGCCGGCTCTACGTCATCGACGCGCAGACCTGCACCGAGTGCGCGATCTGCGAGGAGGTGTGTCCAGAGGAAGCGGTGGTGTACGAGGATGTCTCGGTGATGCAACCGGTGGAGGTCCTGACCCACGCGGCG
Source organism: Saccharimonadales bacterium (SeqCode) (assembly GCA_035542815.1). GTDB lineage: Bacteria > Eisenbacteria > RBG-16-71-46 > RBG-16-71-46 > JACRLI01 > JACRLI01. The sequence continues at coordinate 9,560 of DATKKS010000293.1, read as the reverse complement.
TCCTAGACGCCGGCCCGCAGCAGTCCCAAGAGAACCGCGCCCCTTCCCGGTTTTCCAGCGGCCGCGCCCGAGATGGCGCGGCCGCTGCGCTTGAGGCCGGCGCCCGGCGGCACGTGTGCGGCGTGCCCCCGGAGAGCTGCCCCGAGCGCCCCCGACGGCCCGCGCCGAGCGCGTTGACGGCCGCTTCCGCCTCTGGTGAAATGCATCCAAGCCATTAGCAGCAGAGCGACTACGTGCCGCTCCGGCACCGCCGGCGGCCTGCCCTTTCCACCCACGAGGTACCCGCATGTCCTCCCAGGTCAGCGAGGAAGTTGTTCTCAAGGCCCTCAGCCGCGTCATTGATCCGGACCTGCACCGCGACATCGTCTCGCTGGGCATGGTCAAGAACCTCAGGCTCGAAGACGGCGAGGTGTGGTTCGACTACGAACTGACCACGCCCGCCTGCCCGCTCAAGGAGAAGATGCGGTCCATGGCCGAGGAGGCCCTGCACGGCGTGCCCGGGCTCAAGGCCTTCCACATCAACATGACCGCCCGGGTCCGCGCGGCCATCGGGCTGCCGCAGCGGGAGCCCATCCCGGGGGTGGCCAACGTCATCGCGGTGGGCGCGGGCAAGGGCGGGGTGGGGAAGTCCACCGTCAGCGCCAACCTGGCGGTGGCGCTGGGGATGCTGGGCGCGAAGGTGGGCCTCATGGACGCCGACGTCTACGGCCCCAACATGCCGATCATGATGGGCGTGGACGAGCCGCCCGTGCTCACCGACGACAAGAAGATGGTCCCGCTGGAGAGCCACGGGGTGAAGGTGATGTCCATGGGCTTCCTCCTGGATCCGGAGCAGCCGGTGATCTGGCGCGGCCCGATGCTCCACTCGGCCATGACCAACTTCGTGCGCGACGTGGTGTGGGGCGAGCTGGATTACCTGGTGGTGGACCTGCCGCCCGGCACCGGAGACATCTCGCTGTCGCTGTCGCAGCTGGTGCCCATCTCCGGCGCGGTGGTGGTGACCACGCCGCAGGAGGTCTCGCTCTCCGACGTGGCCAAGGCGGTCACCATGTTCCGCAAGCTCCAGGTCCCGGTGCTGGGGGTGGTGGAGAACATGAGCTACTTCGTGTGTCCCCACTGCAACCAGCGCACCGAGATCTTCGACCACGGCGGCGGCCGGCGCCTGAGCCAGGAGATGGACATCCCGTTCCTGGCCGAGATCCCGATCCACGCGGGAGTGCGCCAGGCGGGGGACAGCGGCATGCCGGTGGTCAAGCGCTCGCCGGGCTCGATGCAGGCCGAGGCCTTCATGGAGCTGGCGCGCAACCTGGCCCAGCAGGTCAGCATGGCCGCGATGCGCTAGCATTCCCTCTCTGGCAACGCCATCCTCTCCGCCGGGCCGCAGCGTCACAATCCCCGCATGGGAGGCAAGATGACCCGCTCGAGCCTGATTCAACGCGGCCTGGCTGTCCTGTTGGTCTGCACCCTGGTGGCCTCGGTCCGCGCCCAGCCGCAGCGCGAGACCTTCACCAACCTCAAGGTCCTGCCCAAGGATGTCTCCCCGGGGGAGCTGCGCGCGGTCATGGGCGGCTTCACCCGCGCCCTGGGGGTGCGGTGCGGGTACTGCCACGTGGGCGAGGAGGGCAAGCCGATCCGGCACGAGGACTTCGCGCTCGACGACAAGCCGGCGAAGCGGACCGCGCGCGCCATGATGCGCATGGTGCAGGAGCTGAACGACGCGTACCTGGCGAAGCTGGAGACGCGCGCCGACCCTCCCGTGCGGGTGGAGTGCGCGACCTGCCACCGCGGGGCGCCCCAGCCGCGCATGCTGCAGGACGTGCTGAAGCAGGCCTATGACCACGGGGGCCTGGACTCCACGATCGCCCGCTACCAGGGGCTGCGCGACCGCTATTACGGCCGCGCGGTGTACGACTTCGGCGAGGCCTCGCTGGCGATTCTGGCCGGTCAGATCGGAGAGGCCGGGCACCCGGCGGACGCGGTGCGGCTCCAGGCCTTCAATGTCGAACAGAATCCGAAGTCCGTCTTCGCCAAGCGCCAGCACGCCACCGCCGCCATCTCCCTGGCGTTCGCCCAGGGCGGCAGCGACTCGGGCGCCGCGGCCTACCACGCGCTGCAGGGGCAGTACGGGCCGCAGGTGGTGTCCGACGCCCTGCTGGGCGATGTCGGCCACGAGCTGCTCCGCGAGCACCAGATGGAGCCGGCGCTCGCCGCGCTCAAGCTGAACGTGGCGGACCACCCGGCCTCCGCGAGGGCCCACGAGGGCCTGGGCGAGGCGTACGAGCAGCACGGCGACCTGGAGCTGGCCGCCCAGTCCTACCAGCGGGCGCTGGAGATCGAGCCCGGCAACGACGACGCCCGGCACCGGCTGGACGCGCTCAAGGCCCGCGCCGGAGGGAAGGGGAACTGATCGTCACTCCGCCGCGGCTGCGCTAGACTTCCAGCGTGCAGTCCGGCACTTCAGGGAACATGCCGCACGGCCCGGGGCCGCCGGCCCGCCCGCGCCGCACGCCCCCGCGCGTGTGGGGCGGCCTCTGGGGAGTGGTGGCGCTGGTGCTGCTGCTGGCGGTCTGGGTGATGGTGTGGACCCGCCTGCTGGAGCGGCCGCCGCGGATCAACCCGCACCTGACCGCCCGGGTGCTGGATCTTCCCCAGAAGCACATCCTCTGCCCGGCGCTCTCCCCGGACGGAACCTGGCTGGCCTACCCGGCGGCCGAAGAGCGCGGCCGCTGGGACGTGTATCTCGCGCGCGCCGCCGGCGGCGCGCCGCGCCGGGTCACCGCCGACTCGTGCGCCCGCATCGGCTCGGTGGACCTCTCGCCCGACGGCTCCCAGCTGGTCTACGACGCCTGGCCCACGGGGGGCGGTGCCCCCCAGATCCGCATGGCGCCGGTGCGCGGCGGGCCGGGACGGGCGCTGGCGGCCGGCGGCTGCTGGCCGGCCTTCCGCCCCGACGGGCGGCGCATCGGCTTCCTGGTGGAGCACGCCGGCGGTCCCGGCCCGCAGGGCTGCGAGTTCTGGACGGTGGCCCCCGACGGCTCGGGCCGGCGCATGGAGTTCCGCGACACCCTCACCACCGCGCCCGGCGCGTCCGCCTTCTCGTGGGCTCCCAGCGGCAAGTACATCGCCTGGGTCCGGGGATTTCCGGGCGGCTACCAGGAAGTGTTCCTGCGCGACCTGGCCCGCGGCCGGGAGCGGCAGATCACCCGCGACCAGCGGCGCGTGGCGGGCGTGTGCTGGACTCCGCAGAACGAGATCCTGTACGCCACGGACCTCGCCGGCGGGACCGATCTGTGGCTGGTGGGGGCCTCGGGGGGCGCGCCGGTGCGGCTCACCCGCGGCCCCGGCGCCGCAACCTGCATGCGGATCTCCGCCGACGGCCGCCGGGTGCTGTATCTGGAAGACACGGGCTCCGAGCGGCTGGTGCTGATCGAGGATCTGCGGTAGGGGGCGGCGGAAGGCGGGTCGGCTTGGGGAGGGGAGCTAGGCCGCCTTGGCCCGCTCCGGGACGTCGGCCTCTTCGTCGCGCTCGGCCGGCAGGACCACCGTGAACAGCGACCCCTGCCCGACCACGCTGTGCACGCGGATGTCCCCGCCGTGCGCGCGCACCACGCCGCGGGTGATGCACAGCCCCAGCCCCAGCCCGCCGGAGCCGAACTCCAGGTCCGAGGAGGAGTGGTGCCCGAGCGAGCTGCGCACCGCGAAGGACTTCTCGAAGATGTGCTCCAGATCGTCGGACGGGATGCCGACGCCGGTGTCCTCCACCTCGATGAGCACGTTGGGGCCTTCGCGCCGCGCGCGCGTCTCCACCCGGCCGCCGTCGGGGGTGAACCGGACGCCGTTCTGCACCAGGTTCGAGAGCGCCAGGTACAGCCGGCTGCTGTCGGCGGTGAGGCGCTCCGCCCCGGGCTCGACCCTCCACGCCAGGTGCACCTTGCGCTGCGGCGCGGCGCTCATGGCGTTCAGGATCACCTGGTTCAGCATCGCGTCCATCTCGATCCGCTCCAGGGTCAGCTCCAGCGCCTCCTGGTCAATCTCCGCCAGGCGGGTGGCGTTCTCCGCCAGCCGGTGGAGGCTCTTGGCGCCCTTGCCGATGGCGTCCACCGCGCCGTCCTGCGGATCGGTGAGCGGGCCCAGCACGCGCTCGGCCAGCAGCGACTGGAAGCCCTCGATGATGGTCACCGGGGTGCGCAGCTCGTGCGAGGCCAGGGTGAGGAACTCGCTCTTGAGCCGGCCGACTTCCTCCAGGCCGGTCACGTAATTGTGCAGGTGCCGGCGCATTCCGGCGAAGCTGCAGGCCAGGAAGCCGACCTCGTCATGGCTGCGGATGTCGAGCGGGTACTCGTAGTTGCCGCGCTCCATCTCCTGCGCCGCCCGCACCAGGCGCAGCACCGGGGTGGTGATGTTCCGGGCCACCAGATAGCCCGCGGCCAGCGACACCAGCAGCGCCAGCAGCGCCAGGCCGACCAGGCTGCGGTGGATGCGCCTGAGGAACAGGGTCTCCTCTTCCACGGAGCGCTGCAGCGCGTAGCTGAGTCCGGCCTCCGAACCCGGGAACGGCCGCGCCAGCGTGACGTAGTGCTGGTGCGCCCCCTCGATCTCGAACACCTTGGCGGAGCGCGGTCCGCTGCGGCGCGCCCCGCGCCGGAGCGCCTGGATCAGCCGGTAGCGATCCTCGGGGTCCTCCAGGGTGCTGGCGCGGGTCACCCGCTGGGCCACGAAGGTCACCTGCGAGCGGGTCAGCAGCGCCAGGCGCTGGGCCACGCCCTGTCCCAGGCGTTCCCCGACCAGGAGCGCCCCGACCGGCCTCCCGGCGCGCCGGACCGGCACCGCCGCCACCTGATACGGGGAGTCGGATCGCAGCAGCACCCCCAGCGCGGGCGTCCCGGCCAGGGCGGCCCGCACCAGTCCCGCCCCGGATGCGCGCGACGCGCCGTCCGCGCTGGCCGAGGCGCGCAGCCGGCCGTCCGGGCCGTAGGCGTCCAGCAGGTCCAGCGAGTGGATGGCGTTGAAGTCCTGCAGCGCGGCGGCCGTGGCGCGGTCGGCGCCGTCGGCGGCGTCCCACGCGGCCAGGAAGCGGGGATCGCGGGCCAGCGCCTGTCCCGCGAGGGCCAGCTCGCCGGAACGGGCGCGCAGCAGCTGCTCGAACACCAGCCCCGCCCGCTCCAGATCCTGGTGGAGGTTCAGCATCGCCTGGCGGGTGACCGACTGGCTCACCGCCCACAGCGAGAAGCCGCTCAGGGCCAGCAGCGGGACGGCGGTGAACAGCAGGATCTTCGCCCGCAGCGGCATCCGCGGCCGGCGCTCCGGCGCAGAGGTGTTCTTGGCGCGCGGGTGCGCGGCCGGAGCGCGATCGGCGGCCGCGGGCTTGCGGGCGGGTTCAGGGGCGGTGGGGGGCATGGTCCAAGGGCCTCGATGCAGGTTGAAAGCCAGGTCCCGTTGGCGGCGGCCGGGGACGGCGCGGCACGCGCCCCGGAGCCACCCATCCGATGGGCTGCATTTCGGCAGCACCCGTTGTCTTTTCGGGAGATGGCGGGCGCACCTTGAGGGATTCCTTGCGCGAAAATGGCGCTCCAGTGCGCCTGTTTGGCGGGCTCCACCCGGGCCTGCTATACTGCCGCGCCATGGCAGCAGTCCGGCTGGAAGCCCGCGAACTGGCCCGGACCTACGGGCGCCGCACGGTTCTGAAGGGCGTCAGCTTCTCGGCCCAGGCCGGGCAGCTGTGGGCCGTGCTGGGCCCCAACGGGTCCGGCAAGTCCACCCTGCTCAAGGTACTGGCGGGCCTGCTCCGGCCCAGCAAGGGCGCGACCGAGCTGGAGGTGGACGGCCGGCGCATGCCCGGCCCGGAGCGGCGCGTGGCGCTGGGCCTGGTGAGCCCCGAGATCTCGACCTACGAGGAGCTGACCGGCCTCGAGAACCTGGACTTCGCCGCGCGCATGCGGGGCGAGCCGCGCGAGCCGGAGCGGCTGCAGGCGGCGCTCGAGGCGGTCGGGCTGGGCCGCGCCGCCCACGTGCCCTCGGGCAGCTACTCCTCGGGCATGAAGCAGCGGCTCAAGCTGGCCCTGGCGGTGCAGCACCGGCCGGCCCTGCTGCTGCTGGACGAGCCCATGGCGCTGCTGGACGAGGAGGGCCGGGCCTGCGTGCGCCAGATGGTGGAGCGGCAGTTGGTGGGGGGCATCGTGATGTGGGCCACCAACGATCCCTCGGAGCTGCCCCGGGAGCGCCATGAGATCCACCTGGGTGCCTGAGGCCGGCCGGCGGGGTGGGCGCCCGGGCGGGGGGTGGGCCGGGTGAGCCGGGGACTGCTTTCCCGGGCGCTGGAAGTGGCCCGCAAGGACTGGCGGTCGGAGCGGCGGGCCCAGTCGGGGCTCGCCAGCATCGGTCTGTTCGCCCTGGTAACCCTAGCCGTGCTATCGTTTTCCGTGGGCCCCTTCGGGGCCGGGGCGGACCTCCAGGCGGCGCTCCTGTGGGTGCTGCTGCTGTTCACCGGCCTCTCGGGCCTGGCCCGGGTCTACATTCGCGAGGTAGATTCCCACACCGCCGCGCATCTAAAGCTGTTGGCGGGCCCGCTCGAAGTGCTGGTGGGCAAGAGCCTGTTCAATCTGTGGCTGCTGGTGCTGGTGGAGCTGTTCGTGGTGCCGCTCTACCTGGTGCTGATGGCGCCGCGGGTCCGCGATTTCCGGGTGCTCCTGGCCACCCTGGCCCTGGCGGACGTGGGCCTGGTGGCGGTCTCGACGCTGCTCGCGGCGGTGGTCGCACAGGCCCGCACGCGGGGGGCGCTGTTCTCGGGCCTGGCCATCCCGATCCTGATCCCGCTGCTGCTGGCGGCGATCGGGGGCACCAAGGCCGCCCTGGGGGTCACCCCCGACGCGCGTACCCATCTGGTGATGCTGGCTTCGCTGGACGCGGTGCTGCTGGGGGTGTCGGTGTTCCTGATCGAGCCGGTGTGGAACGAGTGATGAGGACGCTGCTGAAGGTCGGCCTGCTGGTGTGGCTGCTCGCGTGCATCGCCGCGGGCACCCTGTACGCGCCGCTGGCGCGCAGGCTCTTTGAAATGACCCGGATCATCTACTTCCACCTGCCGGTGGCGTGGATCACGGTGATCGCGTTCGCGCTGTCGGCGTGGTGGAGCGCGGTGTACCTGCGGCGCCGCGACCTGGTCGCGGACGCCAAGGCCGCCATCTGGGCCGAGCTGGGGCTGGTGGCGTGCGTGCTGGCCACCGTCACCGGGGCGGTATTCGCCAAGGGCATGTGGGGCTCGTACTGGAACTGGGACCCGCGGGAGACTTCCATCTTCCTGCTGCTGCTGGTGTACGCGGCCTACGTCACGCTGCGCACCGCCATCGACGACGACGAGCGGCGCGCCAGCCTGTCGGCCGCCTACTCCCTGATCGCGGTGGTGACGGTGCCGTTCCTGATCTTCGTGGTGCCGCGGATCTACTTCTCGCTGCACCCCGACCCGTTGATCAACAGCCAGGGGAAGCGGTTCATGGAGGCCAGGATGTTCGAGGTGGTGATGGCCTCGTTCGCCGGCTACCTGGCGGTGTTCTGGTGGATGTACCGGATCCACCTGCGGATGGCGCTGGCCCGGCTCAGCGCGAGGGAGGACTAGGTGAAGGACTCGGTGGCCGTCACGCTGGCCGACACGATCAACGTGAGCATGGCGCAGCGGAGCCTTGACCAGCGCATCCAGGCGGACTACGTCGTCATGGCCGCGTCCATGCTGGTGTGGGTGGGCATCTTCTTCTACCTCATGCGACTGGACCGCAAGTCGAAGGAGCTCAGGAAGTCATGAAGTTGACGCACGTGCTCGGCCTGGCCCTGGTGCTGGGCGGGCTGCTGGCGGGGCTCACCGTGTACCAGAAGTCCCTCACTCCCTACCGCAGCTTCAAGGAGGCCCGCGAGACCCGCGGCACGGTGCAGGTGCACGGCACGCTGGCGCCGGCGTCCGCGAAGTACGACGGCCGGGAGCTGACGTTCCGGATCAAGGACACCCGGAGCGCGGACGAGATGGAGGTGGTGTACACCGACGTCAAGCCCGGCAACTTCGACCAGGCCCGGGACATCGTCGCCATCGGGAGCTTCCGCGACGGCGCCTTCCACGCCGAGAAGCTGCTGGTGAAGTGCCCTTCGAAGTACCAGGAGCTGCAGGAGAAGCAGAACCAGGCCGCGCGTTCGCCGGCCGCTTGAGCCCCGCGCCGCTCGGGGCCCGCCGCCGACATTCTGGGCCCGCCGCCCTGCAGGGCGGGCGGGCCGGCCGCAGAACCGACAGCATTCCGAGGACCGACACGCCCAGGCCGCGGGCGCTCTCGCCGTCCCAAGACGAAAGGAACGCCACGTGACTCCGGGACATGTCCTGATCTGGGGCGGGTGGGCCGCGGCCCTGGCGGCCTCCGCCCTCTACGCCGGCGTCGGGCTGGGCCACGCCGCGCTGCGGCCCTGGGCCCGCGCCGCGTTCACCCTGATGGCCGCCTGCCTGGTGGCCTCCGCGGCGCTGCTGGTGTACCTCATCGTGGGCCACCACTTCGAGGTCCAGTACGTCTACGAGTACAGCTCGCGCGACCTCCCGCTGTACTACCTGGTGTCGTGTTTCTGGGGCGGGCAGCAGGGCACCTTCCTCCTGTGGGCTCTGTACGGCGGGCTGGTGGGCCTGGTGCTGATGCGCGCGGCCCGCACCTACGAAGGCTGGACCATGTTCTTCCTGGGGCTGGTGGAGAGCTTCCTGCTGCTGCTGCTGGTCCAGCGGAACCCCTTCGCGCTCCTGCCCTCCGCGCCCGCCGACGGCCAGGGGCTGAACCCGCTGCTGCAGGACCCGTGGATGGTGATCCACCCGCCGGTGCTGTTCCTGGGCTTCACCTCGATGGTGGTGCCGTTCACCTTCGCCCTGGCGGCCCTGGCCCGCAAGGACCCCGACGGCTGGATCAAGCCCGCGCTCCCGTGGGCGGTGTTCGCCAGCTGGGTGCTGGGCACCGGGCTGGTGATGGGCGGCTACTGGGCCTACAAGGTGCTGGGCTGGGGCGGGTACTGGGGCTGGGACCCGGTGGAGAACTCCTCGCTCATCCCGTGGCTCACCAACACCGCGCTCATCCACGGGCTCATGCTGCAGCGCGCCAACGGCTCCATGAAGCGCACCAACCTGCTGCTGGCCATCTCCTCGTTCCTGCTGGTGGTGTGGGGCACGTTTCTCACCCGCAGCGGGGTGCTGGCGGACTTCTCGGTCCACTCCTTCCTGGACCTCGGGATCACCGGCTACCTGGTGGCGTTCATCGTGGTCTTCGCGGCGCTGGGGCTGGGCCTGTTCGCGTGGCGCTTCCGGGCCATCCAGGCCGGCCCGGCCTTCTCCACGGCGCTCACCCGCGAGTTCTTCGTGTTGTGCGGGGTGGTGGTGCTGGCCCTGGCCGCGACGCTCACCCTGTTGGGAATGAGCTCGCCCCTGATCTCGCGCCTGTTCGGTCCCCCGGCCGCGGTGCAGACGCCGTACTACAACCGCGTGATGATCCCGCTGGCGGTGCTGGTGGCGTTCGGCTCAAGCCTGGCGGTGGCGCTGAAGTGGCGGGCCAACG
>DATKKS010000292.1:0-14289 GCA_035542815.1 Saccharimonadales bacterium (SeqCode) | reverse complement strand
TACACGCCGCTGGCGAGCCCGCGAACGTCCACCGGCACGCTGTACCGCCCCGGCTGGAACCGCTGGCGGTCGAGCACCGCCTTCACCCGCCGCCCCCCAACGTCATAGATGTGCAGGCTCACCGCGCACGCCCGCGGCAGGTCGAAGCCGATCCAGGTGCTGCGGGTGAACGGGTTGGGCACGTTCGGGTGGAGCGCGAAGGCCGCCGGCAGGCCCGCGATGGGGTGGACCCCCCCCACGGGGTCCAGGTAGATGGACACCTCGGGGCCCGCCTTGCACGCCTCCTCGTTGCCGGTGTGGTCCTTGGCCAGCGAGTAGAAGCTGTAGGTGTGGCCGCGCGGCAGGGTCGCCACCGCCTGCGTGCCGGACACGTCCGCGCTCAGCAACTTGAAGGGGGGCGCGTCGGTCCGGACATACACGGAATAGCTCGCCACCCCGGAGCCGGCCGCGTCGTCCTGTCCGGCCCAGCCCAGCACGAAGGTGGCGGTGTCCAGCGCGGTGATGCTGGAGATCATCTGGCTGGTGGGGCTGCCGCTGTCCACGTGGTTCAGGAGTTGGACGGTGTTGACCGGGCGGTTGCCGTCGAAAACGATGCTGGCCTTCGAGACCAGCGGCGCCCCGGACGCCGTCGAGGCCAGCGGACGGACCTCGAAGTCCACCCACCCCTGGCCCCGCCCGTTCACGTCGTTCACCGGCAGGAAGCCGAGGCTCGGGTCGGCCAGCGGCGCGCCGAGCGGATCCAGCGAGCTGAACTGCCATGAGATCACCCGCGTCTGCGGGTTCACCCCCGCCGACACCTGCGCCCGGACCCCCGGGACCGCCGGCAGCTGCAGGCTGCTGGCCCAGCCGCTCGGGCCCCACCCGCCCACGGCCGTCGCGGGCACGTCGAAGGTGTAGCCGCCGATGTTGATGTGCCGGAAGCGGACCGTGGTCCAGTCGAGGCAGGGATCCAGCGCCTGCGTCACGCTCACCGTCTGGGCGGCCGCGGAGGCCTTGGACGCCTCGTTCTCGAAGAACACCGTGTAGTAGAGCGTCTGGCCGGCGCTCACCCAGTGCTGGTCGCCGTAACCCAGGGGGCCGGCCAGGGCGTTGGGGTCGCACGAGTTCACCACGCTGGCATCGGCGGTCAGGTCCACCGCGCCGTCGCACGTGGGCCCCGGGACGGCCACCGTGACCGGCTCCGGGAACAGGTAGGTCTGCTCCAGGGGAGCGGAGAAGCACGCCACGCAGCTGGGCAGGGCGCTGGCGGCCGCGCTCATGTCCGGCTCGCACTCCGGGAGATCCACCGGCAGGACGCAGGTCCCTCCCGCAGGCGGCGGGACCGGCCCCGAAGGAGACAGGAACGTGGTGTCCCATTTCGCGGTGAACGCGGCGAAGTCCGCGGCGCCCACCACGCCGGTGCGAACGAAGGTCCGGGCCAGCACGCTGTCCCGGAACACCCGCCAGTCGTTGGCCAGCGGCGGCACGCTCGCGGGGATCCCCGAGAGCGAGCCTGCGAGCAACTGCCCCCGGAACGCCTCGATCCGGCCGGCCTCGGCCACCAGGAAGTCGGACACCTCGCAGGCCGACGCCAGGCTCCGGACCGAGAACCGGCTGCTCGCGAACTCCTGGAACCCCAGGGTGCACGAGAGCTCCGCCCCCGGGGACACGTCGTGCGCCAGCAGGTCCACCACCCCCAGCGTGGACGCCAGGGTCTCGTTGGTCACCAGGTACGCGTCCCCCGCCCCGGCGCTGAACGCGCCCGGGGCCAGGTCGCTCCGGGCGACGAGCCCGGAGCTCTTCACCAGGGTCTGCAGGGTGGAGCTGGTCGGATAGAGCAGCCGGACCTTCAGGATCGGGATGTCCCGGTTCGAGACGTTCTGGTACTTGAACGTGTAGAACCCCCAGCCGTGCTTGCGGACCTTGTCCTGCTTGACCATCGTGGTCACCAGGCGCAGCGCGCCGCCGGGCTCCACCCTGAACCCGTCGGCCAGCACTGCCTGCGTCTGGGACGGGCCGTCCTGGTTCACCGCCACCACGTCGAAGGTGTCGGGAAGGGGCAGGCTGAAGACCGGGCGCAGGTCCCACCGGACGCGCAGCCGGGTGCTGTTCTCGAACACCACCGTGTCCGCGCACAGCAGGTTCGTCGGGCTCAGCTTCAGGTACACCTTGGTGTCGGGGCGGAACCGGGCGCCGCGCAGCTCGGTGGACACGCGCCACGCCAGGGTGCCCCCGAGCGTCCCGCCGACGTCGGGGGTGATCGAGGTGACCGAGAAGGACGCCGTGGTCGCGGAGAGCGTGAACGGCTCGCGGCCCATGCCTGCAGGCACCGAGCGCGCCAGGACCAGGATGTAGTACCAGCCGGCCTGGGTGGACGGCACCGCTAGGCTCGGGGCGGAGGTGAACTCCACCGGGCCGGAGTAATCGAAGCTGGCCGGCGTGGGCGGGCTCCCCCGGGACACGTACAGCTCGTTGACCGAGCCCGGCGGGGTGGCCTGCACCGCCACGCTGAGGTCCTGCCCGGCGGCCACGTCCACCCGGTAGTAGCGGGACTCGCCCGGGCTCAGGCTGTCCGAGACCTCGCCGGTGAGGGAGTCCAGCGCCGGCACGGCCGCCTCGAAGGTCGCCGCCGAGAAGCCGACGTTGTTGTCCAGGTCCAGCTCGCGGACGTTGTTCCCGATGTTGGCGCGGACCAGCGCGTGGTAGGCCCCCGGAGCGACCGTCGGGAGCACCCCGGTGATCCCCGAGGAGGCGCTGCCCTGGGCCTGGTCCAGGCCCACCCGGCGGCTCAGGCGCATCGCCTTGCCCGAGGCCAGGTTCACCGTGTGGGTCGCCGCGGTGACCAGCAGGTCGGTGGCGTCCAGCGTGGTGTCGGCCGACACGTACACCGCGTCCGTCAGGACCCCCACCGCCGGGTTGGCCCCCACGTTGGCCAGATCCCAGGAGACGTCCAGGGCCCCGCCCGGGGCGGCCTCCGGCTGCACCTCGACGTTGCGGACGACCAGGTCCGCCGGCAGCGGCAGTTCCACCGTGAGCGGCTGCAGCCCGGTGTTGTTGCCCTCCTGGTCGGCCTCGTAGACCTCGCCCTGGTCGTCCGCCTTGAGGATCACGTTGTAGCTGCCGGAGGCGTAGGCGGGGATGCCGACGACCCGGTCCTGGGTGTAGGAGCCGCCGGGCCCCAGCGAGTCCGCGGATGGGAACCGGCCCAGCACCACGTCGCCGAGGTCCAGCCGGTCGTCGGTGGACAGGTACAGGGCATCCACCCAGTGGCCCGGCACGGTTCCCCCGGAGCCGTGGTTGACCACCCGCCAGTGCACCAGCACCGGCTGGCCGGCCGTGGCGTTCGCGGGGAGGGTCAGGGAATCCGCCCTCAGATCGGGTGGCGGGGTGGCCGCCACCGACAGCGGCGCGGGGCTGACCCGCACGTTGTTCGAGACCAGCGAGTCCCCGCTCCACCCGGCGGAGTCCACCGCCACGATCAGGCGGTAGGAACCGCTGATGCCGTTCGGCAGGGTCACGCTCAGGTCGCGCGAGTAGCTCTGGCCGGGGACCAGGCCGGCCTGGTGGTAGGTGCGCAGCAGCCGAAGGTCGGTCTCCGGGTCCAGCACCGAGTCCGCCGACAGGTACACGTCCTCGGCCCAGTTCGGATTCCACGGCAGGCCGAGGCCGGCGTTCCGCACCGACCAGGCCACTTCGAGGGGCTGTCCCGAGACCGGGCTGCCGCTGGACGACAGGCTGGTCACCTCCAGGTCCGGCCGGAGCAGCGTGCTGACCACCTCCGGCGGGGAGAGCGGCGGCCCGCCGGGGCCGGCCGCCACCGCGGCGACGTGGATCGCGCGTCCCGCGCTGACGTTGTTTCCCTCGCCGCCGGGCTCGGCCAGCTGGCTGTCCGCGTCGGTGACCACGAACAGGTACCGGGTGGCCGGGGCGTCCACCACCGGCAGCGTCACTCCCAGCGCGCCGCTGTAGGAATGGCCCCAGAACAGCGGGTCGGCGTGCCATACGCCGCCCAGGCGGACCGCCGTCGGGCGATCCCACGTGGGGCCGTTGCCCAGGTACACCGCGTCCGTCCAGCCGGTGCCGGTGGCCCAGCCGTCCCCCGCGTTCTGCACCACCCACAGCACGTTGACGCTCCCGCCCCCGACCCCGCTGTCCGGCGCGGCGGTGGAGACCACCCGCAGGTCGGGCCAGGGAGCCTGGGTCACCTGGATGGGAGCCGCGCCCACGTCGTCGAGCCTCCCGGTCTCGTACACCACGCTGTCGGCGTCGGTCTGCACGAACAGCTGGAAAAACCCCGACACGTCCGGCGGCAGCGTCACCTGGGCCTGCACCACGTAGCTCGAGTCCAGCGCCAGCCCGCCGGAGCGCACGAAGGTGCCCAGCAGAACGTCGCTCGCGGGGCTGAGCACGGTGTCCGCGGACAGGTACACCCGGTCCGCCCAGGTGGTCGCCAGCGGCGCGGCCGCCCCCACGTTGCTCACCCGCCAGCGCAGCGTCACCGCCTGGCCCGACTGAGCGGCGGCCGGTGCGCTCAGCGAGTCCACCACCAGGTTGGCGGGCAGCTGCGCGCTCACGCTGATCGGGTTGCTCCGGGTGAAGTTGTTCAGTTCCTGCGAGCCCTCGAACACGTTCCCGATCACCCCGGCCACCTGCTGGTCCGAGGTTGCGTTGAGGTCGGCGTACACGAAGGCGTAGTAGGTCCCGGAGATCCCGTTGGGCAGCGTCACGGTGAGCTGGCCGGGGTAGGTGTTCCCCGCGATCAGGGCGCCCGCGTGCTCCGCGGATCCCAGGTAGGTGTCCAGCACCTTGACTTGGCCCGGGGCCGGGAACGCCAGGTCGAGCACCGTACCCGGGGACAGGAACACCACGTCCCGCCAGTGGTCCGCGTCGGTCGCACCGGAACCACCGTTCAGGACGCTCCAGCTGACCGAGAGGGGTCCGCCCGCGGTGGCCGACGGGACCGCCCCCACCGACACCGGGTGCAGCTCGGCCAGCGTCAGGGGGGACACGGGGAAGCCTCCCGACGCGCCCGAGTTGTTGGTCCCGCTCGTCTCCGGCTGCTGGTCCTGTGGGTCGGTGCGGACGACCAGGTAGAACGTGCCCTGGAGCTGCGTCGGAATGGTGACCGTGCGGGTCACGGTGTAGCTCTCCCCGGAACGCAGCGGCGTGGCGCGGTCGAACTGCCCCAGCAACAGGGCGGTGCTGGAGTCGAACGTCGAGCTGGGCGAGAGGTACACGAGATCCTGCCACGACGGCGCGAAGGTGGACCCCGCCCCGGAGTCGGCCACCGTCCAGGACACCGTCACCGGCGCCCCGCACCGCGCCGACTCCAGGGACGAGACCCAGGTGACCCGCAGGTCCGGCAGCATCGGCACCGACACCCCGTTGGAGGCCCGGCTGTACGGGCTCTGGTTCCCGGCGCAGTCGGTGGCCCGGGCACGGGTGTAGTAGATGTGCCCGGGCGTCCCCGCGAAGGTCATCTGCCCGGCGGCGGCGATGGTGGTGTCCAGCGCCGGGCTCCCGAAGGCGGTGTCCTGGGCCACCTGCACGTGGAAGCCCTGGAGCGGATTGACGTCGGTCGCGGTGTAGGCGAACCGGATCAGCCCGGCGTCCAGCAGCTGCCCGGCGGGCACGCCGGCCACCGGCGGCGTCGTGTCCACGGTGAAGGACCGCGTGGCCGGCGTCGGGTCCGCGTTGCCCGCCTCGTCCACCGCGTACACGGTCAGCGTGTGCCGCCCCTCGGTGATCCCGGTGTGGACTGCGGTGACGGTGTCCAGGACACTCCACTCGCCCCCGTCCAACCGGTAGCGGTAGCGCAGAGCCGATATCGGGCTCACGTTGTCCGTTCCGCTCCAGATGAAGTCAATCCGCACCGCGTCCATGCAGCCGCTGTCCGGCGGCCCCGCGATGAAGAACGTGTTCGGCGGGATGGTGTCGATCATGCCCTGCACGTCGTTGCTGAGGTCCCGCGGGGCGATGTAGTAGTACTGGAACTCGCGGCTGACCACGCCCACGAGCTTGCGGATCTGGGAGCCCGGGGTCCAGGCCGGGTTGGGCCAGACGAACTTGGGGTTCACCCGCGCGGTGTCCAGGCCCGCGCCCATGCACGAGGGCGGCGCGTGGCTCGAATCGATCTGCTTCACGAGGGCCTGGCCGGAGTACACGGCGTTGTAGCCGGTCACATAGACCGAGTCCAGCTCGCACAGCACGCCGGTCCAGGGTGAGGCGCAGGTATCAGTCGCCCGCAGCGAGCCGGTCACCAGCCGCACCGGCGAGGGCGGCGTCGTGTGGCCGGTGATGCTCATGACGAATGGGTAGAACGGGCTGCCCGACTTGCCCTTGCCGGTGGCGAGCATCAGCGGCTGATACCCCGGTACGCCGACGATCTGGAACAGTCCCTGGGTGGTGATGATGTCCCCGACCTTGACCCCCACGAGATTGGTGGGGTTGTCGCCGCCCGAGTAGATCAGCAGGCCGCTGTAGGGGCCGCCGCCCGGCTCCATCACGTAGACGCCATAGGTCGAGGCCTTGGCGTCCACGCCCACTACGACCTTCCCGGTGAGCCGGACCGTGTCGCGCTCGGCGGGGTAGCCGGGGGTGTCGTGGTGCTGATTGATGTCGTAGATGGTGGGCTCGGCCAGGGAGCTGTCCCCGCCGGTACCCCAGCCCTTGGGCGCCAGCGCAAAGGTGGCCGCGAGGGTGTGGTTCTGGGTCACGTTGGTGAACGTGTAGGACGAGTCCGGGGCCAGGGCCGCCGTGAACCCGTCCGCGTACAGGCTCACCAGGACGCAGCCGGCGTCGGGCCGCACGTAGAACTGCTGGCTCCCGGCGCAGGGCACCGGGACCGCCCCCGAGGGGGAGACCGAACCCGGCCCGGATCCGCTCGCGGTGATGGTGTACGTGATCAGCGCGAAGCTGGCCGAGATGGTGTGGTCGGTGGTGATGTTGTGGAACGTGTAGCTCGAGACCGGGCCCACCGTGTCCCCGTCCACCAGCACCGTGGAGATCCGGTGGCAGTCGGCCGGCGTGATGGTGAACTGCAGGCTGTCGCCCACGTTCACCAGCACCTCGCCCGACGGGCTGATCGAGCCGTCCGGCCCGGCGGTCGCGGTGATCATCGCCTGCAGGTCGGAGCTGGCGCGGGGCTCCAGGGTGAACCCATGGGCGGAGGTGTAGTCGAAGATGCCCCGCACGTGGACCGTCTGCCCCGGGCACGGGACGTAGCGGTAATTTCCCAGGCGCCCCACGTGCACGGTGTCGCTGCCGGACACGACGGTGAAGCTCACGGTCGAGTCCGAGCAGCTCCCGACCCCCACCACGCCGGTCGTGCTCACCAGCACGTCCTCATAGTCCTCCGCGGACACCCGTTGATAGTTGCTCAAGTACCTCGCCTCCACCGGGACCGCCGGCGGCACGGGGTTGCCGCTGCTGTTGATGACCGCCCGGAAGATGTTCGAGATCTCGGTCTTGCCGTTGTACTCCTGGACCGTCCCGGTCATGGTGACGTTGTCGCCGATGTTGACCGCGATGGGCGGCGAGTAGGTCTCCAGCCCGCGATACACGCCCATCGAATCCGTCTCGCCGATGAACACGGCGCCCGCGCCGAAGGTGTTGCTGCCGGCGGTCACCACGCCCTGCACGGTCACCAGCTCGCCGACCACCTGCGAGGCGTCGCCCCCCAGGTCCGGAGTCTGGACGTACACGATCGGGGTGAGGCCCGCGAGGAAGCCCTTCCGCTGCGTGCCCACGAGGGTGGTCCCGTTGGGCGGCACGCCCTTCACGCCGGCCACCGACAGCGTCTCTGCCGCGCCGCCGGTCATCGGGGCGTCGGTGGCGAACGTGACGCTCAGCGAATCGGTGGACAGCACCCCGGAGGTGCCGAGGCTGGAGTGCAGCATCGAGTAGTTGCCGGGGTCGGTCGCCGTGGCCGGGTCCACCTTGCGGTCGAAGCCGGCGACCACGTGCGTGGCATCCACCGGGTACGCCTGCACCAGGTCCGGCGGCGGCGCGTCGCCCAGGTAGTGCACGTCGTTGCTCAGGTCCCGCGGAGCGATGTGGTAGAACTGGAACTCGCGGCTGACCACGCCCACCAGCGTCCGGATCAGCGTGCCCGGCGTCCAGGTCGGGCTGGGCGAGATCAGCTTGGGGTTGACCCGCGCGGTGTCCAGCCCCGTCCCCATGCACGCGGGCGGCGTGTTGCTCGAGTCAATCTGCTTGAGGACCGCCTGGCCGGAGATCCCGGCGCCGAGGCCGGTGACGTACACCGAGTCCAGCCGGCACAGCACCCCGGTCCAGGGCGAGGCGCACGTGTCGGTCACCCGCAGCGAGCCGGTGACCAGGCGCACCGGCGCCGGCGGGGTGGTGCGGCCGGTGATGGTCATCTGGAACGGGAAGCCCGCGCCCGCGCCCTTGCCGGTGTTGATCTCCGGCAGGGTGAAGCCCCCCGTGCCGAAGTTGGCGTACAGCCCCTGGGTGGTGATGATGTCCCCGACCCTGAGGCCCAGCAGGTTGACCGGGTTGTCCGCGCCGGTGTAGATCAGCAGCCCGCCGTAGGCGCCGCCGCCCGGCTCCATCACGTACACGCCGTAGGTGGTGGGCTTGGTGTCGATGGCCACCACGATCTTCCCGGTGATCTGCACCGTGTCGCCCGCCGCCGGGTAGCCGACCGTGTCGTGGTGCTGGTTGATGTCGTAGATGCTGACTTCGGGATTGGACCACGGCATCCCGGTGCCCCAGCTCGAGGCGGCCTGCGCCGGGCCGCACAGGCAGCCCAGGGTCAGCGCCGCGGCCGGTGCGAGGGCGAGTCGGAGGCGGAGGTGGTGGCGCACGGGGGCGCGGCTCGCGCGGCCGGCCGGCTGGGGTGCGCGCGGGGGGCGGGTCTGGGCCTGCCGCGATCGGGGCCCGGCCGGTTGGCGCAGCCAGAACATCGCGAGGTCCTCCCCCCGGGGTGGGGAGACGAACGGGCGCCAACGTCCCCAGGCGCAAAGGGAACGCGGCGGGCAGTCGCGTTGCGATTTTGTGTGAGAATGATATCGCGGTTCTGACGTAGCGTCAACGCTTTATCGAAAATCTTGCCGATTTGCGTTCCGGTCGCCGTCCTTCGGAAGCCGGCGGCGGCTCACCGTGACACCGCCACCACCTGCTTGCGCACTTCCCCCTGGCTCTCCACGGCCACGATGTAGATGCCGTCGGAGGCCATGCCGCCCTCCTGGTCCAGCCCATCCCAGTGCAGCAGGTTCGCCCCTGCGGGCAGCCGCAGGCCGGAGGCGACGATCCGCACCAGCCGCCCCGAGCGCGCGAAGATCCGGGCGGTGACCGGGCCGGGCCGCCCCAGGGTGAAGCCGATGGCCACGCCTTCGCCGCCCGAGCTGCCGCTGCGCGAGAGCGAGCGCGGGCTCAGGCGCAGCTCGGAGAGCCCGGCCGCCCCGCCCGCCACCGGCGGCGCCGCCAGCAGCGCGTAAGTGCCGGACTGCTGCGCCAGGCAGGCCACCGTCCGGGCCTGGGGGTCCAGCGTGCCTCCCAGCCGCTCCCACGTCCCGGGCGGGTTCCCGCCGGCCCGGAAGATGGCCGGCACCAGCGCGCCGGGCACGGTTGCGCCGGCCGGCATGAGCATCGCCAGCGACGCCGGCTTGCGCAGCGCCTGGCGCCCCCACCGAACCGTCCACGGCGCCCCCAGGAGCTGCGTGCCGGCCGGCAGGTTCTGCCCCGCCAGGCTGTCGGGGTCCACCTCGACCACCGTGTCCGCCGGGAAGGCGTGCGGCGGGAAGTAGAGATGGACCTCGCGGTTGGTGGTGTACACATCGCCCCCGGCGTTGGCCGTCACCACCCTGGGGCTGGTCACGTCCACGAAGGGCGGCAGGTTGTCCACGATCACCGTGGCCGCGCCCACCCCCCGGGTGCCCAGAGTGTTCTCCACCGTCAGCCGCAGCTCGTAGTCGCCGTCGGGCACCGCCCGGGTGTCCCAGGTGGCCAGCGCCGCGTCCGCGGCGCTGTCGGTCCCCGCCGCCAGCGCCGCCCAGACCCCGTTCGCCGGCCGCACCTCCAGCGTCCAGCTCCGGAAGCGGCGGTGGCGCGCGGTGCCGCGGATCACCACCCCCCCGCGGACCGCCTGCCCGTACTGCGGCGAGGAGATCACCGCCTCAGGCACCGAGCCGTCCACCTCGAACGTCCAGGTGGCGGGCATGGGATCCACGTTGCCGGTCCAGTCGCGGGCCCACACCCGCAGGGTGTAGATCCCGTCGGGGACGCCCCGGCGGCCCCAGGTGGGATCCGCGGACCACGCGCTGGTGTCCGCGGTGATGGGATCCAGGTACCGGAACTCGGCGCCGGGGTCGTCCGCGTAGGCCACGCCGAACACGCTGGCCACGTCGCGCGCCGAGGAGAGCGCCGGCGGGGTGGCGATGAAGATGGTGTGCGGGGCCGTCCGGTCGGGCTCGAACCGGTCCAGGCCGTCGGTGCCCGCGAACCACAGCCCGCCGGCGAGATCCCCCGCCGCCTTGCTCTCGGCCGTGTTGAGCAGCCCGGTGGCCACCGTGTAGCTCTTCCAGGTCCGGCCGTTGAACCGGCTCAGGCCCTGCCGGGTCTGGACCCACACGGTGCGGGCCGAGTCCTCGAAGAACCCGACGACGTTCTCGTTCACCAGGCCGTTGGTGCTCCGGAACGCCTCCGCCTGGGCCCGGGTGGAATCGAGGACCAGCGCCCCGTAGTCGGTCCCCACCCACAGCCCGCCCGCATGGTCCTCGAACAGGGCGCGGATCTGGCCCTGGGGCCCGTCGGCGCCCGTGAGGCGCGGCTGGTGCCAGTACGCCCCGTCGAACCAGAACAGCCCGCGCATGCACCCGGCCCACGGCACGCCCCGGTGGTCCAGCAGGAACACGTTGACGCTGTCCCCGGGGACGGAGTCGGACGCGCCGAACCGCCGCAGGCGCGTGGAGTCCTCGCCGTCGAAGCGGTACAGGCCCCGCCCGCTGAGGATCCACATGCCGCCGTCGGGCGCCTCCGCGAACTGCCGGATCGGGTCGCCCGGGCTCGCGGTCAGGATCGTCCAGGGCAGGCCGCCGCCGAAGCGGGCGGCGCCGCGCGCGGTGCCGATCCAGGTCCGGTCCAGAGGGTCCACCAGGATGGCGGATACCCTCGGATCCGGGAGGACGCCCTCGCAGATGCGATCGGACATGCAGTAGCCCGGCCAGGAGCGGGCGTCGGCCACGCCGGGAGCCCAGCGCACGGCCCCCTTGTCGGTGCCGAACCACAGCGGCGAGCCGCCGCGCTGGTAGACGACCTGCACCCGGCTGCTGCCCATCACCCCGACCGACTTGAAGGCGCTGCAGGTGTCCCCGTCGTAGACCAGCAGGCCGCCCCCGTCGGTGCCCGCCCACACCCGCCCGGTGCGGTCCGCGAGCACGTCCAGCACCGCGCTGGAGCCCGGGGCCAGGGTCGCGGTTTCGTACTTGTGCCACGCGGAGCCGTCGTAGCGGACGGCGCCGCTCTGGGTGCCGAGCCACAGGTTGCCGGCGCGGTCCTCGAGGATCCACACGATGTTCCGGTCGTCCAGGGCGTCGGAGAGGGCGCTGTAGTGGCGCATCACCCGGCCGTCGTAGCGCCCCAGCCCGTGGTTGGTCGCGAACCACACGTAGCCGGCGCGGTCGGCGAAGATGTAGTTCACCACGTCGCCGGGCGGCGGGTCCTCGCCCGCCCGGATCCCGGCGGTGTCGCGCGGGGCGCCGAACCGCCAGGCCCCTCCCCCGTTGAGCCCCACCCACACCTCGCCGCGCGGGCCCTCCGCCACCGCCCAGGTGTCCATGTCCGCCTGGGTGCGCAGCGGCGGCAGCCACGCGAGAGCGCCCAGGTCGAGCACGCTCGCGCCGCCGCGCGTGGCGCACAGCAGGCGGCCGCGGGAGTCCACCACGAGCCGGCGCACGTCGTCGCTCAGGAGCCCCCCGGCCGAACTCTGCGCGGTGATCTGTTGCCACGCGCCGCCCGACTGGTAGAACAGGCCCACGTGGGTGGCCGCCCACAGGCGCCCCTGGGGGTCCTCCGCGATGGAGTAGACCGGAGTGGCCGCGAGGGCCGCCGGGAGCGCCGGCACGCTCCAGCGCTGGCCGTCGAACACGCTCATCCCGTGGTCGTGGCCGGCCCACAGCCGGCCCGCCCGGTCCACCAGGAAGGTGTTGCAGTTGAGCTCCCCGAGCCCGTCGCTCAGCTGGTAGGACCGCCACTCGCGGCCGTCGAAGCGGGTCGGGCCGGCGGCGGTGCCGAACCACATGACTCCCGCGCTGTCCTGGGCCACGCACTGGACGCGGTCCGCGGCCAGGCCGTCCACCCGGTGGTAGGTCTGCCACGCGGCCGAGGCCGGCCGCGGCAGCCCCGCCAGCGCGAGGCCGCACGCCGCCAGCAGCGCGCCCACCGCCCTCCTCCGGCCCGCGCCCGCGCTCACCGCTCCGCCCCCGCGCTCCCGGGCGCCCGCCGCCGCACCACCAGCAGCGTCACGTCGTCGGCGCTGATGTCCCCGTGCGCGAAGCGCCGGAGGTCCTCCAGGACGGCCTCCCCGATCTGCCGCGCGCCCCGCCCCCGGCCGGCCAGCTCCGCGACCAGCCGCGCGAGCCGCTCCTCGCCGTACATGTCGCCCCCCCACAGGCACTCCGACACGCCGTCGGAGTAGATCAGCAGCACGTCGCCGGGCTCGAAGGGGCGGGTCTCCTGCGTGTACTCGGCGCCCTCGAAGATGCCCAGCGGCAGCCCGGTGCCCGCCAGCTGCTCGATTTGCCCGCCGCGGACCAGCAGGGCCGGGTTGTGGCCGGCGCTGCAGAACTCCAGCTGCGGCGCGTCCCGCCGCAGCGCCGCCATGAAGAAGGTGCAGAACTTGCCGGGCTCCACCGCCCGCGCCAGGGAGCGGTTCATGGCCCCCACCAGCGCGCCGGGCGGGCGGTCGGCGCCGGCCACCGCGTGCAGCGAGGCGTGCAGGTGGGCCATCAGCAGCGAGGCGGCGACGCCCTTGCCCGAGACGTCCCCCAGGACGCACAGGCAGCGGGACTCGTCGGCCAGGAGGTCGTAGTAGTCGCCGCTCACGTCGCGGGCGGGGATGTTCACCCCGAAGAGGTCGAACTCCGGCAGCACCGGCGGGCTCGACGGCAGCAGCTTGTTCTGGATGTCGCGGGCCAGCGACAGCTCCTTGGTGCGCTCGATGTCGAGGCGCTCCAGCTTGCGGAAGCGCGTGCCTTCCACGCCCGCGAACACCAGCAGGGGCAGCAGCAGGCCGGGGGTGCTGGGCACGGCCACCGCCGCCGCGCAGAAGAGCCCGAAGTCCGCGGCGCCCCCCAGCACGGACGCGCCGAGGGTGGCCGCGGCCGCCGCGGGCAGCGGCAGGGTGGCGCAGATCCAGCCCAGGAGCAGCGCCAGGACGGCCAGCACGAGCGCGAACGCCGGGTCCGGCA
The DNA here is from genome assembly GCA_035542815.1 of Saccharimonadales bacterium (SeqCode). Classification (GTDB taxonomy): domain Bacteria; phylum Eisenbacteria; class RBG-16-71-46; order RBG-16-71-46; family JACRLI01; genus JACRLI01. The sequence goes on along the minus strand of DATKKS010000292.1, from coordinate 880 downwards.
CGGGCCGCAGGAAGCGCCCGCGCAGGATGTTGTCCAGGACGTTGGCGTGCACGTAGAGCAGCGGCCCGGACTTGTACACCGGCGTGGTCTGGGCGTCGGCGATCCCCGGGCCCGCCGCGGTGCCCCCCACCAGCACGTACTTCCCGCCGAAGGCGGACCGCAGCCGCTCCAGGCCGCCGGGCTGGCCGAACGCGGCCTTGGAGCACCACCGCAGCACCGTCACCAGCGAGTACACATGCGCGAAGGACTCGCGGCCCCCCGCGAAGTCCACCGCGGTGGACCCGAACCCGTCCATCGCCGGGTCCAGCGCGCGGCCGTCCGGCTCCACGATGCGGAACGACCGGCCCGTCCCGCGCGTGGACAGCCAGCCGGGGTGCCGGGCCAGGGCGGCCACGCTGAGGGCCACGCACGGGTAGACCCGCTTGTCGTAGCGGAACAGCAGCGGCAGCCGCCGGATCGGCCCGTCGGGGTCCCGCTCCAGCGAGATGTGGCTCAGCACCGGCGCCGCCGCGGCGATCTCGGGCATCGGCAGGAACACGCTGCCGGCCACCGCCACGCGCGGGTCGCTCGCCGGGAAGCCGCTCTGCTCGAGCAGTGCGCGCTCCTGCCGCGAGAGCACGTCGCCGCCGCCCACCACCCCGGGCGAGGAGCTGGCGAAGTAGGCTCCCAGGGTCACGTTGTGGGTCTGGCTCAGCACGCCGGCCAGCAGCGCGTCGCCCTGCGCGTCCAGCCGGTCGTGGAAGAACAGGTCCAGCCCCACCGCCGCCGCACCGGCCTTCTGCAGGCCGTCCAGGAGCAGCGCGTAGTGCTCGCGGGGCAGCGGCCAGGCGTTGTCGTACGCCCGCAGCGTCGCCTCGTCCACCTCGATGACGGCGATGGC
>DATKKS010000291.1:0-11013 GCA_035542815.1 Saccharimonadales bacterium (SeqCode) | reverse complement strand
CCCGCCCCCCACCTTGTCCCCCACCCCCGCCGGTGTTACCTTCGGCTCTCCCATGGAGCGCAAGGACCTGGAAGCGCTGGTGCGCCGGCTGGTGAGCGAGGTCGTGGACCGCCTGGAGAAGGCTGGCCCCACGCCCACCGCGGCGCGGCGCGAGGAGCCCAACCCATTGGGGCCGCCGCCCGCGGCCGCCACCACCGCCGCGCCGTTGCCCGCGGCGGGCGGGCCGGTGGAGGCCACCTGCGGGGTGGGGCCGACCGGCCCCGGCCTGGCCCCGGCGGCCTGCCTGGTGCCGGCAGCCGGCGCAGCGCCGGCAGCCGCCCTAGCGCCGACCGCCACGGCGCCCGCGCCCGCCGCCCCGGCCGCGGCCCCCGAGCCCGTGGCCGCCCCGCGCGACACCCGGGTGGTGCTGGGCGCGGACCACGGCGGCTTCCAGCTCAAGCGCACCCTGGTGGAGCGGCTGCACGCCCTCGGCTACCCGGTGACCGACGTGGGCACGCACGGTCCCGAGGCGGTGGACTATCCAGACTTCGCGCGGCAGGTGGCCGAGCAGGTGGCCTCCGGCGCCGCGCACCGCGGCGTGGTCATCGACGGCGCGGGCATCGGCTCGGCCATGGTGGCCAACAAGGTGCGCGGGGTGCGCGCCGCGGTGTGCCACGACCTGAAGACGGTGCTCAACTCGCGCGAGCACAACGACGCCAACGTGCTGTCGCTGGGCTCCGGGGTGGTGTCCCCGGAGCTGGCCGCGGAGATGGTGGAGACCTGGCTCCGGACGCCCTTCGCGGGCGGCCGGCACGCGCGCCGGGTGGACAAGATCAAGGCGATGGACGAGCGGAGGTAGAAGTTGGCGGGGGACCCCAGGGTGATCGAGACCATCGTGCAGGAAGTGCTCCGGCGGATCGGGCCGCTGGCCTCGCAGAGCAGCTGCGGCGACTGCACCGCCTGCGGGCAGTGCGCGCTCAAGCGGCCCGACGCGGTGCGCAGCCTGGTGGACCTGGGCGCCTCGCGCATCGGGTGCCGGCCGGGCCTGGCCCCCGCGCAGGTGACGCCGTCCCTGGCCTCGCTCATTGACCACACCCTGCTCAAGCCGGACGCCACCCGGGCCGAGATCGAGAAGCTGTGCGCCGAGGCGCGCCAGTTCAGCTTCGCCTCGGTGTGCGTGAACCCGAGCTGGGTGCCGGCGTGCCGCCCGCTGCTGGAGGGCAGCCCGGTCAAGGTGTGCACCGTGATCGGCTTCCCGCTGGGGGCCACCACCACCCAGGTCAAGGCGTTCGAGACCCGCCGCGCGATCCTGGACGGCGCCACCGAAGTGGACATGGTGATCCACGTCGGGCGGCTGAAGAGCGGCGACAACGAGTACGTGGAGCGCGACATCCGCGAGGTGGTGGAGCAGAGCGGCCCGCGGGTGCTGACCAAGGTGATCCTCGAGACCGCGCTGCTCACCGACGAGGAGAAGATCCGCGCCTGCCTGCTGTCCAAGGCGGCGGGGGCGGACTTCGTGAAGACCTCCACCGGCTTCAGCTCCGGCGGCGCCACCGCCGCCGACGTCCGCCTGATGCGCCAGGCGGTGGGCGGCAAGCTGGGAGTGAAGGCCTCCGGCGGCATCCGCGACCGGAAGGCGGCCCAGGAGATGGTGGAGGCCGGCGCCACCCGCATCGGGGCCTCCGCCAGCGTGAAGATCGTCTCCGAGTCCGCCACCCCGGCCGCCAAGCCGGTGACCGAGGGCCGCGCGGCTGGGGCCACCCCGTCGCCGTCCGGCAAGTCGCAGTACTGAGCCCCGCCCGCCCGATGCTGCGCTCCGCCCCCGCCCTGGCCCTGTTCGCGCTGATGCTGGCCCTGTACGCCTGGACCATGCCCAGCCGGGTGCAGGACAACCACGACGCCGTGGAAGAGGCCCACCTGGCCCTGATGCACGACGTCGCGCCCCGCCCCAACCACCTGCTGCTCACCCCCACCAATCAGGCCCTGGTGCGGCTGGTGGGCGCCGATCGCCCGGGCCGCGGCCGGCCGTTCCTGTGGCCGCAGCTGCTCAACACGCTGGCCGGGGCGGCCGCGGTGGCGCTCCTGTACCGCACCCTGCGGAACCTCGGCGGCGGCGCGGGGCTGAGCCTGGCCGGAACGCTGCTGATGGCCTTCTCGTGGGCCCACTGGATGCACAGCCGGGAGTCCGAGTCGGCGATGATCTCGCAGGCCTTCGCCAACGCCGCGCTGTGGCTGGCCTGCCGGCCGCGCGCGGCGCCCGGCCGGGGCGGCGCCGGGGGGCCGCTGGGCCCCGTGGCGGGCGCATTGGCCGCCGGCGCGGCGCTGGGCCTGTCGGTGCTGTACGCCATGAACTGCGTGCTGATCGCGCCGGCGTTGTTCCTGGCGGTGGTGGTGTGGGCGCCCGCCGGAGCCCGCCTGCGCGCGGCGGCGGCGCTGGTGGTGGCGGCGGTCGCGGTGGCCCTGCCCCCTTACGTGCTGGCCGCCGCCCGCATCACGAGCCCGCTCACCCCGGGCAGCTTCCTGCACTGGGTCCTGCACCATCCCAACGAGTCCAGCCTGTCGGTCAAGGACCTCTCACTGGTCAGCTTGATGCGCGCGGCCGCCGGGCTGGTCAACTACTTCACCGGCTACACCGGGGTCACGACCGCGCTGAAGCAGATCGTCAAGGGCACGGGCGCGCCGGCGCTCACCACCGAGGACTGGCTGCGCTTCGGGTTCGGCCTGCTGGTGACACTCCTGCTCGCGGTGCAGCTGCTGCGGCTGCCGCGCTCGGGGAGGGAAGCGTCCGTGGCGGCGGTGTGCTGGGTGGGGTTCGCGGGGGTGGCGGCGTTCAACGTGCTGTGGCTGGGGAGCGATCCCCAGTTCTGGCTGCCCGGGGTGCCGTTCCTGGTGGTCCAGGCGTGCGCGGGCCGGGCGGCCGGCGGCGCGCGCGGCGGCGGGTCCGAGCGGGCCGCGCCGCGGCGCGCCCTGGCGTGGGCGCTGGCCGCCTGCGCGGCGGTGCTTTTCGGAGTGAACTTCTTCTACCCGGTCCCGACGTTCGCCCACCGCGCCTCGGGGGCCGGGTGGCGCAACGCCGAAGTCCTGTCGCACATCGTGAAGCCGGGAGACCTGCTCCTGGACCAGGCCGGCTGGGGCAGCTACCTGCGCGGGTTCGGGCCGTACCGGGAATTCCACTTCATCTTCTCGCTGCACGCCAAGGGTCACTATTACCTGGAGGGGCTGGACCGGGCCGTCGACAGCGTCCAGGTGCGCGGCCGGAACGCCTACGCGCTGGGGGTGTTCGATCCGGAGATCGCCTCTTCGGTGGGAACATGGGAGCAGGTGCACGCCTTCACCGGCCTCTCCCGCCGGGACGTGCTGGATCACCTGAAGGAACGCTACCGCCCGTACCGGATCCACCCCGAGCTGTTCGACGGCATGCTGTGGAAGCTGGAGTCGGCGCCCGCGCAGAAGCTGAACCCGTCCGACTCGGCCCACGCCCAGAGGCCGCTGCCCGGGGGTTCCTGATCGAAGCAGAACCAGGCGGGGCTGGCTCGTCGGGGTGCGCGGAAGGTTGGCTTAACACCACGCACTGCGACATGGTTCTCTTGTTTGATCCTACGAGCCACACCTGCGGCCGGCCCGCGGCCGGCGACGGTGATCCAACCCGAGCCCCATCCGTCGGGTCTGATTCCTTGGGGCGGCGCGGCACCCTCGATGGGCGGCCGCAGACGCGGCGCGGACAATGGAAGGGGGAAGCGGCTGGAACATGAGCAGGAACATAAGATGTGAACTGGACTCCCGGGGCCACGCCCGGCCGAGGCCTCGCCCGGAAGCCCGGAGGAGCGCGCAGTGAATCTCAATCCCGAACAGATCAGATTATCCCCGGCGGTGATCCTCCTGGCGCACGGGAGCGCCGACCCGGCCTGGGCGGCACCGCTCCAGGCGCTGCGCGAGCGGCTCGCGTCGGCCGAGCCGCGCCGCCCGCTGCGCCTGGCGTATCTGGAGTCCGCCTCCCCCACCCTGCTGGAGGCCGCCCGGGACCTGGCAGCTTCCGGGGCGCACGAGGTGGCGGTCATCCCGGTGTTCTTCTCCTCGGGCGGCCCCCACCTGCGCCGCGACGTGCCCGCGCTGGTGGCAGAGGCCCAGCGGGAATGCCCCGACCTCACCCTGGAGCTGCTGGGTGGCGCGCTGGGGGAGGAGCGCGAGGTGCTGGACAGCATGGCCCGCGCCGCGCGCCGCCGGCTGCACCGCTGGCCGTCGGACTGAGCCGCCCGGCTCCGAATCGGACCGCGCGACCGCGGCGCGCGACCGCGGCGCGGCCGCGCCAGCGCCGATGCTACTTAAGGCTACTTGAAGCCCAAGCGATACTGAGGCGCCTTCTCATCAGCGCGTCCGCGCCGCGGGCGCGTCATTTCTGTTGCCCTCGCGGTGGGGTTGGTGTATCTTTCCGTGAACTCCTGGGAGACACAGAGAGATTCCTCACCGCCCACGACGTTCGAGGCGGAGTCCTGGTGGAATCCGAGCTCTCGAACGTACCGTAGCAGTTCCCGAGGCCCGACGATTTCGCATGAAGGTCCGCCGGCTTTTCGTCGCAGCTCTCGCCCTCCTCTCGCTCGTCGCGTCGCCGCTGGTGGCATCCGGAGCCGACGAGCGCAGTGTGCTCACCGGCAAGATCACCGACCAGGATGGCCGCGCCGTTCCGTTCGCCAGCGTGGCCGTGCCCGGCGCGCGCACCGGCGGGCTGTCCGACTCCGAGGGCCAGTACCGCATCGCCGGCATCCCCGGCGGCACCTACACCGTCAAGGTCAACTTCATGGGCTACGAGCCGGTGGCTGAGGAGGTCACCCTCGAGGCCGGCAAGACCTTGCAGAAGAACTTCCGCCTGAAGCAGATCGTGGTGCGCCGCGAGAAGGAGATCGTGGTCACCGCCGACCGGCCGCTGGTCGAGGTGCGCTCCTCGGCCACCGTGCGCGCCGTGAACAGCGACGACATTCGCAAGATGCCGGTGCAGACTCTGGAGCAGGTGCTCGAGCTGCAGACCGGGGTGAGCAAGACCAACGACGAGATCCACCTGCGGGGCGGCCGCGCCGACGAGGTGACCTACATCGTGGACGGCGCCAAGACCCGCGACCTGATCACCGGCAAGGGCACCGCGGGCCAGATCAGCGCGGGCTCGGTGGCCGAGGTGGGCGTGATCACCGGCGGGTTCGACGCGGAGTACGGCCAGGCGCTCTCCGGGGTGGTGCAGGTGCGCCTCAAGGAGGGCACCGAGCGCTACCACGGGCGGCTGGAGTACCGCACCGACCACTTCCTCGGGATCAACGGCCCGCTGAACTTCCTGCACTCGGACCGGCTGAACGGGAGCTCCTTCAACAGCGACGGCGCGACCATGCAGGTGGACGGGCCCGAGCCCATCACCCGCATGCTGGGGCTCAACAAGGAATCGCGGCTCACCTTCCTGGCCAGCGTGAACAGCGAGTTCAGCAGCACCTACCTCAACAGCATCGACGACGCCCGGGGGCCCAACGGCCAGGGGCTGAGCCTGCGCCCCGATTACCGGGACTCGTTCCTGGGCTTGCTGTTCAGCTACCCGGGGATGTTCTCCCCGCGCGCCGACAACAAGTGGAACGGGCTGTACAAGCTGTCCTACCGGCCGCGGCCCTCGGACAAGCTGTTCGTGTCGTTCAACAAGTCGCTGGGCATTGACGAGGGCTTCGGCCGCCACCTGGCCAGCGACATCACCGACGACCGCAACACCTACCCGTACCGCTGGAGCCACCGCTGGGACCACGCCGCGGTGGACGTGGAGGACAACTCCACCCTGGCCGGCAACTGGACCCACGTGTACGGCACCCAGACGGTGCAGCAGATCCAGCTCTCGCGCACCGTGGGCGTGCTGCACGTGGGGGTGCAGGGCAAGAACAACCTGGACGCCCCGTGGCGCGAGTACGTGGAGCCCAACGACGACATCTACAAGGTGTCCACCGACAGCCTCACCCGGCTCAAGGCCTACGACATCTTCGTTGACAGCGGCGACGACTCGATCTTCGAGGACCGGTACAGCCGCGAGACGTCGCTCTCCTACTCCATCAACCGGACCACGCGCCACCACGACCTCAAGATGGGCGCCGAGCTGAACCTCCAGGAGGTCCAGTTCATCGACATCGAGAACCCGTGGGACGTCGACCCGGACACGCTGGGCAGCAAGCACGACATCTTCCACGTCAAGCCGGCCACCGGGGTGGCCTTCCTGCGGGACAAGATCGAGTACGAGGGCTTCGTAGCGGACGTGGGGCTGCGCTGGGACGTGTTCATCCCGGGATCGGTCGCCGACGCGGCCATCGACTCGGAGCTGGCCGACTCGGCCTCCCGGCCCAACATCTCGCGGACGGTGGCCACCGGCTACCGCGACGAGACCTTCAACCTGTTCGGCCGGCGCGCCAAGGGGCACCTCTCGCCGCGCATCTCGGTGTCGCACCCGATCACCGACCGCGACAACTTCTACTTCAACTACGGCGAGTTCACGCAGTGGCCCGCCTACTACTACATCTATTCCAAGATGGGCTCGCTCTCGAGCGAGAACTTCCCGCAGATCGGCAACCTCAACCTGGATCCCACGGTGTCCATTCAGTACGAGCTGGGCGGGCGACATCAGATCTCGGACTACCTGGCGGCCAACGTGTCCTTCTACCAGAAGGACACGTACGGGTATCCCACGCTGGCCTACTCGCAGCGCAGCCAGGGGAACTCCACCGCGCCGTTCTCCATCTACCTGAACAGCGACTTCTCGCGCTCCCGCGGCATCGAGGTGGAGATCGAGCGCCGCCGCTCCAAGTTCTACTCGGCGCTGGTCACCTACGAGTACTCGACCATCCGGGCCAAGTCCTCCACCCCCAACCAGCTCAAGATCATCCAGGAGCTGGGCGGCGACACCCAGGTGGCGCGGGTGGGCGAGGAAGTGGCCTACTGGCACCGGCCGCACCAGGCCCGGCTGCGCCTGAGCTGCTCCACCCGGGACGAGGCCGAGCGGCCGAGGCTGGCCGGGCTGCTGATGCTGCCGCGGAACTTCTCGGCCACCCTGGACATGAGCCTGCGCTCGGGCCGGGCCTACACCCCCAGCGTGGTGCAGCTCTCGTACGACCCGAAGGACAGCACCGTGACCGTGAACGCCCTGGCGACGGGCGCGGCCTACTCGGCCAACGCGCCGATGGAGTTCACCGCCAGCCTCAAGCTGGACCAGCAGTTCTCGGTGTTCGGGCGCAGCATCCACGCCTCGCTGGAGGGCACCAACATCCTGAACAGCGGGCTGGCCAAGTTTATCGACCCGACCACCGGCCGCGGCTACGAGGACGGCAAGGGGCTGTGGGGCCACTACGAGGTGACCGACATCCAGAAGTACCGGCACCAGGAGATCGTGGCCAACCCCTCGGTCAACAACCCGCCGGCCAACTACCGGCTGAGCCTGAGCTATGACTTCTAGCGCGCGGCGCGCCAGGTGCGCGTGGATCGCGGCGGGGCTGCTGTTGCTGGCTCCGGCGCTGGCCCGGGCCCAGGGCCAGGAGCTGGGCGGCCAGCGGCGCGGCACGGCCTCGCTGGAGTTCCTCAAGATCGGGGTCGGGGCGCGGGCCGAGGGCATGGGCGAGGCGTTCGTGTCGGTGGCCAACGACCCCAGCGCGATGTACTGGAACCCGGCCGGCATCGGCACCATGCTGCGGCGGGAGATCCAGGTGAGCACCGTGGACTACCCCGCGGACATCCACTACAGCCAGATCATGGCGGTGCTGCCGTCGCAGGCCCTGGGCGGCTCGCTGGGGTTCATGATGGGCGGCTTCTCGGTGGACATGAACGAGACCGACGAGTACCACCCCTTCGGCACCGGCCGCACCTTCACCTTCAGCGACTTCGTGCTGGGCGCCGCCTACGCCCGGCGTTTCACCGACCGGCTGCTCATCGGCTTCGGGATGAAGTACGCGCGGGAGGACTTCGGCTCCCAGATCGACGCGCCGGCCACCGGGGCCATCCTGTTCGACATCGGCTCGGTCTACTACATCGGCTGGCGGAGCCTCAGGGTGGGGATGTCGCTGACCAACTTCGGCGGCGAGGCCGGGCCGGGCGGGACGTTCATCTCCCCCAACACGTCCATCCAGCGGGCGTACGACGCCTTCTCGCCGCCCACGATGTTCCGCTACGGGCTGGCGTTCGAACCGATCGAGCGGGAGAGTTTCCGCTGGACCACCGCGGTGGAGGCCTCGCAGGCCTCCGACAACGCCATCGAGTTCCGGGCCGGCACCGAGTTGCTGCTGGCCGGCCACCTGGCGCTGCGCACCGGCTACCAGATCCGCAACGACGCCTTCGGGTTCTGCGGGGGCGCGGGCTTCCGCGGGGAGATCGGCGGGCTGAACGGCCAGATCGACTACGCGTACACCGACGCCGGGCCGCTGGGCCACGTGAGCCGGCTGTCGCTGCAGGCGGCGTTCTGATGAACGTGGGAGCGTCCGCCCGCAGGCTCGCCGCGCTGGCCCTGGCGGCGGCCCTCCTGGCCGGGGCCGGCGGCTGCGGCCGCCGCTTCCTGGAGCCGAAGCAGTCCCCGAAGGCGCCGTACATCCCGCCGCCCGAGACGTTCATCCTGGTGGCCGGCTGGACCCAGCCCGCGTGGCAGCCGACCTGCGTGCTGCTCACCCACAGCGGCATCCTGCTGGTGGCCGAGGACAGCGCCCGGGTGCGCAACTACAGCTCGCTGGGCCAGCGGGGCCAGATCACCCCGATCGACATCTACCGCTTCAACGGGCTGACCAAGCCGGTGCAGGTGGCGGAGGGCAACTCGCACGTGTTCGTGGCGGACATGGGCGACGGCTCCAAGCAGCATCCGATCTCGGTCATGGAGTACGACCCGAGCCAGGGCCTGGACACGCCGATGGACCCGGTGCACGTGGTGGTGGACACCACCTGGGTGCGCATCAAGGGCGTGGCCTCGGACTTGCAGCGCAACCTGTACGTGTCGTGCGACGCGCGCATGTACATCTTCCAGCCCCCGAACCTGCCGGCGCTGGACACCGAAACCGTGGTGTACCGCTACCGGGCGCCCAACTACGACACGGCGCTGCGCGACACGGTGGCCCAGCAGGGCAACGGCGTCGGCAGCCTGCAGGACGCCCACCAGATCGTCTGGAGTGCGGGGGTGCTGTACGTGGCCGACACCGGCAAGGACGCCGCCCAGGCGCTCGACCCCAACCGCATGAACTTCGGCTTCTTCAAGGTGGACGGCACCGAGCCCGGCGGCCCCGGGGCGTGCAAGCGCCCCCAGGGCGTGGCCGCCGACGGCGTCAACGACTTCTACGTCGTGGACACCGGCAACCGGCGGGTGTTGCGCTACAACCTGGACGGCACCTTCGACCAGGTGGTGAACCAGTTCGGGCCGGACGGAATGCTGGCCCCGACCTCCGCCACCGCCGGGCTGGTGCAGTCCAGCCTGTACCTGTACGTGGCCGACCCGGCCGCGCAGCGCATCAACGTCTACAGGTTCCAGCAATGATCCGCCGGGCTGCCTTCCTGCTGTGCCTGCTCCTGGCCGTGCCCGCCGCGGCGCTGGCGGTGGACCACGCGGACGGCCTCAACCTCCAGACCCGTGAGGTCGCCGCGCAGGGCGGGGTGGGCGGCTACGGCTACCGCACCACCAGCAACAACCTGGTGAACATCACCTTCACCAACTACGGCTCGTGGGGGCTGGGCTACACCAGCGCCACCACCCCCAACTTCTCCTTCCCCGCCGGCGCCAACTTCGAGCACATGGTGCGCGGCGGGCTGTGGATCGGCGGCCGGGTGCTGTGCGACTCGGGCTGCGTGGACCAGATCGCGGTGTCCTTCGGCTCGGAGGACCAGAACGGCAGCGTGGGCACCCCGGTGACCGAGTTCACGCCGCTGCCCAACACCCCCGCCACGCGGCTGGTGGAGCTGAGCAGCCTGGCCAACAGCATCGTGTACAGCCCCCTGGCCGTTTCGGAGCAGGACCTGATCGCCCACTTCCGCGACAACCCCGGCACCCAGGTGGGCTCGGAGCCCCACGTGCCGCTCAACGTGGACGTCACCGAGGCCATCTACAGCTGGTCGTTCAGCTTCGCCGAGAACTTCGTCATCCAGCACTTCACCATCCGGAACGTGGGCGAGCTGCTGCGCAACGTGTTCATCACCCACTACACCGAGATGCAGAGCCTGAACAAGGCCGACTACCCGCTGTGGCCGAGCTTCCCCTCGGGCGCCGCGCCCTACGCCCACAAGTATTACCAGTACGTGCCCGCGTTGCGGCTGCTCAGCGAGCACTACTGCAACTCGGTGCAGTCGGGCTGCAACTTCGACCGCGTGCCGGCGGTGGTGGGCACCATGCTGCTGGGCACCTACCCGGACAGCCTGGGCATGCGCTTCGGCGGCGCCGACTCCTCCAAGGTGCTGACGGCCCGCTTCCTGACCCACGGCTACTCCGGCTCGCTGGGGATCGGCGACACCACCTACGGGCGGTTCACCGACCCGCAGAAGTACAGCTTCATGCAGCACCCCACCGAGATCGCCGACCAGAGCCAGGACCCCAACGACCCCTCGCAGTGGATCACCGTGGGGCCGATCCCGACCATGCAGAGCGGCGACTCCATCAGCGTGGACTTCGCCTTCCTGGGCGGCGCCTCAGCCGATCCGGCGGAGGCCGAGGCGCTGGTGGAGAAGGCGGCCCAGCACGCCCTGCTGGCGTTCAACCTGAGCTACAAGCTCCCCACGCCGCCCCCGTCGCCGCGGCTGTACGCCCGCCCCGGGGACCACACGCTGGAGCTGCTGTGGGAGGGCTCCCCGGACACCACCTACGACCCGACCAGCCCCACGGGCCAGGAGCGGGACTTCGAGGGCTACCGCATCTACTTCGGCGAGTCGGCCAACAACATGCAGCTGATCGCCCAGTTCGACCGCAAGGACACCACCAGCTTCAACACCGGGCTGGACTCGCTGCGGATGCCGCTGGACCCGCCGGTCGTGTTCAACCACACCGTGCACACCCCCCGAGGGGACTCC
>DATKKS010000290.1:0-12525 GCA_035542815.1 Saccharimonadales bacterium (SeqCode) | reverse complement strand
CGCACCGATGGCGCAATATCACGGCAGCGCCGCCTCCCGCGGTCCATGGGGAGCGGCTGCAGCCGGCGCGCGGATGAGTGTAGAATCCGCGCGGGAGGGGCCAGCCATGAGCGACCCGCCAGAGAGCAACCCAAAGACGCTCGATCGCCGCGACTTCCTGCGCCTCGGCGCCGCCGCCGGGGTGGGCATCCTCGCCGGGGGCATCGCCGCTGCGGCCCCCGGCCCGGCCGGCGCCGAAGCCGCGGCGCCCGCGGGCGGGGCCCCATGGCCCCTGCCGCACAACCCGGTCACGCCGGGCGCCATGCCCATGCGCAACCTCGGCCGCACCGGCTACCGCGTGGGGATCTTCAGCCTGGGCGGGCAGGCGGCCGTGGAACAGCCCGACAACGAGGCGGCCGCGGTGGCCATCGTGGAGAAGGCGCTCGACCTCGGGGTGAACTACGTGGACACCGCCGCGGCCTACGGCGGCAACGAGCGCTGGAGCCAGCGCTACATCGGCCAGGTGATGAAGCGGCGGCGCAAGGAGGCGTTCCTCACCTCCAAGACCCACGACCGCACCCGGGACGGCTCGCTGAAGCTGCTGGAGGAGTCGCTGCGCCTGCTGAACACCGACCACCTGGACCTGTGGCAGGTGCACAACCTCTCGCGCATGGAGCAGGTGGACCAGATCTTCGCGCCGGGCGGCGCGATGGCGGCGCTGCACGCGGCGTGCGAGCAGAAGATGGTCCGCTTCCTGGGGGTGACCGGGCACGCCGACCCCGACGTGCTGATCGAGGCCATCCGGAGGTTCGACTTCGACACCGTGCTGATGGCGCTCAACGCCGCCGACCCGCACCGCCTGAGCTTCGCCGAGAAGCTCCTCCCGCTCGCGGTGGAGAAGCGGATGGGGATCATCGGGATGAAGATCCCGGCCCGCGGGCGGATCCTGGCCTCGTGGAGCCCGCCGCCCGAGGACCAGCAGCGCGACGTCGAGAAGCCCGCCCGGCCGGGTACGCTGCAGATGCGCGAGGCGCTCTACTACACCCTCTCCCACCCGGTGAGCACGGTGATCGTGGGCTGCGACTCCCCGGCGCAGGTGGAGGAGAACGTGGCCCTGGCGCAGGCGTTCACGCCGCTCAGCGGCGGGCAACTGGCGGCGCTCAACGCGCGCACTGAGCCGGTGGCCCGGCAGGCGCTGTTCTTCCGGAGATGGACGTAGCGGGGCGAGCCGGCGCCCGCCGACCGGCCCCCCGGCACAGCGGTACAGCCGGGGCCCCGAAGCGCGAACCCCCCGCATCCGCGAGGATGCGGGGGGTTCCGGCTGACGGGCCTACCGCCGTCTCCGGCGGGCGCCGGCCCGCTTCGGCGCCCCGCGCCGCGCGGCACCCTTGCGCGCAGGCTTCCTCCGAGCGGGCTTGCGGGCGACGCGCTTCTTCGCCCGCGGCTTGGCCACCTTCTTCTTGGGGGCGGCCTTCTTCTTCGGCGCGGCTCTCTTCTTCGGCGCCGCCTTCTTCTTGGGTGCGGCCTTCTTGGCGACCTTCTTCTTGGGAGCCGCCTGCTTCTTCGCCGCCGGCTTCTTGGGGGCGGCCTTCTTCGGGGCCGCCTTCTTGGCCGCCGGCTTCTTGTCCGCCGGCTTGTGGGAGTGCACCGCGAACAGCACCCCCTGCGGGTCGAGGCCCTGGGCCATCCAGTCCCCGCCCGGGACCTCCATCGGCCCGTGCAGCACCTGGCCGCCGGCCCGCCTCACGGCCTCCGCCGCCTTCTTCGAGTCGGCCACCAGGATGTACGGCAGCCAGTGGGGCGGGGCGGGCATGCTGGGCGGCTTGTTGAACATCCCGCCGAAGGTCACCCCGTCCAGGCCGTACATCTGGTAAATCCCCAGCTCGGGGCCCATGTCCATGGCGCTGGTCTTCTCCCACCCGAACAGCCGCTCGTAGAACGCGAACGCGGCCTGCCAGTCGGTGGTGGTCAGCTCGTGCCAGGAGAAGTCCCCCAGCACCGGCCGGCCCGGCCGCGGCGGCCCCTGGCCCGGGGTGAACGGGAGGAACACCGCACCCTGCGGGTCCTGGATGACCGAGAACCGGCCCACGCCGCTGATGTCGGTCGGCTGCTTGAGGATCCTCCCGCCCAGCTCGGCGGCCAGCCGGGTCGTCCCGTCCACGTCCGGCGTGCCGATGTAGCACAGCCAGCACGGCGGCGCGCCCATGTTGCGGGCCTCCTCCGGCAGGAGCATCAGCCCCGCCATGGGGCCGTCCTTGGTGGTCAGCAGCGTGTACGCCGAATCCTGGGGCCAGTTCTCCGTCGCCCAACCGATCACCTGCTTGTAGAAGGCGGCGGCGGCCTGGGGGTCGGTGGTTTTGAGCTCGTGCCAGACGAACCGGCCGAGCAGTGGGACGCTGGGCATGGGTTGCCTCCTTGGGGGACATGCGGGAGGCCGGGCCGGGGGAAGGCCCGGGCCTGGTGCCGCGTCTGCCGGCTGCACTTCTGCGATCGGGCGGGTGGCCCGCGGCGCTCCGCCCGCGGGCCGCGCACCCGGCTCCTGTGCCGCGATTCTAGGGCCCCGCCGGGGGGCCGGCAAGCTCGCGGCCGGGCGGTGGCAGGGCCGTGGCCGGGCCGCCCGGAAAGGGCCGGCAGCACGGGCCGGGGTGGCGGTTCGGCCCCGCCGGCCGGCGTTGACCCGGATCGGGACGGGGTCCATCATCGTGCGGTCGCCCTCGAGAGCCGGGGCAGCCACATCCCCCGAAACGCACAGACACTGTCCGGCGCGCCTGCCGGGGCCGGCGCCGCATTCGCGGGCGGAAGCCGCGGGCCGAGCGGGTGGGACGGGGAGGAAGAGCATGAGGCAGGCACGGAGACGCGCCGCGGCAGCTGGGCTCGCGGCGATCGCGCTGTTCTGTTGGCCCCGGGGCGCGGCCGCGCAGCTGGAACGCGACCGGCCCGTCCCCCCGGGCGCCGCCGCGGCCCCCACGGTCTTCACCCGCCTGGCCCAGGCCGGCACCGCCGCCGACCACCCGGGGGCGGACTACCTGCTGGCGCTGGACCAGACCCTCACCCGGGTCACCGACACCGGCATCGCCTACGTGGACCTGTACCAGGTCTACAAGATCCTCACCGAGGACGGCGTCCGGGAGAAGTCGGCGCTGGAGTGGGGCTACGATCCGCGCAGCAGCTTCGTCGAGGTGGCCGAGGTCAACGTGGTCCGCGACGGCCGGCGCATCCCGGTGCCGGTGTCCGGGATCCTGGACCTGCCGGCGCCGCAAAGCATGATCTACTGGGCCGACCGCATCAAGGAGCTGCAGCTCCCCCGCCTGCGCGTGGGCGACGGCATCGAGGTCGTGGCCATGCGCAAGGGCTACAACTACGCGCTGCTGGGTGCCGCGCCCGCCGGCGGCGCGCCGGGGGGAGCCGCATCCGCCCCGGCGGGCGCCTCCCCCGCCCCCGCCGGGGAGCCGTCCCGGGTGCCCGGCGCGCTGCAGCGCATCCGGGCCGCCGGCGACGACCGCTACGTCCCGCCCATGCGCGGCGAGTACTTCGACATCGTGCTGATGCAGGCGGACGTGCCCATCGTGGAGAAGCGCTACACGCTGATCCTGCCCCAGTCCAAGCGCCTCATCAGCCAGTCCTACAACGGGCCGGTGTACTCGCGCACCTCGTACTCGCCGGACAGCACCGAATACACCTGGTGGGTCCAGGACATGCCGGCGCTGCCGCGCGAGCCCCGGCAGGCCGAGGAGCCGGACGTGGCGCCCAAGGTGGTGCTCACCACCGCCGCGAACTGGCAGGCCAAGTCGAAGTGGTTCTTCGACGTGAACAAGAACCAGTTCGAGGTCACCGACGACATCCGCCGGCACGTGGACGGGGTCCTGGCGCGCGCCGGCCTCACCCGCCAGAGCGATCCCATGAGGATCGCCACCGCGGTCAACCACTGGGTGGCCCAGAACATCCGCTACAGCGGCCAGACCATGGGCCAGGGCGAGGGCTTCACGCTGCACCCCTCGGGCCCCCTGTTCGAGTACCGCAGCGGCGTGTGCAAGGACATCGCCTCGATGAGCATCACCCTGCTGCGGGCCGCCGGGCTGCACACCTACCCGGCCATGACCATGGCCGGGAGCCGGATCGAGGACATCCCCGCCGACCAGTTCAACCACTGCGTGGTGGCCTGGGAGCGCTCTCCCGGCGACTTCGTGATGATCGACCCCACCTGGGTGCCGTACAACAACGACCTGTGGTCCAAGCTGGAGACCGAGCAGCAGTACCTCATCGGGCACCCCGACGGCGTGGGCCTCAAGGAGATCCGCTACAGCCCGCCCTCGGAGTCGCCGCTCACGGTGACCCACGACGCCGACCTGGGCGAGGACGGCACCCTCACCGGGACCTTGCGGATCGAGGGGCGCGGCGCCACCGACAGCCGGCTGCGCCGCCTGGTGGTCCGCAGCCGCAAGCGGGCGCTGGAGGACGCGGTGGCCGAGATCCTGGGCCAGGTGGGCCCCGCGGTGCGCATCACCCAGCTCACCCACCGCGCGGTGGACGACTTCACCGGGGACATGTGGCTGGCGGTGAAGTACGAGATGCCGCGCTTCGCCATGCGGGCCGGCGACGCCCTGGAGTTCTCGCCGCCGGCCGCCCGGGCGGTGAAGGACCACCCGCTGCTGTTCGCCGCCGGGTCGGTGAACTGGCCCAAGACCCGCAAGACGGACGTGTTCCTGTACTACACCCAGCGCCTCGACATCAACGAGACCGTGCGGCTGCCGGCCGGCTACCGGCTGGTGGAGCCGCCGAAGCTCGAGGCGGTGGCCGACACCTACGCCACGTTCCAGGGCGCGGTGGCCCAGACGGGCCGGGCGCTGAGCCTCCGCGCCCGCGCCGAGGTGCGCCGCCGGCAGATCCCGCCCGCCGGGTACGACGGGTTCAGGAAGGCCCTCGAGGCGCTGGACGCCTACGCCGCAGCCCCGCTGCGCGTGGCGAAGGGAGGTGCGCGATGAGCCGCCGCACGAGCTTCCGCGGGGCCGGCGCCGCCGGCCTCGGCCGCTCCGCCCTCGGGCGGGCCTCGCTCCTGCTCCTGCTGCCCGCCCTGGTGCTGCTGGCCGGCGCGGCGCGCGCCGGCGCGGAACCCATGACCTTCGACGGCCGCGAGGACATCGGCGCGATGCTCGCCGGAGCCCGCGCCACCTGGAACCTGGACCAGCAGGACGCGGTGCTGCTGCTGGAGAGCGCCCGCTTCGCCTGGCTCCCGGACGGCCGGTTGCGCGAGGAGCGCCACCGGGTGGTGTGGATCAACTCCGACGCCGGGATCCGCGCCTACGCCGACCTGCGGGTGCCCTGGGACAGCGAGCGCCAGACGCTGGCGGTGAAGGCGCTCCGGGTGTGGCGGGGCGGGCGCTGGATCCAGGCGCGCCCCACCGCGGTGGTGGAGACCACCCCGTTCGCCTTCGCCGAGGCTCCCGACTACACCGGCATTCGCGAGACCATGCTCCTGCACGACGGCGTGGAGGTGCCGTGCGTGCTGGAGTGCGACTACGTGATCGAGGACAAGACCGCCTACCGGCCGGGCATGGAGGGGCAGTGGCTCTTCGCCCACGCCGATCCGGCCTGGGAGAGCCGGGTGGTGCTGGAAGTGCCCGAGGGCGGGGGAATCAGGGTGCGCGCTCCGCAGGGGGCCGCGGAGGCTGCCGGCGCCGCCGGGGGCGGAGAAGCCGCGCCCGCGGGCTACGTCGTGCACACCTACGCCATGCACCGGGTGGAGCCCGCGCCGGCGCCGGCCACGCCCGCGCCCGCGTCCTACCTGCCGCGCCTGGCGTGGTCCTCGTTCCCGTCCCGCGAGGCGCTGGGGGCGGCGGTTCTGAAGACCTTCGAGGCGAACCTCGCGGCGGGCGCCGCGCTGCGCGACAGCGTGGCGGCGCTGCGCGCGGCGGCCCTCAGCCGGGCGGACCTGGCCCGCCGGGTGGCCGACTTCGCGAGGCGCTCCGAGCGCCGGATCGTCTACGACCCGCAGCTCCTGTGGGCGCGGGCGCGGCCCGCCAGCCGCGTCTACGACACCGGCTACGGGGCCGACCTCGACCTGGCGGTGGTGGCCGGCGCGCTGTTCAAGGAGGCCGGGTTCGAGTCGGTGCGGCCGGCCTTCCTGGGCCCGGGGTGCGCGGCGCCCGCGGATTCCCCGGCCACCCTGGCGGACTACGAGCTGCGCGGCGTCCTGGTCCAGGACGGCCCGGCGCAGTTCTTCTACGACGTGGCCCGCGGGACCCTGGAGACCGGGGCGTGGGCGCGGGGCTCGGTGGCCTGGGTGCCGGGCGCGGACCCGGGGGCGACGCGCTCCGCCGGCGGCCGCTCCGAGCTGGCCCTGGAGCTGCGCTGGGACAAGGCCTCCGAGCGGTGGACCGCGGAGGGGGTGCTGGAGGCCGCCGGGCTCCTGAATCCCTTCGCGGTGCGCGACCTCGAGGCCGCCGCCACCCGCGACTCGCTGGAGCAGCTGGCCGGCGCGGTGGTGGAGAGCCTCGCGGTCACCGGGTACAACCTCGTGGACTTCGGCCCGGACCGCGTGGCGCTGCGCCTCGTGGGCGCGGGCCGGGCCGGCAAGCGGGACGCAGTGGGCCGGATCCCGGTCGTGATCGGCGATCCTCCGGGCGGCCTCCGGGCGTCCCTGCCCGCCGACGTCCACATGTACCTGGCGCGGCGCGGCACGCCGGTGCAGCTGCCCGGGCCGCTGGAGCAGACCATCACGCTGAAGCTGCACCTGGGCGAGCTGGAGGCGGTGCGCCTGCCCGAACCGGTGGACCTGGCCAACGCGGCCGGGCGCTTCCAGCTGGCGGTCCGCCGCGCCGGGGACACCGTCACCGTCACGCGCACCACGCGGCTGGCCAAGGCCACCTACGCGCCCGGCGAGTGGCCGGCGCTGCGGGCGCTGCTCCTGGCCGAGGGCGACCCCGCGAACCGGACGCTGCTGCTGAAGTAGTCCACTCGAAGCGAGGGGGCCGTCCGGCGCCCGCCGGACGGCCCCCTGCACTGCCCGTCGCCGAACGGAGCGCTACTTCTTCCGCTCCAGCTTCAGCACCACCGTCCCCTGCTCCTTCCCGCCCTGCCAGCTGGTCCACTCGCTGCGCAGGTGCCGGTCGTCCACCAGCACCATCTTGGCGTTGTGCATGAAGCGGTCCTTGCCCGGGTCGAGGTTCGCGCCGCCCGCGAAGTCGAACACCAGCTCGTTCGCCGGGGTGCCCTTGCGGGCCTTCATCCGGGGCTGGTTGCCCGAGTCGCAGTAGTGCGTCAGCACCACGTTGCCCTTGTCGAGCGTGTACATGGTCACCATCTCGTGGTCCGTGCCCGGGAACAGCGTCTCCATCACCGCGCTGCCGCTCGCGGTGACGTGGTAGGTGACCGCGGCGTCCATCTCCTTCCCGCCCGCGGGCCCCGCCTTCCCGACCCACTCGCCGGCCAGCTTCTTGATCGGATCGAGCGCCGACGGGCCCGCCGCCGCGTGCTGGTGCTTCATCTCCGCGGCGGACGCGAGCGCGAGCGGGAGTGCGGCCAGCGCCAGAACTGCGAGAACGAAGGAAACGCGCTTCATGGGTGGCTCCTTTCCAATGGGCTGCGCGGCGCGCAGCACCGGGGCGCGCGCAAGAGTAGCGCGGTAGCTTGATAACGTCCAGATTCCGCCGGGACGATCAGGATCGAGTTCCAGGGCGGCCCGCGCCGGGAGCGGCGATGCGGCCAAAGCCCAGGCAGGACAACATCTTGTGGGATGGGCCGGGGTGGGACCGGGCGGTTCAGCGGCGGCCGCGAGACAGCCCCCCTTGCGCCCCGAAACGGCGAGTGGGAGCATGGACGCGGTATCCACAGGCCACCCTCGGCAAATCTCCCCGGCGCGGCGCGCCGGCGGTGCAGTTTGCTGCCCGGGTCCGGACCCCCGCAGGCAGCCGCATCCACGGGTCCGCACGTTCCCCTGCAACCCGGAGGTCCATCATGCGCCCCTGCTACCGCGTCCCGCTCCTCGCCCTCGCGCTCGCCGCGCTCCTGCCCGTTGCGGCCGCGGCCACGGTCGGGGTCCCGATCCCCATCAAGAACCTGCACTGCAACGACGCCAACGGCGTCACCACCATGCTGAACCAGACCGTCACGGTCCGCGGCATCGTCACCGGCCAGTTCCCGACGACCGGCGCCGCCTCCTCGACGCGCCTCTACATCGAGGACTCCGGCGGCGGCGTGAACATCTTCGGGAGCCCGCTCTACTGCGGCGGCCTGGGTGACGACATCACCGTGACCGGCGTGGTCCAGCAGTACAACGGGCTGGTCGAGGTGGGAAGCGTGGTGGGCCCGCCGGCCGTCAACCTGGTGATCACCGTGAACAGCATCGGCAACCCGCAGCCGCCGGCGCGGCACATGAGCATCTCCGAGATCAAGGCCATCGTGTCGGCGGGCCAGTGCGAGCCCTACGAGTCCTGGCTGGTCAGCATCTCGGCCTGCGTGATCAAGAGTTCGGCGGGCGGCGCGCCCCCGGCCACGTTCGACTGCACCGCGGGCCAGAACCTGAGGCTGTGCGACGCTGGCGACCTGTCGAACTACATCACCCTGCGCATCAACAAGGACATGCCCAACACCTGTCCGCTGGTAGACCCGCTCAACGGCGTCGCGATTCCGACGGGCACCCTGTGCGTCCTGGGCGTCCTCTCGCAGTTCATCGGCACCTCGCCCTACAACGGAGGCTGGCAGCTGATGCCGCGCCGGCCGGCGGACATCGTCCCCGTGTCGGAGTGCGTCACGCCCGTCAAGCCCACGACCTGGGGACAGATTCGGAGGCTGTACCGGTAGGCGGCCCCGCCCCACAGAGCGACCCTGGCAACACCGAGCCGCCCGGGCTGCGGAGCCCGGGCGGCATCTGTTTGGGGATTTCGCTGCGCCTAGCGGGTGAGTGCCACGCGGCGGCTCATCTGCCGCCCGTCGGCGGCCAGGCGGACGAAGTAGATGCCCGCGGCCACCCGGCGGCCGTCGCTGGCGCACCCGTCCCATGAGACCTGCCCGGCCCCGGGCCCGGCCGCACCGTCCAACAGCGTGCGCACCCGCCGCCCGGTGATGTCGAGCACGCTCAGTTCCACGCGGCCGGCGCGGGCCAGGTCGTAGACCACCCGCACGGTGGACCCCGCGGGGTTGGGATCCACGCTGCGCAGCGCCGTCACCATCGGGGTCGAGGGAACCTGGACCGGGACGCCCGGCGGGCCGAACGCCTGGATGCGGTTGTTGTAGACATCCGCCACGTAGACGATGCCGCCCGGGGCCGGCGCCACGTCCTCCGGCCAGTTGAACTCCCCCGGGCCGGTCCCGTTCCCGCCCCATTGGTCGAGGAACACGCCCGAGTTGGTGAACTTCTGCACCCGGTTGTCGGCCACCGGCGGCCACGTGCCCATGGACCACATGTCGCGCTCGGTGACGTACACGTTGCCCAGCGAATCCACGGCGATGCCATTGGCGTCCGCGAACTCGCCGTCACCTGCGCCGCGCGAACCCCACTCGCGCAGGTAGTCGCCATCGGCGGTGAACACGATGACCCGGTCGGTGTTGCTGAGGCAGTCGGTGGCGTAGACGTTGCCGGCCTGGTCCATGGCGAGGTGCACCGGCTGGTACGTCCGCCCGTCCGGCGTGAGGCGGTTGAACTGCCGGATGAACGTCCCGTCGGGGGTGAATTCCTGGATGCCGTTGAACGAGCACGCCAGATAGACGTTCCCGTCCTTGCCGATGGCGATCCCGCAGAGTTCCCACAGTTGGCCGACGGCCGTCCCCGAGTCGCCCCAGGCAGCCTGCAGCGTCCCGTTCGGAGCGTACCGGTGGACCCGCCCGTGCCCACAGTCAATCGAGTAGAGGTCCCCCGCCGCGTCCATGACCAGCGAGCGCGGGTACTCGAACCTGGGGTCGGAGGGATCCAACACGCTCCACTGGGACACGAACACGCCGTCCGGGGTGAACCTCTGGATCCGGGAGTTGCCCAGGTCGGCCACGAAGACGGAGCCGCCCGGTGCCACCAGCACGGCGCTGGGATGGTAGAACTCCCCGGGGCCCGAGCCGCGGCTGCCCCAGGATCGGAGGTACTCCGGAGGGGCCTCGGCGGCCGCGGGAGCGGCCAGGATGGCCACGGACAGGAAGACGGTGGCGAGGCAGACGGCCCGGGGGGATACGCGCCGGGGGTTCATGTGCTCCTCCTTGCGGGCATGGGCGCGCCCGCCGCAACGGCCTGGGCGGAACAGTGAACGCAACGGTATCCGTGCTTCCGGAGGGGCCTCCTACGGTAGGGTCTGCGCCTGGAGGACGCCTGCTAGTACCCCGGGGACCAACGGGAAGTTCCTGGGGCGGGCCGGGCCGAGGATCGCGCGCCGAGTCCCGCCCTCTGGACTCGCCGCCTTCCTTCGGTCAGCGGTACAGCCGTCGAATCCGTCCCCAAGTCATTGGAGTTGTGGGAGTCAGGCCCAGGCAGCTGGCCACGGGTGAGACGGAGTACGCGGACGTGTTCTCCCACGACAGCCACTGATATCCGCCGGCGCAGGGCACGTAATCCCATACCCCGGTGGAGTCCTCGATTGCCATGACATTGCCATGCCCGGGCGTGCCGCACGACGCCAGCCAGTTCGGCTTGATACAGACACCCGACGGATTCGGGTCATAGGCATCACCTTGGAGAACACTGGAATCGAGGTCGAACCTCCACTGCATGAGGTCGTACTCCACGGCAGGGTCGCGGTGGACGCCACTCCGTCCCGCCGCCATGAGCCAGATCAGTGCCGTTCCGCCCGGAGTCATGCAGGCAGCAGAGCCCGAAAGGCCATAGTTGTACGATCCGATGGTGATCGTGGACGGGAGCACCGGAGAGGAGTGAAAGAGATTCGGCCAGATGAAGTTCGACGAATAACTCCCCCCGGCGTAGAGCCAGAAGAACTGATCGGCCGGCCCGCCACTCTGGGCCTGCCACGCCTGCGGAACCCCATCCGGCGGAGACCCGCCGCTCGGCGAGAACCCATTGATCGAGATTCGCGCGTCCACGGCGAGCAGGCTCCGTACGCCCTTGAGGGTCACCAGGCAGTTCACGGAGATGGCCGTGGAATTGCGATCCGGGGAGACCGCCGTGGTGCTGGTCATCCAGTAGAGCCTGGCGGTGGCTCCAGCGTTCTGTCCCGCGTGGGCGGAACAAGCCGCGAGCGCCAGGAGGGCTGCGGTGAACGCGGGTGCAGACCCCTTGAGCATGAGCCAGTTCCCTCCGAGGTGTTGCCTCGAGCGGCCCCGAGAGTCCGGCTGGGCGACGGTGAACACGATCTGCAACATAGAATTCTCTCACCCGGGCTCGGGCGCGTCCAGAGTGGAGCGCGGGGCTGGCACGCCAGACGAGTGGTGGCGACAGTCGGCTGCAAGGTAGGGGGGCCGCTCGAGGCGCCCGGCGAATCGCCCCGAACGCGCGAGAGCCGCCTCCCATAAGGAAGACGGCTCTCGCTGTTGGCTCCCTCCGGATGAAGCTGATCGAACCGCGAAAGCCTTCCTGCAAGGACTTACGACCGCGTGGAAGTGCGCGGCGCCCGTGATGAAGGGTGCCGTCCCGTGGTTCAGGCGTTCCCGACGCCACTTGGTGCCTCGATCGCGGAGGCAGGCCGTCGTCCGGAACTCCGGAACTGAGGTAGAAGGGAACCGGGCCCGGAGAGCGTGGCCTCCTTTCCGAGATGGAGCCCGCGCTGCCGCTCTGACCGCACGCTTCGCAAGTTATCGCTTGTGACCAAATTGACTTACCCAACTGGGGTTCTTCGGCTGCCACCCCGACAGCTGCTTTCGGCCCTCGCGGGCGCTGAATTCTCCACACCCGATGAGGCGAGAGTCGCGACGTTTCTCGATAGCGAGTTACGATTCCCGATTGTCTTCTCCGTCGATGGGTGGGACAGTACGTAGGTTGATCTCTCCCGCGGCGCCGCTAGCGGCCCGCGACACTCCGCATGAGCATCCCTCTCCTTCGACCCCGGACGTTGAGAAGAGGTCCACGTCTCTTGCGCCCTGATTGTCAGGAGGGTGCGAAGATGCGCATCGCCGCGACGTCTCAGCTCGTTCCGATCCCGGTACTCGCAATCGCCGTCTCTCCAGCGCCGGGTCTCACATAGAACCTGGCACGTACCAGGGCAGGTCGCGGGATCCTGCGCGAGGCCATCGCGCGGGAGGTCCCGGGCCGACCCGTCCTCAGGGCACGCGCCACGATTTCGGGAGGCACACTCTGAACTGGCGCCGCATCCTGTCTGTTCCCTGGAATGGCTGCGGTCGAGCGCAACCCCCACCGACTCATGCAAGGCGTTCGTCAACTACGAGCAGTCGGAGGTTGATCCCAGGAGCGCGCTCGCGGACAGCCAGTCGCTCAGCGACATGAGGCGGATCTGTGACTGCTTCTTCAAGGCCGATTCCGAGGTGCCGATGGAGGTCACCGCGTGCAAGGACAAGATCCCCTTGGCGCTCGCTCGCACTTCGCTGTCTGGCCCTGCAAGCTAGCCATGGGTCGCGGCGGAGCGCGCCCGGCACAAGCAAGACGGAGGCACTATGCGT
>DATKKS010000289.1:0-8884 GCA_035542815.1 Saccharimonadales bacterium (SeqCode) | reverse complement strand
GCCGGGGAGGCGGCGCCGGCCAGGGCCAGCGCCAGGGCGAGCGCGACGAGCGGTTTCATGCGGTCGGCGGCCTTTCTCCGGGGTCTCCGCGGCGGCCGGGGGTCCGCGCCGCCGCCCCTCCCCGCCTGGGGTCCGGCGCCTAGCGCCCCACGAAGTGGGCAAAGGCGCCGTTCAGGGCCATGAGGGCCAGCAGCACCGCCGCCGCGATCGCCAGCGGGACCGCGAACAGCGCGCTGAACAGCCGGTTGTCGAACTTCAGGTGCATGTAGAACAACGCCACCAGGCTGAACTTGCACGCCGACAGCACCAGCAGCACCGGGGCCAGCATCGGCCGCATGGCACGCACGTAGTACACCCACACCTCGATCGCGGTGAGGGCGGCCAGCACCGTGGCCACGGTCAGGTACTTGGCGGCGTTGGGGTGCGGGTGCTCCAGCGCCCGCTCGCGGGGCTCGGCTGCGGCCGGCTGCGGTGCGGTACTCACGGCGCCCTCCTACTGGATGAGGTAGACCAGGGTGAAGATCGCGATCCAGACCACGTCCACGAAGTGCCAGTAGAGCCCGGCGATCTCCACGTCGAGCGCGTTCTCCGGCTTCACCCGCCCGCCGAAGGAGGCAGCGAACAGCGACCACAGCCACACCACCCCGGCGCTCACGTGGGCTCCGTGGAAACCGGTCAGCACGAAGAAGGTGGCCCCGAACAGGTTGCCCTGCAGGGTCAGGCCCTCGCGCACGAAGGAGCTGAACTCGATGACCTGGCCGGTGAGGAAGGTCATGCCCAGGAGCGCGGTGGCCGCGATCCACACGCGGAACTGGCCCATCCGGCCCCGCTGGATGCCCGCCAGGGCCAGCACCATGGTGAGGCTGCTCATCAGCAGCACGAAGGTGCTGACCGAGGTGAACGGGATGTTCAGGATGTGGCCCGGGTACGGGCCGACCAGGCTCTTGCCCTTGTACACCAGGTAGGTCGAGATCAGCGAGCCGAAGAACAGGCACTCCGACCCCAGGAACGCCCAGAAGGCCAGCTTGCGGCTGTGGAGGCCGGTGCTGGTGCGGGGCTCGGCGGCGACGGCGAGATGCGACACGCGGGCTCCTTCGCGCTCAGATGGGCGTGAACGCCCAGCGGTAGATGCCGAACAACATCACGGCCGCCCCGATCGCGCTCAGCCACAGCCCGAAGATGAGCCCGGCCGGCACCAGGGCCACGCCCAGCGCCGCCAGCATCGGCAGCCCGGTGGGCGCGGGCACGTGGATGTGGGCGTCCGGGCGGAGTCCCCGGGCGCCGCGCCGCTCCGCCGGGCCGGAGCGCTGCTCCAGCCACAGCGGGTCGCGCCCCCGCACCTCGGGGATGGCCGCGAAGTTGTACTCCGGCGGCGGCGACGGGATGCTCCACTCGAGCGTGCCGCCGCCCCACGGGTCGGGCGGCGCCGGCCGCCCGGCGCGCAGGCTGCGGAACAGGTTCGCCACGAACACCAGCGTGGACACCGCGATCACGAACGCCCCCACGGTGCACACCAGGTTCATGGTGTTGAAGCCCAGGTCGCCGGCGTAGGTGTACACGCGCCGCGGCATCCCCAGCAACCCCAGGAAGTGCATCGGGAAGAACGTCAGGTTCATGCCCACCAGGGTCAGCCAGAAGTGCCAGCTCCCCAGCCGCTCGTCCATGAACCGGCCGGTGGCCTTGGGGAACCAGTAGTACATCCCGGCGAACAGGCCCAGCAGCGTGCCGCCGAACAGCACGTAGTGGAAGTGGGCCACCACGAAGTAGGTGTCGGTCTGCTGCAGGTCGGCCGGCGGCGAGGCGTGCATCACTCCGCTGAGGCCCCCGATGATGAACATCGCGATGAACCCCAGCGCGAACTTCATGGCCGCCGTGAAGCGGATGGACCCGCCCCACAGGGTGGCGATCCAGTTGAAGATCTTCACCCCGGTGGGCACCGCGATGAGCATCGTGGACAGCGCGAAGAACGAGTCCGCCACCGGGCCCAGGCCCACCGAGAACATGTGGTGGCTCCACACCCCGAAGGCCAGGAAGGCGATGAAGATCCCCGAGTACACCACGAACGGGTAGCCGAACAGCGGCCGGCGGGCGAAGGTGGGCAGCACCTCGGAGATGATGCCCATGGCCGGCAGGATCAGGATGTACACCTCGGGGTGGCCGAACAGCCAGAACAGGTGCTGCCACAGCACCGGGTCGGCGCCCGCGGCGGGCACGAAGAAGTGGGTGCCGGCCATCCGGTCGAACATCAGCAGGATGAGCGCCACGGTGATGATCGGGAACGCCAGGATGATCAGGAAGGAGGTCACCAGGGTCATCCAGGAGAACACCGGCAGCCGCATCAGGCTCATGCCGGGGGCCCGCAGGTTGACGATGGTCACGATGAAGTTGAACGCGGCCGCCAGCGAGGACACCCCCAGCGTCAGCAGCCCCAGCGCCCAGAAGTCGATGCCGTGGCCCGGGGAGTACTGCCCCGAGGTCAGGTTGGCGTAGCCGAACCAGCCTGCGGCGGGCGCCCCGCCGGCCACGAAGCTCAGGTTGAGGAACAGCCCGCCGAACAGGAACACCCAGTAGCTGAAGGCGTTGAGCCGCGGAAAGGCCACGTCCCGGGCGCCCACCTGGAGCGGCACCACGAAGTTGAAGAAGCTGGCGCTCAGGGGCATCAGCGCCAGGAAGATCATGGTGGTGCCGTGCATGGTGAACAGCTGGTTGTAGGCCTGCGCGGACACCACGTGGCGGCCCGGTCCGGCCAGCTGCAGGCGGATGATGAGCGCCTCGACGCCGCCCAGCAGGAAGAAGGCGAAGGCGGTGAAGTAGTACAGCACCGCGATGCGCTTGTGGTCCACGGTGGCCGCCCAGCTCCACAGGCCGGTGGGGCCGGCCTCGCGGGCGGGCAGTGCGGCGGCGGCGGTGGTCATGCTGCGGTCCTCACGAACTCCCTCCGGCGCTCCGGGCCCGCGTGCGGGCCGGCGGCGCCTGCTGGCGGCGGCCGGCTACTTGCGGCTCTCCAGGTACGCGACCAGCGCCTGGATCTGGTCCCGGCCCAGGTTCAGATTGGGCATCAGCGTGCCGGGCTTGGTCGCCGGCGGGTCCTGCAGCCAGCGGCCCAGGCTCTCGGGGGTGTTGGGCAGCACCCCCGCAGCCAGCGTGCTGCGGCTGCCCACGTGGGTCAGGTTCGGGCCCAGCACCCCCGCCGAAACCCCCTGGATGGTGTGGCAGCCGATGCACGCGCTCTGCGAGAACACCTGCGCCCCGCGCGCCGCCAGCGCGGCCGGCGGCGGCCCCGGCTGGCGCTGGTCGCGGACCCACGCGTCGAACTCCTGGGGGGTCTCCACCACCGCCAGCATGCGCATGTTGGCGTGCGACTCCCCGCAGAACTCGGCGCACTGGCCGCGGTACGTGCCGGCGCGGTCCGGGGTGAACCACAGCTGGTTGGTGCGCGCAGGCACCACGTCGCGCTTGCCCGAGAGCCCCGGGAGCCAGAAGCTGTGGATCACGTCGGCGGTCTGCAGCCGGAAGCTGGCCGCGCGGCCCACCGGCAGGTGCAGCTCGTTGGCGGTCACCACCCCCAGCTGCGGGTACTGGAACTCCCACCACCACTGGTGGCCCACGACGTTCACCTGGAGCGCGCCGGGCGGCGCGGGGCCGCCGATGCGGAAGATGGTGCCGACCGTGGGCACCGCGATGCACGCCAGGATGGCCACCGGCGCCAGCGACCAGGCGACCTCGAGCCCGGTGTGGCCGTGGGCGCCCTCCGGGGGGCCGGTGGACTCGCGGCGGCGCCGGAAGCGGACCATGGCCACCACCAGCAGCGTCTCCACCACGACGAAGATCAGGAACACCCAGAACAGCAGGTTGTTGAGCAGGCTCTGGATGAGCCCGCCGACCTCGGAGTGCGGGTAGAAGGTGCTCTGCGGGTAGGTGGCGGCCGCGCGGGCGGCGCCCGGGAGCCCGGCCAGCGCCGCCACCGCCGCGAGGGCCGCAGCCCGGAGCGCGCCCAAGGTGGCGCGGGGCGCGGGGCCCGCCGAGCGCGGCGCGGCGGCGTCCGGCGGGGGCGCGGAGGCCGCCGCCGGCGTGCGGCGCGAAGTGGGCGGGGTCGCGGGCAAAGGCCTGGGGCCGGGCATACACTCCTTCCGTCGGGAACAGGGCCGGGTGGCGGGTCTTCGCCTTGGATGCGCGGCCCGGCAATGAGGTTGCGGTCGCAACGCCGGCGGCCGGCCTGCCGCGCGGACTCCCCGCCGCGGCCCGGCGCCGGGTCAGTACTCCAGCAACTTCCGGGCGGCCTGCAGGATCTTGGCTTCGGACGGGAGCACCGCGGCCTCCAGGATCCGGTTGAAGCCCACCGGGGTGAAGGTCGAGCCGACGCGCTCCACCGGCGCGTCCAGGTACTCGAAGCCCTTGGAGGCCACCAGCGCCGCCAGCTCCCCGCCGAAGCCCCCGAACACCTTGTCCTCGTGCGCGATCAGCACCCGGCCGGTCTTGCGCACCGACGCCAGCAGGGTCTCCTCGTCCAGCGGCTGGAGCGAGCGCAGGTCCACCACCTCGAGCGAGTGGCCCTGGTCCGCCAGCTTCTTGGCGGCCTCCAGCGCGAAGTGCACCACCGTCCCGTAGGCCAGCACCGTCAGGTCCGTGCCCTCCCGCCGCACCCGCGCCCGGCCGAACGGCACGGTGAAGTCCTCGGGCACGGGGGCCCGGGCAAACGGCTGGTTGTACAGGAACTTGGGCTCCAGGAACAGGGTCGGCCCGGCGGAGCGCAACGCGGTGCGCAGCAGCCCCGCGGCGTCGTCCGCGAAGGCCGGGATCACCACCCGCAACCCCGGCAGCGTGGTGAAGGTGGCCTCCAGATTCTGGCTGTGATACAGGCCGCCGCCGATGTAGCCGCCCGAGGCCAGCCGGATGGTCACGTTGGGCGTGAACTGGCCGCGGGTGCGCCAGTACTCGTGGCTGCACTCCACCAGCTGCTCCATGGCCGGCCAGAAGTAGTCGGCGAACTCCGCGCCCTCCACCACCACCCGGATGTCCCGGCTGTACCGGGAGAAGCCGTTGGCCGTGCCGACGATGAAGTCCTCCGCCAGCGGCGCGTTGAACACCCGGCCGGCGCCGAACTCCTTCTGCATTCCCTTGGTGACCAGGAAGATCCCTTCCTTGTCGCGGTTGGCCATGTCCTGGCCCCACATGTAGGTGTGGGGGTTGCGCCGGAACTCCGACTTGAGGGCCGAGTTGATGGCCTCGCGCACCGTCATGCGCTCGCCCTTGCCCTCGGGGTTGGTGCCGTCGGGATAGGCGGGGCTGGGAGCGGCCGGCGCCACCACGAACTCGAGCACGCTCGCGGGATCCGGCGCGGGGGCGCTCCGGGCGCGCTCGGCCGCCGCGTCCACCGTGCGCCGGCAGCGCGCCTCCAGCTGGTCCAGCTCCGGCTCGGAGGCCTCCGCCTGCTCCAGCAGGAACCTTCGGAAGCGCGGCAGCGGGTCCCGCGCGCGCGCCGCCGCGAGTTCCCGCTCGTCGCGGTACAGCAGGTGGTTGTCGGAGTTGCTGTGCGAGCCGATGCGCACGCAGTCGGCGTACACGATGGCCCCGCCGCGGCCCGCGCGGACGTGCTGCAGCGCCTTCTGCACCGCGGCGTGGCTGTCCACCGGGTCGGTGCCGTCGCAGTAGACGATTTCCAGGTTGGGCAGGCCGCGGAAGTTCTCGGCCATCCGGGCATTGGCGGACTGGTCGCGCTTGGGCACCGAGATGCCGTAGCCGTTGTCCTGCACCACCAGCACCACCGGCAGCTTCTCCCGGCTGATGCCCGCCAGGCCCTCGTAGCAGTAGCCCTCGCTCAGCGCCGACTCGCCCATGCTGCAGTACACCACCGCGTCGTCGCCGTAGGTCTGGATCGCCCGGGCCAGCCCGGCCGCGTGCAGCAGGTGGTTGCCGGTGCAGCTGCTCACGTTCTGGATGTGCAGCTCGGGCTTGGCGAAGTGGTTGCTCATGTGCCGCCCGCCGGAGGCCACGTCGGTCTGCTTGCTCATCCCGTTGAGGAAGATCTCCTCCTCGGTGATGCCCGCCGCCAGCGCCAGCTGCAGATCGCGGTAGTACGGGAAGAGGTAGTCCTTGCGCGGGCGGAAGCTCACCCCGACGGCCAGCTGGATGCCCTCGTGTCCGGCGCACGGCGCGTGGTAGGACCACCCCAGGCTCAGCTTGAGGTACTTGGGCGCCTCCTCGTCAATGCGGCGGGCGCTGTACATGAGGCTGTACCAGCGGAGCAGCTCGGGGCCGTCCAGGCCGGGAGGGACGCAGCTTTTCGGTTCGAGAGTCTGGCTCAAGCTCCCTCGCTCCTTCTTCCTCGGGAGTCAGCCGGGCCGGCGCTCGTGCGGGGCAGCCGACCGCCGGAGCGCGCTGCCGGACCCATGCGGGTGCCGGTCGCCGGAACCGGGCCGCCCGGCCCCCGCGGGACGAGCCGGCCGGCCGGCCGCCGATTCCCTGGCCTGCCGGCGCCTGCCGCCGGGCGGACGTAAACGTCCGCCGCAGCAGGACCAAAGGCTACCACATTGGTATCCCTTAGGACCATACAGAAGTGGCATGTGGCAGGTCTCGGCGGCTGACTTGAGGACGTAACCATTTATTTTACAATCAGTTCCAATATGACTTTGGGATCTCAATACGGACCTGGCGGGCTGGTCCAGGCCGTCCGGGAGGGGCGTCCCCACGTTGTTTGGATGCAGGCGATCACGCCGGGGGCTACCTACTCGGCGAGCGTCACGTCCCAGGGGAGCCACGCCAGGGACTCCCGGCGCCCCTCCTCGTGCCCAGCCAAGGACCACAGATCCAGGGGATTGTAGTCGTCGGTCAGCAGCGTCCCCGGACCCCGGAGAGGCAGCGGGCGGGCCGCCGCGAGCTGGCTGTCCACGAAGGCCGGCACCCGGAACGGGCGTGGACCCTCCGCCGGGACGACCGGCGCCCGGCCGGCCACCAGGACATTCCCGCCGAAGCGGCCCGGCGTTCCGCACGGGAGCACGCGGATCCAGGGGAAGCGTGCCGCGATGGTCCGGGCCACCGACCGCAGCGGCCTGGCCTCGGGACCGTCGCGGTATCCCACGTAGTTGAGCACCACCACCCCCCGGGGGGCCAGGTGCCGGTCCACGACCTCCATCATCTCGGAAGTCAGCATGTGGATGGGGACCTGTTCGCCGGCGAAGGCGTCCAGCAGGATGTAGTCATAGCGGGCCGTGTCGGCCGCCAGCAGGCGCCGGCCGTCGCCGATCGCCACGCGGGCCCGCCGGGGGTCGAAGCCGAAATCCCGGGCCGCGACCTCCACCATCGCGGGGTCGATCTCCAGCACCGTGCTGCGCACGCCCCAGGTCTCGAGCAGCCCCGGGAGCAGCCCGCCCCCGAGGCCCACGATGAGCGCGCGGCGCCCCTGCGGGGCGGCCCGCCAGGCGGCATCCGCCATCAAGTAGGGGTAGGTGGTCAGCCCCCGGCCGGTGGCCGGATCCACGATGGTCTGCGTGGCCCCGTTCAGGAAGAGGGCCCGGAAGTTCCCGCCCTGGGCCACCTTGATCTGGCTGTACGCCGACTCCCGAACCTCCACCACCTGCGAGGACGTGGCCGGCGGCCGTGCGGCGGCCCACCCCAGGGCCAATCCCGCCACGCCGGCCGCGCCCAGACCCCGCCGCGACGCCGCCGCCTGGTAGATGACCGCCGGGAGCAGCAGCACCGCCGCCGCGCCGAAGAAGAGGGTGCGGACGCGGAACTCCGGGATCAGCACGAAGCCCGTCAGCAGCGTGCCCACCAGGCTCCCGGCGGTGGACACCGCGTACAGGCGGCCGGCGGTGCGCCCCACCTGCTCCACCATCCGGGCCGCCAAGCGCACCGCGAACGGCGAGAGCATGCCCAACACCACCAGCGGCGCAGCCAGGAACAGCGCCGCCGAGGCCAGCGCTCCACCGCGGAGCCCCAGGCCGCGGGTCAGCCCGAACACCGGTGCGCGCACCAGCGGCACCAGCGCGATGAGCAGCGCAGCCAACTCGAACAGCAGGAAGAACAGGCCCGGATCGGGGCGGCGGTCAGACACCCGCCCGCCGAGCCAGTACCCGGCGGACAGCGACACCAGGGTGACCGCGATGAGCGCCGACCAGACGTACAGGTTGGTGCCGTACACCGGACCGATCAGCCGGGTGCCCAGGATCTCCAACACCATCACCACTGCGCCGCTCAGGAAGACGGCCGGCGGCAGCAGGGCGCGCAGCAGGCCCGCGGGAGTCGCCGGGCTCCCGGGCTCCCGGGCCGGCGGTCTGCCCCCCGGCGCGGGGGAGGAAGCGAAGCGGCGGGGAGTCACCTGGGCGCGGTCCAGGCGGAGCGCTCGCCGCGGCCCGAGCGGCCGCGTGCCGCGGCAACCGCAGCACTCACGGCCTGGGCGGGAGCGTCCAGGCCGGAGATCACGATCATCTCGCCGCTCTGGGCGCCGCCGCCCCGGAAGCAGGGGGCGGTGCCCGCGAAGGCGCCCTGCAGCGACCACCCGGGGCTGGGAGCCAGGGAGACCACCACCAGGGTGACGGTGAAGCCGCCGGCACAGCCGGCCCGCGCCACCTGGAGGCTGGCGCTGGCCTGCCACGCCGGCGGGCTGCCGGATTGGGCCATCCGGCCCTGCTGCACCGAGCCCCATACCGAGTCCGTGCCCGAACTCGCCCACACCCGCCACGTGCCGGTGAGCACGCTCCCGTTCTGCGCCAGGTCCAGCGCGGCCGGCAGCGTGTCGCCGGAGGAGGAGCCGGGCACGGACGGGAACACCACCGCGCCCAGGTAGCTGCCGGCCACCTTCGGGGGCTGGCCGGCGGTGGGCTGGGTGGTGGAGCCGCAGCCGGGCGCGCCCAGCGCCAGCAGGCCCGCCAGAGCGAGGGCGAGC
>DATKKS010000288.1:0-10777 GCA_035542815.1 Saccharimonadales bacterium (SeqCode) | reverse complement strand
CCGCAGGTGGTCCTCCTCGTTGATCATGATCGAGGCCACCTCGTCCGGCCCGAGCAGGATGGCCCGGGTGCTGGAGCCCTCCACCAGGTCGTGGCTCACCAGGTGGCGCTCCACCAGGAACTGCCGGTCCAGCCCGGGCAGGTCGCCCATCCGCAGCAGCACCCCGTCCTTGAGCGAGGTGGTGCCGCGGGCCGCGCCGACCACGTCCTGCAGCACGCGCTGCAGCTGGTCCTCGCGCGCCCGGTGGGTGAACGGCGCGCCCAGGACGTTGCGCGCCAGCCGCACCCGGGTGGACAGTACCACCTCCGAGTGGGCGCCGGTGGCGTCCAGCCAGCGGCTGGGCCGGCGGGCCAGCTCGTGCACCGTTCCGCCGTTCACGCGCCGCCCTTCTCCGGAGCGGGCGCCGACTCCAGCTCCCGAATGCGGTCGCGCAGCTCCGCGGCCCGCTCGAAGTCCTCGCGCTCCACGGCGCGCTCCAGCTCGTCGTGCAGCTGGGCCTTCTCCATGCGCTGCTGCAGCCGCGCGTGGTCGCGCAGCGGGGCCTTGCCAATGTGGCGGGTGGCCCCGTGGATCCGCCGCAGCACCGGCTTGAGCTGCGCCCCGAACGAGGCGTAGCAGTCCGGGCAGCCCAGCCGGCCGGTCTCGCGGAACGCCGAGTACAGCAGTCCGCAGCCGGAGCACTGCACCCGCCCCACGCGCTCCGACTCCGCCCCCGCGGTCTCGTCCACCATGCCCGCGATCAGGTCGGAGATCCAGAACTTGCCCTTGCCCAGGGAGGGCTGAATGCCCTTGTCGTGGGCGCACTGCTCGCAGATGTGCAGCTCGCTCATCTTGCCGTTCACGATCTCGGTGAAGTGCACCGAGGCCGGGCTCTTTCCGCAGACCTGACACTGCTGCATGGTTTCCTTCTTCCGGGGCGAGACCCTCGGGCGGGCGGCGGAGCGGGGCAGACCCCTCTTCCCGGGGCGGCCCCGCCGCGGCCGGGCCAACACCCCTCCAGGGACTATCGGACCCCCGGATCCCCTGATTCACGATAAAGGGACTCCGCCTCGCGCACAAGTCCCCCATCCAATTGCAATATGCGCTTTGCCTTACGAGCCGCCACCGGACTGTGCGTGGCCACCAGGAGGGCCGCCCCCCGCCCCAGCGTCAACCCCGCCAGGAGTTCCTCCAGCTCCCCGGCCCGGGCCGGGTCCAGGTTCCCGGTGGGCTCGTCCGCCAGCACCACCCCGGGCTGGTTGATGAGCGCCCGGGCCACCGCCACCCGCTGCTGCTCCCCCCCGGACAACTCCCCGGGCCGGTGCCCGGCCCGGTCCTGCACCGCCACCGCCTCCAGCAGCGCCCCGGCGCGGGCGCGGGCCTCGCGGAAGGTCGCCCCCGCCAGGAGCGCCGGCAGCATCACGTTTTCCAGGGCGGTGAACTCGCCCAGGAGATTGTGGAATTGAAAGACGAACCCGACCCGCTGCCTCCTTAGACGCGCCAGCGGGGCCTCGGATTGCCCGGAGGTCACCTGGCCCTCGAGCCACACCCGCCCCGAGGTGGGCTCCTCCAGCGTGCCCAGGATCCGCAGCAGGGTGCTCTTGCCGCTGCCCGAAGGCCCCACCAGGCTCACCCACTCGCCCGCCCGCACCACCACATCCACCCCGCGGAGCACGTGGAGTTCCGTGCCGCCCGCGCGGTACACCTTGGTCACCCCCCGGGCTTCCAGAGCCGGCGGGGCGCCCGCGGCGGCCGCAATCCCGGCGCCTGCGCTCATTGGTAGCGGATGGCGTCCTGGGGCTTGAGCCCGGACGCCCACCAGGCCGGGTACCACGCGGCCAGGAGGCTCACCGCCAGCGCCCCGGCCGCCGTCAGCAGCACGTCCTCGGCCGAGACCTTCACCGGCAAGGACTCCAGGAAGTACACGTCCCCGGGCAGGCGCACCAGATGGTAGCGCAGCTGCATCCAGCACAGCGCCAGCCCGGAGCCCAGCCCGGCCAGCGTCCCGGCCCCCCCGATCCACAGGCCCTGCAGGATGAAGATCCGGCGCACTTGGGCCGGCGGCGCGCCCAGCGTCTTCAGCACCCCGATGTCGCGCTTCTTTTCCAGCACCACCATCAGCAGCCCGGAGACGATGTTCACCGCGGCCACCCCCACGATGAGGCCCAGCAGGATGGACATCACCAGCTTCTCCTTGCGCATCCACACGAAGAGATTGTGGTTGAGGTCGATCCAGTTGTTGGACCGCAGCCGCTCGGCGGGCGCGGCCTGGGCCAGCTCGCGCGCCGCTTCCCGCGCGCGGTACAGGTCGCGGATGCGCACCTCCACCCCGGTCACCGCCCCCGGCATGTCGAAGAAGTCCTGCGCCGCGCGCAGCGACAGGTACCCCATGCTGGCGTCGTACTCGTACAGGCCGCTGGAGAAGAGCGCCACCACCCGGAAGGAGCGCACCTTGGGGACGTAGCCCAGGCTGGTGCGGGCGGCGTTGCGCGGGGAGTACAGCTGCACCACCGAGCCCGGCCGGACGTGCAGCCGGCCGGCCAGCTCCCGGCCCAGGGCGATCCCCGGAAGGCCCCCGGCAGCGGTGTCGGGGAGGGTCGCCAGCGGCGGGGTGAGGCTCCGGGCCAGCGCGGTGACCGCCCGCTCTTGGGCCAGGTCCACGCCCTTCACCACCAGCCCGTCGGCGGCGTCCCCGGACTGGATGAGGGCCTTGGCGTACACGAAGGGCGCCGCGCCGGCCACCCCCGGGGCGGCCCGCACGCGGTCCAGGGTGCGCGGGTAGTCGCGCCACAGGCGGTCGTCGTCGGGCAGCAGCACCACGTGGGCGTTGGTGCCGGTGATGCGGGTCTCGACCTCGCTCTGGAAGCCGTTCATCACCGCCAGCACCACGGTCAGCGCGGCCACCCCCACGAACACCCCGACCGCGGCGATCACGCTGATCAGGCCGATGAACGCGGTGGTGCCCTGCGGCCGCAGGTAGCGGCGGGCGATGAAGCTCTCGGTGGTCAATCACTCCGCCGCGGGCCCGTCCGCGGCCTCCGTGTCGTCCAGGTCGCGCTCCGGGCGCAGGTGTGGGAACAGCACCACCTCGCGGATGGTGTGCTGGTCGGTGAGCAGCATGGCCAGCCGGTCCACGCCCAGCCCCAGGCCGCCGGCCGGGGGCATGCCGTACTCCAGCGCCCGCAGGAAGTCGCGGTCCTCCGGCTGGGCCTCCAGGTTGCCCGCCTCGCGCAGTTCGGCCTGGCGTCGGAAGGCCTGCTGCTGGGCCTGCGGGTCGTTCTGTTCCGAGAAGCTGTTCGCCAGCTCCATGCCGCCGGCGAAGGCCTCGAAGCGCTCCACCAGGTGCGGGGCGCCGCGCCGCTCCTTGGCCAGCGGGGAGAGGTCCTTGGGGTAGTCCAGCACGAAGCACGGCTGCACCAGCAGCGGCTGGACCCGGGCGCTGAACAGCTCGTCCACCGCCCGCCCGTAGTCCCACTCCTGCCCCACCGGCAGGCCCGCCCGGCGGCAGCCCTCCAGCGCCTGCGCCGCGTCCCCGCCGGACAGGTCCGCGCCGGCGTGCTCGCGCAGCAGCCCGAACAGGCTGAGCCGGGGCCAGGGCGCCTTCCAGTTCAGCGTCCGGCCGCCGAACGGCAGCTCGCAGGTGCCGAACACCTCGCGGGCGATGAACTCCACCATGGACTCGGTGAGCTCCATCATCTCCTGGTAGTCGGCGTAGGCCTGGTAGGCCTCCATCTGGGTGAACTCGGGGTTGTGCGAGCGGTCCATGCCCTCGTTGCGGAAGTCCCGGCCGATCTCGAACACCCGCTCGAAGCCGCCCACCAGGAGCCGCTTCAGGTACAGCTCGAACGAGATGCGCAGGTACAGGTCGATGTCCAGCACGTTGTGCCGGGTCACGAACGGGCGGGCGAAGGCGCCGCCGTAGATGGGCTGGAGGATCGGGGTCTCCACCTCCAGGAACCCGCGGCCCTCCAGGAAGCGGCGCATGGCCGAGATGATCCGGCTGCGGCTCCGGAACACCGCGCGCACCTCCGGGTTGGCCACCAGGTCCACGTAGCGCTGGCGCGAGCGGACCTCCACGTCCTTGAGCCCGTGGAACTTCTCCGGCAGGGGCCGCATGGACTTGGCCAGCAGCACCAGCCGCTCCGCCTTGACCGTGATCTCCCCGGTCTTGGTGCGGAACACCGGGCCCTCCACCCCCACGAAATCGCCCAGGTCCAGCTCGCCCCACAGCCCGTAGGCCGGCGGGCCGAGCGCGTCCTCGCGGCTGTACACCTGGATCCGGCCGGTCTCGTCCAGCACGTGCCCGAAGCCGGCCTTGCCGTGGCCGCGGTGGGCCACCAGCCGGCCGGCGATGCGGACCTTCTCGTCCGGGTGGGTCTCGAAGCGCTCGAAGCCGCCCAGGATCTCGGCGGCGTGGTGCGTGGGCCGGTACCCGTAGGGGTAGGGCTCCACGCCCTGGGCCTTCAGCCGCTCCAGCTTCTCGCGCCGGGCGCGCAGGACTTCGGTGAGTGCGATGAGCCGCCTCCTTGGGCAAGTCGATCCCGTTGGTGTCGCGGAGATTGCACTATATGGAGGGAAGCGCGGGGTGTCAACGCGGCGCGGCGAAAGGGGTGGCGGCGTCCGCGGCCCCGCCGGCGGCGCACGCCGCGGGCGCGCCCCGGGCGCGCGGGCCGCCCGCGCTCACGGCCACCCCCGCACCAGGATCACCCCCAGGGCCACCGCCGCCAGGGACAGCAGCAGCGTGAGGCGCGCCAGCCACGTCGCCGCCCGGCGCAGCCGCCCGGTCGAGGCCGCCGCGGCCTCGGCCTCCCACCGCCGGGTGGCGCGGGCGCCCACTCCGAAGTCGTGCACCGCGCCCACCAAGAGGATGGCCAGCACCACCGCCAGCTTCCAGCCCAGCGCGCGGCCGAAGGAGCTGCCCCAGAAGGCCGGATCCCGGAGCTGCTCGAGGCCCACCCCGCGCCACGCGGCGTTGAACACCCCGGTTGCCACCAGCACCGCCAGGCACACCCAGCCCAGCGCGCGGAACCGCACCCCGGTGAGCCACACCATCCGGGCGGCCGCCGGGCGGTACTCGGGCCGGCGCAGCACCGGCACCACCACCACCACCAGGAACACCATCCCGCCCACCCAGGCGGCCGCCGCCAGGATGTGGAGCCACACCGACGTGAGATACAGCAGATACGACGCGTGCAAGCCCGGCCTCCCGGGACGGCGGGCGCGCGCCGTCCCGCCGCCAGCCTAGCCGGGCCGCGGGCGGAGACACAAGAGCCCCCGGCAGCGAGCTGCCGGGGGCTCTGCGAGGGTCCTCACTTCCGGGTTCGCGCGACAGCTGCTCTGCCGGCGGGGACCGTCGTCACCGGTACAGATTGCGCAGCTTGCCCCAGGAGGTCCGGGTGACCGCGACCTCGGGCTTCCTCGGAGTGGTGGTGCCGGTCTCCGAGCCCGTGGTGAACACCGCATCGTAGCTCTGCGGGCCGGGGAGCACCGGGTCCTCCCAGGTGAACTCCACCAGGTAGCCCTCGAGGCTCGCGCCCACCGCCACCGGCGCGGCCAGCCCGCGGAAGCGTTCGCGCCACGCCTCCTGCCCGGAAGGCGGCGCGATGTAGGTGGGGGTCCAGCCTCCCGGCGCGCTCACGCCGACCGGTGGGAAGTCGGAGTGCTGCCCGCCATCCCCGTTGAAGAAGACGTACAGCGTGTTCACCGAGCCGGGCCCGGTGTCGTTCATGAGTTCGTAGGTGTAGCGCCAGCGGTTGGTCCCAGGGAGATTCCCGCCCACCGGAAAGGCGTCCCCCGGGAAGTACTGAATCCAGCTCGCCCCCTCCCGGTGGTAGAGGCGGTAGAAGACCCGCGTGCCGCCCGCCGCGGCCACGCCAGTGGCCAGGACCAGCAACCCCAGGGTGATCCAGAGAACCCGATGCTTCACTGCGCCTCCCCCCCGACGCCGGTCCCCGAGGACCGCCGACGCAGCCCAAGGAGAGCCATCCCCGAAGCCAGCAGCAGCAACGTGCCGGGCTCGGGAATGACCGTGGTGCCCTCGTGGGGGGAGTATCCGAAGGCTTCAAACGGCTGCGAGCCGGGCCCGCGGGTCGGGTCCGACCAGTGGAACGTGGCCGAGAACCCGCCCAGCGACTGGCCGGCGAGCACGCCCGGGTCCGACGGGTTGTCGTCCACCCAGTCGATGGACCAGGCATAGTGGCCGGGATCCGGCGGGATCACGGCGCCGGGTGCAGCATGGGTCCAGCCGGCCGGCTCGGAGATCGCCAGGGCGGGGAAGTCGGCGCCTGGCTGGTCATTCGAGTTGAAGAACAGCAGCAGCTCGTTGATACCGCCGGGTTCGGAGAGGTTCTGGAGCAGATAGTCGACCCGGTAGTTGCCCGCGCCCAATGGGCTCAGGCTGTAACTGACGGTCACGGCCGGCAGCGCCAGTGCCACGGCGGGGGCCAGGCAGGCCGCCAAGAGCAGGATGGGGATCGCGCGCTTCATGCTTAGGTCTCTCCTGGGGTGCGAGATCTGGGAGGTCAGAGCCCTTGGTATCACAATTGTCTTATGGGTCTCCAGGCCGACAAAAATGCCGGTAACATCCCGGCGCACGAGGCCGAGCTCCATATTGCCCGACACATCTAGTCTAGAGCAGGACCACTAATCCGTCAAGTAGGATTTTCTACTACGAAGCGGTGTATTTCTCTAAACTGTTGTCGAATTTTAGCTTGGCAGGCAT
This sequence comes from Saccharimonadales bacterium (SeqCode), assembly GCA_035542815.1. Taxonomy (GTDB): domain Bacteria; phylum Eisenbacteria; class RBG-16-71-46; order RBG-16-71-46; family JACRLI01; genus JACRLI01. Next base: position 4,077 of record DATKKS010000288.1, on the reverse strand, counting down.
GTCTCGGAAGGGGACCGGGTACTTGCCGCTGAAACAGGCGTAGCAATAACTTGCAGCAACTTGCGGGACGCTCTGAAGGCCTTCCAGACTCAGATAACCAAGACTGTCAACCCCGAGGTAGCGCCGGATCTCCTCCAGCGTGTGGGTGCTGGCGATCAGGTCCCGGCGCTCGGGGGTGTCGATGCCGTAGAAGCAGGGCCAGGCGATGGGCGGCGAGCTGACCCGCAGGTGCACCTCGGAGGCCCCGCCGCGCCGCACCAGCTTGACCAGCTTCCGGCTGGTGGTGCCGCGCACGATGGAGTCGTCCACCACCGCCACCCGCCGCCCCTCCAGCACGCTGCGCACCACGTTGTACTTCACCCGCACGCCGTGCTCGCGGACCGCCTGGCTCGGGTTGATGAAGGTGCGCCCCACGTAGTGGTTGCGGATGAGCCCCAGCTCCAGCGGCAGCCCCAGCCGGCGCGCGTACCCCTGGGCCGCGGCGTTGCTGGAATCGGGCACCGCGATCACGATGTCCGCCGCGGCCGGCTGCTCCTCCGCCAGCCGCTCCCCCAGCCGGCGGCGCAGGTCCTGCACCGCCTCCCCGAACACGTGGCTGTCGGGGCGCGCGAAGTAGATCAGCTCGAACACGCAGCGCTGCGGCCGGGGCGGGAAGAGCTGCCGCGAGGCGACGCCGTGGCGGTCCAGCCGCACCATCTCGCCCGGCTCCACCTCGCGCAGGTAGTGGGCGTTCAGGATGTCGAGGGCGCAGGTCTCCGAGGCCAGCACCAGGGTCTCGCCCTTCTGCCCCAGCACCAGCGGGCGGAAGCCCTGCGGGTCGCGCACCCCGAACACCGCGTCCGGCGCCAGCAGCGTGAGGGAGTACGCCCCCTCCACCTGCGCCAGCGCTTCCGCGAGGCAGTCCTCCACCGAGCTGCCGCGCGCCCGCGCCAGGCCGTGGAGGATGATCTCGGAGTCGGAGGTGGTCTGGAAGATGGCCCCGCGCGCCTCCATCGAGGCGCGGAGTTCCTGGGCGTTCACCAGGTTGCCGTTGTGCGCGAGGGCCACCGGGCCCAGCCGGGTGCTCACCACGATCGGCTGGGCGTTGCCCAGGTTGTCGGTGCCCGCGGTGGAATAGCGCACGTGGCCCACCGCCGACGCTCCCGGGAGCTGGGCCAGCACGCCGCCGTGGAACACGTTCACCACCAGGCCCAGACCGCGGTGCTCGTAGGCCCGGCCCTCGTGCCAGGTGGCGATGCCCGCGCTCTCCTGCCCCCGGTGCTGCAGCGCGTACAGGCCGCGGTACACCCAGTCGGCGGCCTGGGGCGCGCCCCACACCGCCATCACCCCGCACTCTTCGGGCCACATCTCGGGCTTCATCGTCGCCGCTCCGGCATTCTCGCGTCGCCGGCGGCCCGCCGAGGCGGGCCGCTCACCCTCCAGCTTGCGCCTCGCGCGCCAGCGAGTCCAGCCGGCTCGCGAGTTCCGCGAGGGTGGCGGGCGGGGCCAGCGAGAGGTGCGCCTGGGAGTGCGGGTTCACCAGGAGCCCCCGGTGGGCGCTGCGCACCACCGCCGCCGCCTCGGCCAGCGCCACCCGGTCCGCCGCGCCACCGCCGCCGGCGCCCCTGGCCGCCGGATCGGCGGGCGGGCCCAGGCGCCACAGCGTGGCGCAGGTGAGCCCGGCGGGCGGCCGCTCCCCGCGCTCCGCCAGCGCCCGCGCGGCGCCGGCCTCGGGGCAGGCGCCGCGCTCGCGCACCAGCACCCACGCCTCCCCGCCCCCGGCGGCATCCGCGGTCCAGGGGTTGGCGCCCCCCGTCCAGCGCACCCCGCGCTCCTTGTTGGGGTTCAACCACACGCCCGCGGGCGCCTCGAACACCGCGCCCCCGCCCGTGTGCAGCCACACCCGTCCCCGCTCCAGCCACGCCGGCGCCGGGCCAGCCAGGGAACGCAGCGCGGCCAGCGCGGTGAGCGCCACCGGGTCGGGCACGCTCAGGGTCACGTACAGGGCCTCCCCCCCGCTCCGGCCGGCCGGCGCCCGGCTCACCGCACCGCCTCCCGCGCGGCGTGCACGAAGGCGTCCAGCAGCGCCTGGCCGGGGCCCGGGGACATCAGCTCCGCGGCGGTGCGCGCGCCCCGGCGCCGCTCACCCCACTCGCCCGGCAGCCCTTCGGGCACCTGACGCAGCCACGCGGCCCGCTCCGGATGGGGCATGAAGGCCAGCACGTTGCCGCGCTCGCTGCCCACGCCGGCGGCCGCGCCCAGGCTGCCGTTGGGGTCCCACGGACTGCCGGCCGCGGGGGCGCCGTCCGGCTGCACGTAGCGCGCCGCGCCCAGGCGGCCCGACTCCAGCTCCGCGCGCACCGCCGGGTCGCGGGACACGAAGCGCCCCTCGGCGTGCGCCACCGGCACCGGCCAGCGGGTCCCGGCCAGGCGGCCGGGCCACCCGGGCATGGAGGCGATCTCGACGAAGCACCAGCAGCACAGGTAGCCGCCCGCGCCGCGCCCCCGGTTGCGCGCCAGGGCCAGCTCCACCGCGAGCCCCGCCCTCCCCGGGACCAGCCCGCCCTCCACCAGCACTTGCGCGCCGTTGCAGATCCCCAGGACCGGCTTGCCCGCCTCGCCCGCCCGGCCCAGCGCGTCCATCCACTCGGAGCGCGAGGCCACCGCCCCGGCCCGCACCCGATCCTCGTAGGAGAACCCCCCGGGCAGCACGAACCCGTCGAATGCGGCCTCCTCCAGCCGCGCACCCCAGCCCAGCCAGGTGACCTCCGCCCCGGCGCAGGCCAGGGCGCGGGCGGTTTCGAACTCGCAGTTCACCCCCGGAAAGCGCAGCAGCGCCACGCGCGGCTTCACGGGAAGATGTCCTCCAGCGCGCGCCCGCGGGCCGCGGCCAGCGCCTCCAGGTCCGCGGTGCGCCAGCCGCCCCCGACCCGGATGCGCAGCCCGCGCTCCGCCACCGTGCGGCCGACCGCGAACGCCTCCAGGCCCGCGGCCTGGGCCCGCCGCTCCAGCTCCGCCACGGCCGGCACCTCCAGCTCCAGCAGGAAGCCGCACCCTTCCTCCAGCATCCACCCGGCATAGGGCAGGGTCAGCTCCAGCCCGGCGGCGGAGCCGCCCGCGTACGGCAGGCACATCTCGAAGCCGGTCCACAGCACGCCGCCTTCGGCCACGTCGTGCGCCGCCGACACCGTGCCGCCCGCGATCGCCGCCCGCACCAGCTCCACCTCGGCACGCACCTGCGCGCCGGCCAGGCCCGGCTCGGGCAGGCCGCCCCGGGCCGGTAGGCCCGCCTCCCGCGCCGCCCACGAGCCGCTGAACACCGCGCGCCGCCGGCCCAGGAACGCCACCGCGTGGCCCGGCCGCTTGAGCCGGGGAGTGGTGGCCCGCCCCAGGTCCTCCAACACCCCCACCCCGGCCACCACAGGCGAGGGCGGGATGTCCTGGCCCCCGCCGGGCTGGTTGTATAGGCTGACGTTGCCGGAGATGAACGGCAGCGGCGCCTCGCCCCGCGGCCCGCCTGCGGGGCCCGGGACGCCCACCGCGCGCGCCGCCTCCCCCAGGCCCTCCAGAGCCGCCTCGAGATCCCCCATGACCTCGGGGTGCTCCGGGTTGCCGAAGTTCAGGCAGTCGGTGAGCGCCAGCGGCACCGCTCCCACCGCGGCCAGGTTCCGGCACACCTCGCACACCGCCGCCGCGGCTCCGCCGCGCGGGTCCGCCTCCATCCGGCCGGGGTCGCCGTCCATCGCCACCGCCACCGCCTCCGGCCCGCCCCAGCGCAGCAGGAACACCCCCGCGTCGGCCTCCCCGGGGCGCAGCACCGCCCGGCCCTGCACCTCGGAGTCGTAGAAGCGGGTGACGGGCCGGCGCGAGGCCCCGCGGCGCGAGCCCGCCCAGCGCCCGAGGAGCGCCGCGGGATCGGACAGCGGCCCGCCCGGCGGGCCTTCGGGCAGCGCCACCGGCGGCGCCGCGGCGCGCCGCTCGGCCGGCCGGCGCACCGAGATCCCCGCGGTGATGAGCTGGTTGGGCACGTCGGCCACCACCCGGCCGCGGTGGCGCACGACGAACCGGCCGTGCTCGGCGAAGCTCCCGAGCACGCGG
>DATKKS010000287.1:0-16337 GCA_035542815.1 Saccharimonadales bacterium (SeqCode) | reverse complement strand
TATCTCCTTTCGGTTGGCAGACCTACTGGGGGGTACCCCTTCCTCTTGCCTCTTTGGCCCTCCTGACACAAGACCTGATACATCACCCGGGGTGACCCGGCAGTACCTTCGGGCGCGCGATTCTGCTAGAATCCGCGGCGGCCATGGGTGATCTCGATCCGTTCTTTGCACCGCGCGGTGTGGCGGTGGTGGGGGCCAGCCGGGACGAGTCCAAGCTCGGGTTCGGCGTGGTGCGGAACCTGCTGAAGTCGGGTTACCGCGGGGCGGTGCACTTCATCAACCCCAAGGCCGACGAGATCCTCGGCCACCCCTGCTATCCCACCATCTCCGCCGTCCCCGACCCCGTGGACCTGGCCGTCGTGATCGTGCCCGCCAAGGCCATGCCGGCCACGCTGGAGGAGTGCGGGCGCCGCGGCATCCGCGGCGCCATCGTCGTCTCCGGCGGCTTCGGCGAGACCGACGAGAAGGGCAAGGCCCTCGAGCGCGAGATCCTGGAGATCGGCCGCCGTTACGGCATGCGGCTCATCGGGCCCAACTGCGTCGGGGTGCTGAGCACCAGCCTGCCGGTCAACACCACCTTCCTGGTGAGCGTGCCGCGCGCCGGGGACATCGCGTTCGTCTCGCAGTCGGGGGCCATCTGCCAGGCGGTGATCGACTGGGGCACCGGCCGGGGCTTCGGCTTCTCCTACCTCGCCTCGCTGGGCAACCAGGCGGACGTGGCCGAGCACGAGATCCTGGAAGCGCTGGTGTACGACCCCGCCACGCGCGTGATCACCATGTACGTGGAGGGCGTGAAGGACGGCCCGCGGTTCCTCAGCATCGCCGAGTGCGTGGCGCGGGTGAAGCCGGTGGTGGCGGTGAAGGTGGGGCGCACCGCGGCCGGGCGCCGGGCGGTCAGCTCGCACACCGGGGCGCTGGCCGGGCAGGAGGCCGCCTACGACGCCGCCTTCACCCGCGCCGGCGTGCTGCGCGCCCCCAACCCGGAGGACCTGTTCGGCTGGGCCAAGGCCCTGGCGTGGTGCCCGGCCATGTCCGGCAACCGCGTGGCGGTGCTCACCACGGCCGGCGGCCCGGGCATCCTGGCGGCCGACGCCATCGAGGACTGCGGCCTCAAGCTGGCCGAGTTGAGCGAGGCCTCGGTGGCCGCGATGCGGGCCTTCGCCCACCCGCACGCCTCGCTCCACAACCCGGTGGACATGCTGGCCTCCGGCGGCCCGGCCGACTACGAGCGCTTCCTGCCCATCCTGCTGGGGGACGCCGGGGTGGACGCGGTGCTGGCGATCATCGTGCCGCCGCCCATCGGGAGTCCCGACCCCATCGCCCAGGCCATTGCCGAGGTCGGGAAGCGCGCCACCAAGCCGGTGGTGGTGGCGGTGATGGGGGAGGAGACGGTGGGCGAGGCGCAGCAGATCCTGCGCGACGCCCGCGTGCCGGACTTCCGGTTCCCGGAGCGGGCGGCCTCGGCCCTGGCCGCCCTGCACCGCCGCGCGGTGTGGCTGTCCCACCCGCCGTTCAAGGCCGAGACCCTGACCGGCATCCACCGCGAACGCGCCCGCGAGCTGCTGGCGGGCGCCGGCGCCGGGCTGCTGGTGGGCTCGGCGGCCGGTGCGCCGCTGGCGGAGTACGGCATCCGGGGGCCGGCGGAGGCGCTGGTGGAGAGCGCCGACCAGGCCGCGGCGTGGGCCGACCGGCACGGCTACCCGGTGGCGCTCAAGGTGGCCTCCCGGGACATTCCGCACAAGTCGGATGTCGGCGGGGTGGTCCTGGACGTGGCCGACGCCGCCGCGGCGCGGGCGGCTTTTCGCCACGTGACCTGGGCCGGGCGCGCGGCCGTGCCCGACGCGCGCATCGAGGGCGCGACCATCCAGCAGATGGTGCGCGGGGGGCAGGAGGTCATCATCGGGGTGGTGCGCGACGAGCAGTTCGGGGCGCTGGCCATGTTCGGCGCCGGCGGCATCGAGGTGGAGGGCGCGCGCGACGTGGCCTTCGGCCTGTGCCCGCTGTGCCGGCTGGAGGCCGAGGCGATGGTGGAGGCCACCTTCGCCGGGCGCCGCCTGCGCGGCTACCGCAACATCCCGCCGGCCGACCGCGAGGCCGCCATCGACGCGCTGCTGCGCCTGGCCCAGTTCGCGGCCGACTTCCCCGAAGTGGAGGAGGTCGAGGTGAACCCGCTGCGGGTGCAGGGCGAGGGCAAGGGCGCGGTGGCGGTGGACGTGCGGCTCAAGCTGGGGTGCGCCCCGCGCTGATCCGGCCCGCGGGGGCGCCCTGGAAACCGACCCGGCCGGCCCGCAGGGGCCGGCCGGTCGCGTTTCGCTGCCGCGGCGCCTAGTGGAAGTGGACCCCGGCCAGCAGCGTGAAGTGGTCGTACGGGCCTTGGTTCACGTCCACCGCGTGCCAGGCGGCCTCCACGCTGTAGCCCAGCCGGCCGACGCGGAAGTTCAGGCCGCCGCCGCCGTGGAAGCCGAACCGGACGCTGTCATTGCCGTGGTCGAACCGGCCGGTGGCGTTCTCCCAGTCGGACAGCCCGTTGAGGAAGTACGGCCCGGCGCCGATCTTGGCGAAGGGCCGGACCATGCCGTAGGTCATGGGCTCCAGGGTGAGGTCGGCGGTGACCGGGAAGACCGAGAGGTGCGAGCCGCCGTCCATGGGGGGGCCGCTCATCGCGTAGTACGGGCCGGGCCCGTTCAGGCGGCCCAGGTCGTGGTAGCCGCCGGAGACCCCCACCGCCACGCCGCGGGCCACCCAGTACCGCAGGCCCGCCTCCACCGCGACCCCGCCGTCCAGCCCATGACCGCGCCAGTCGCCGTAGCCGTCCCAGCCGCGGTCCTCCACGCCCCCGGAGAAGCCGCCGTTGGCGAACACCTCCAGGTGGCTGCGGTAGTGGGGATGGCGGCGGTAGCGGCGCTGGCTCCGCCCGTCCCGGTACCCGCGTTCCATGCCGCGCCCGGGCCGGGGCGGGCGCCAGTCGCCCTCGTCCTGCGCCCGGGCGAGCGCGGGCAGGAGGGTTGCTAGACACAAGGTGCAGACCAGGAGTCGTTTCATGCTGCCTCCGCTCGGATGTGGTCAGGGGAGGTCGGACCCCTGGGGACGGCGCCCCCGGAGGGCGCCCGGTGAGACCTGGAGGGACGGCCTGCCGTGCGGCCCCGGCGGTCTCATCAGCTTCGACGCGGCTGGATCGGTGCGGGTTGCGCGCGCCAGGGGCTAGCGGAAGCGCAGCCCGGCCAGCAGCGTAAGGTGATTGTACGGCACGTCGTCTACGGTGACCACGTGCCAGGCGGCGTCCACGTCCAGGCCCACATCGCCGACGCGGAAGTCCGCCCCCAGGCCGGCGTGATAACCGAAGCGCAGCTTCTGGCTCAGGTAGAACAGCTCGCTGGCATCCCCGCTGATCTCCTGGGTCGTGCGCACGGAGTAGACGCCCGCGCCGAACCTGGCGTACGGCTTGACCGGGCCCCGTGGCGCGATCCGGTAGGTCACCACGCTCGTCATGGGGAATACCACGATGTGGGTTGGATTGGACCCGCCCCCGATGGTGTAGCTGCCCAGGCTGTGGTAGCCGCCCATGAGCCCCAGGGCCACCCGGGGGCCCAGCCAGCGGCGGAAGCCCAGCTCCAGGGCCGGGCCGCCCCAGGGCGACTGGTCCTCGTGCGGGTAGTACGGCGGCGAGGTGCGGTAGGACTCGAAGTCTCTCGAGTACCCCACGTTCACGAAGAACTCCGTCCGTGCTCCACGCTGGCCGCGCGGCTCGGAGCGCGGGTGACCGTGCCTCGGCTCCCCGGCCCGGCAGCTGTCGGGCTCGTCGCCGGCCCGGGCGGCCGCGGGCAGCAGCGCCGCCAGGCATATCAAGAGAGCCAGCCAGGTCTTCACGGCGCACTCACACTTCCGCCGGCTGGGGCTGTTCCTCCCTGCGCGGCGCGGGCGGGGCCGGGGTCTCGACCTCGGGCTTCCGGGCCGCCGGGACGGTGTGCATCCAGGTCCCGAACTTGAGCCGCTCCTCCAGCCGGCAGGACCACACCAGCTGGCCCTCGTGGACGGTCATGTCCGGGCACCCGTCGCACATGGACTGGCGCCCGTCGGCCATCATATCCACCGGCTGGATGATCATCACCGACTGCATGTGCAGCGGCCGGAACAGGCGCAGCGGGTTGCGCAGGGTGGCCAGGAGGTCGCGCCCCAGCACCCGCCGCAGGCCGCGGTCCAGGCCGGCGAGGAGCAGCAGCAGGCGTCCGTTGCGGTGCATCTGCGGCGTGACGTAGCCCAGGTAGCGGCCGTGCCGGAGGTGGTGGAGCACCTGCGACAGCTCCATGAACTTGGGCCCGGCGCAGCCCAGCATCTCGTCGCGGACCCCGAAAGGCAGGGTGAGCAGCCACTTGAACGCCTTGGGGTCCTCGGTTCCGTTGAGGTAGGCGCACGGCTCGAACTCCGGAAAGCGCTTGCGGATCTCCGCCACCACCTCGTTGGCCGAGATGTCAGACCGCTGCCGGCTGTGCTTGTGGTAGACCAGCGGCTGCACGTCCACCTTCCGGCCGTTCACGTAGTGGTCGAAGCTCTGGTCCATGGTCGCGCGGTAGTTGATGAACACCACCACGTGCACGATGTCGGCGTGGCGGCGGGCCCAGGCCACGATCTCCGGCACGTCGCGCAGGTTCCGCTCGTACACCGTGGCGTTGAACGCGCACGAGATGCCGCCGACCTCGGCCGCCATCTCCGCGAAGCGCAGCCGCAGCGTGTTGAGTTCCAGCTCGGTCTTCCCGGTCCAGCCGGGGCGCTTCTGCATGCTGTCCACGTGGAACGTGAAGCCGCGCAGGCCGGCCCGCTTGAGGTCCCGGGTCAGCTCCGGGGTGAGCGCGTGGCCGTTGGTGTTGACCACCGGCTTGAGCCCGCGCTGCGCCACCATGCGCACGATCTCCACGATCTGCGGGTGGGTCAGCGGCTCGCCCCCGGCGATGGAGACGGCGTCGGTCTGGCGGAAGCGCTCGAAGACGTCCAGGTCGCTCTGGATCTGCTCCAGGCTCTTGTGGCTCGCGGGCTGGTTCGCCGAGTAGCAGCCTTCGCAGTAGATGTTGCAGGTCTTGGTGGGCTCCAGCCAGGAGATGATGTTGTCCGCCAGGTTCCAGGGCAGGCGGTACAGCTGGCGATGGTTCAGCTGGAAGTCGCTGGCCATGGCGTCCTCCTGAGATCGCTGGGTGTGTTCCCTGATCAGCCGCAGTCTAGTCCCGGCCCCGGGCAGGGTCAACGCGGGCGCCGCCCCCGGGTGCGGGCGCACCGCGCCCGGGGAAGGGGGGACCCTGCCGTGGACGCGGTCACCCGGCGCGCCGGCAGGTCCAAGAAATTTGTTGACAGATTACGAATAACTGATACACTAATCGTGCTCGGAGCTAGCATCCACGCTTTGGCCCAAGCTGGAAGGAGATTCGTACCTATGAAGCATGTTGTTGTGATTACGTTGGTTGCGCTCATCGCGGTGTTGCTCGCGGCCCCCGCGAGTGCAGGCCCGGCGATCATCGGCGCGCCGGACGCCAGCCAGGCTGTGCTGGGGCTGGGCGTCATGGCGGCCCAGGGCAGCAGCGGCTCGCTGGCTCTGGACTTCCGATTCGCCGGCACTCCCGCCACCGGCATCCCGGTGATGGATGGGTCTGCCCCGGGGTCCACCTTCCACCCCGACTGCACGCCGCCGAGCGTTCCCGAACCGGGCACGCTCTCGCTCCTGGGCACCAGCCTGCTGGGGCTCTTCGGGCTCGGGCTGCGCCGCCGCAAGGCGAGCTAGTCCGGCATCTCCCAAGTCGTGCGCGCCGGGGCCGCCCGAGAGGCGGCCCCGGCTGTTTTCCATTCCGAAAGCCGTCGGATCACCAGCGGTGGAAGGCCGGGTGGCCCTCCTTGACCGCCACGAACACGCCGCGGCAGGTGGCGGTGAGCACGCCGCCGGCGGACAGCGTGGTCTCCACCGTGGCGCGGTCGTCGGTCGAGTCCACCACCCGCGCGCGCAGCTCCAGGGTGGCGTCCAGCGGGGTGGGACGGCGCAGCTTCACGTGGTACTCCGCGGTCACGGTGCACGGCGGGCTGGCCGCGCCGGCCCGCTGCATCAGGTGCCAGGCCGCGGCCCAGTTGCTGTGGCAGTCCAGGAGCGTGCCGCAGATGCCGCCGTTCACCGCCCCCTCGAAGGCCAGGTGGTGGGGCTCGGGCTTCCAGCGGCACACCACCTCGTCGCCCTCGACGAAGCTCCGGATGCGCAGGCCCTGGCGGTTGGCGGGGCCGCAGCCGAAGCAGCGGTTCTGCGGCGCGTAGGTCTCCTGGAGGCTCAGCATGGGGGCATCCTACCGGCGGCGCCCGAGGGCGTCCACCAGATACACCGCCAGGCTGACCGCCAGCCCGGCGTAGATGGGCTCGAGCCCCAGGGGGTAGCGCCCGCCGGACGCCGGCAGGTGCGCCGCCAGCAGCCAGCCCAGCGCGGTGGCGCCGCTGGCGAGCATGCCGAGGAGCGCCGCGCGCGGGCGCATCCGGCGGCGGGCGCTGTAGGAGGCCGACAGGGGCACCAGCAGCGCGGGCACGCCGACCGAGCCCACGTCGTGCCACAGGTCCACCGCCGAGCGGAAGTACAGCGCCAGCATCACCGCGACCGCGGCGGTGATGAGGAAGCCGAGCTGCACGTAGCGGTTGAGGCGCCGCTCGTCCGCCTCCCGGCGCCACCGCCACACCAGGTCCCGCCCGAAGTTCACCCCGCCGATGAACGTGTACCCGTCCACCGTGGACATGATCGTGGCCAGCAGCCCGAGGTAGAACACGCCGCGCACCACCGGCGGCAGGAACGCCAGTGCCAGCGCGGGGTAGGACTCGGTGGGGTGGGCCAGGTGCGGCAGCAGCGCCCGCGCGTACATCCCGGTGAAGGTGGTCAAGAAGTCGAACAGCGCCCAGAACAGGATGGAGATCAGCACCCCGCGCTGCGCGGTGCGCTCGTCGGCCGCCGCGTACGCCCGCTGGAAGAAGGTGGGCTCCACCAGGGTCTGCAGCGCGATGAAGTACCACACGAACACGTACTGGGGCGAGTTGCCGCCGTGCCAGGTGAAGTGCGCCGCGGGCAGGTGGGCGTGCAGGAAGCCCAGCCCCCCGAAGCGCACCGCCAGCAGCGGCAGGGCCACCAGGAAGCCGGCGAACATCAGCACGAACTGCAGGTTGTCGGCGTTCACCACCGAGCGCATGCCGCCGCGCAGGGAGTAGGCGGTGGCGAAGAAGGTGCCCACCAGGACCGCGCACCACAGCGGCCAGCGGAAGAGCAGCTGCAGCAGGATCCCCAGCATGAGCACGTAGGGCGCGGGCGAGGACAGCACCTGCAGCACCGCGGCGCCGGCCAGCCCGGCGCCGCGGCCGTAGGCGCGGGCCAGCTGGTCCGGCACGGTGTACAGCTCGGCGCGCCGGGCGCGGCGGGCGAGGAACAGCGCGAACAGCAGTGCGCCCACGTAGTACGGCACCCCGAACACCAGCCAGTTGGAGATGCCGTAGCGGTAGGAGTACTCGCCCACCCCCAGCACGCCGCCGTACCAGGTGGTCACCAGGGTGGCCACGAACGAGGGCAGGGACAGGGTGCGGCCCATGACCAGGAACTCGGCCGACGCGCGCCGGGCGGTCCCGAACAGGCGCACCCCGACGTACGCCAGGAACGCCGCGTACGCCGCCAGCAGCGCCAGGTCCGCCGGGTGCATCGCGGGCGCGGGGGGCGGGGCGGGGCTCACGCCGGGCGGGCCCGCCGGAGGGCGCGGGCGGGACGGGCCGGGAAGCTCATCTCAGAGCCCCGCCTTGAATCCCACGAACACGCTGCGCCCGGCGGCCGGGTAGTAGTACGGCACTTCGCTGTACACGTAGCCGGAGGTCACGTAGCGCTTGTCGAGGATGTTGAGCAGGTGCACGTCCAGGGTGAGGCCCCGGGCGCCGGCCAGCGCCCCCAGGTCCAGCGTGGCCGACGCGTTCAGCAGCGCGTAGCCCGGGGCCAGCTTGTGCTGGTAGCCGGGCTCGGCCCGCAGCTCCGGCTGCTTGCGGTCGTCCTCGGTGTTGTCCAGGTACTGGGTGCCCGCGCCGTGCAGCGAGAGCGCCACGCGCCCCGCGCGGCGCCGGAACGCCAGCTCGAGGTTCCCCAGCAGGCCGGGGAAGGTGGCGATGGAGTTGCCGCTGTAGTCGTTCACGTGCGTCGAGTCCACGTACTCGCGGTAGTCGAGGAAGCGGTTCACGCTCCAGGAGAGGTTGCCGGAGGCTTCCAGGCCGCTGCGGTGGCGCAGCGCCGCCTCCAGTTCGACGCCCTTGTGCTCGGAGCGCGCGGCGTTCCCGGTGATCGGAACCCCCAGGCGGTTGATCTGGCCCTGCGGCACGATCTCGTCGCGGAAGTCCATCCAGAACGCGGTGAGCCGCACGTGGCCCTCGGCGCGGCGCAGCCCCACGCCGGCCTCGTAGTCGTTGAGATGCTCGGGGCTGATGAGCGGGTCCTGGTAGATGCCGTGGGCCACGTCCACCACCCGGAACAGCGGCGTGGCGGTCGGGTCGTCGGCGCTGTAGATCTCGCTCAGGATGGGCTCCACGCTGACGTGGGCGTAGCTGGCGAACACGTTCCACCCCGGCTCCGCGCCGCCCGCCCCGCGCGGGTTCCAGTTCACCCCGAGCCGCGGGTTCAGGAAGGTGTAGTCCAGGTGGAAGTCGTAGCCGTGGAAGGGATCCTGGTCCACGCCGTAGCGGGTGTGCCGCAGCTGCAGGCTCCCGGTGAGACGCAGGTCCTGACGGGGCAGGTAGGACTCCTGGGCGAAGGCGGACTGCACGTGCACGTGGCCGGTGTAGTCGTACATGTGCTGGTCCGGCTGGACCCCCGGCGGCAGGGCCTGGGCCCAGGTCAGCTCGCCGAAGTGGTGCCCGGAGTGCTCGCGCCACTCGCCGCCCAGCGTGAGTTCGCCGTGCGGGTGCCGCAGCAGCACCCGGGGCACCCAGCCGTAGTGCGTGTTCTTCACCCACAGCCGCTGGGTGAGGTCGGTGGCCACCACCTTGAACCGGCCGTCCGGCTGGCGCACCGGGGCGCCGGTGGAGTCCGTCAGGTAGTAGGTGGACGGGTACACCGAGGAGTCCGACACCTCGAACTCCGGCAGGTGGTTGAGGGCCAGCTCCTGGGGGCCGTCGGGGCGGTCGTCGTAGTAGCCGTCGCCGGCGTAGAAGAACAGCGTGTGGGTGAGGGCGGCGACGTCGGACAGGCGCACGTTCTGGATCACCTCGTAGTGCGGCTCGAAGAAGTTGTCGGTCTCGCCCGGCCAGTCCAGCGGGTTGAAGCGGCGGTCGCGGTCCGCGTTTCCGGTGACCTGGCCGTCCAGGTAGGTGTGGTCCACGCCGTAGTAGGCCAGGTGGAGGTTCTCCGGCCCACCGTACACGTTGAGGCGCGTGACAACCGTGGGGTCCACCCGCACCGCGGAGAGAAAGTACGACCACAGGTCGGACCACGACTGGTCCCGGTAGCCGTCGGAGAGAATCCGCGAGTAGCGCCCGGAGACGGCGTAGCGGTCGCTGAGCAGGCCCGACTCGAAGTCCACCGAGTAGCGCCGGGTGTTGAAGCTGCCGTAGCCGGCCGAGAGGTCCAGCCGCCGCGCCCCGGGCGCCGGCGCCAGCTGGGTCTCCAGGTTGATCGCCCCGCCCACCGAGCTGGCCCCGTACAGCGCGCTCCCGACCCCGCGCTGCACCTGCAGCACGGCGGTGCTGGCCAGCAGGTCCGGATGGTCCACCCAGTACACCTCGTGCGACTCGGGGTCGTTCTCCGGCACCCCGTTGATGGTCACCGCCACGCGGCTCTGCGAGAAGCCACGCACCGTGACGTAGGAGTACCCTACGCCGTTCCCCGCGTCGGAGTAGGCGTACACGCTGGGGGTCTCGGCCAGCAGCATGGGCACGTCCTGCGCCCAGTACTTCTGCTGCACCTCGCGCCGGTCGAGCTCGGTGAAGGCCACCGCCGAGGTCCTCTCGCGAGCCCGCGTGGTGGAGACCTCCAACACAGGCCGGCGGATGGGCGCCGGATACAGGCGGAATTCCAGCGGGCTCGAGAGGTCGAGGCGTGCCGGGGTGATCGTCTCGCTCCCGTAGCCCACGCGCGAGACCTCGATCGTCCGCCGGCCCTCCAACGGCCCGGACAGCGTCAGCGCGAAATTCCCTCCGGAATCGGTGACCGTCTCCACCGCCGGGTCGAGCATGCGCACTCGGGCGTCCGGCACCGGCCAGCCCGTGGTGATATCGAGGACCCGGCCCCGGAGCACGTGCGGGGCCTGGGCGGCCGCGGGGAGCTGCGCGAGCCCCAGCAGGAGGGCTACAGCGGCCGCCAGGCAGACGGGGGAGATGCGGAACATGGGACCTTCCTTCCGGCAACAGAAATGCCGCTCCCAGCGTGGGGACGCGGCAGGAAAGAAGGCCTTTGCGGTCACCGTTTCCCTACGCTGGCATGACCCAGATCAGGTTCGATAGGGTGTTTTCTCAGGCCGAGCTTCCGGCCACCCCTAACGGTCGTCGCGAGTGTGGGCCGGCGTGGCCAAGCTGTCAAGTCTCCTGTACCCTGCGCAGTGCCATGCGCACCGCAGTCATCCTGGCCAACGGGGAACCTCCGCCGCGCGAGGCGCTCGCCCGCGCGGTCGGGGCGGCGGCGTTGTTCGTGTGCGCCGACGGCGGCGCCAACGCGGCGCGCGCCTTCGGCCTCGCCCCGCAGGCGATCGTAGGCGACCTGGACTCCGCCCTGCCCGAGACCCTGGCGCACTTCGCCGCAGTCCCGGTGGTGCGCGAGCCCGACACCGAGCGCACCGACCTCGAGAAGACGCTGGAGTACGTGCTGGCGCGCGGGCCCTTCGCGGAGATCGCCGTGTTCGGCGCCACCGCCGGGCGCCTGGACCACGTCCTGGGCCATCTTTCGCTCCTGAAGCGTTACCTGGGGCGCGCCCCGCTGGTGCTGGAGGACGCCCACGGGCGCGCCTGGCTGGCCCGCGGCGAGGTGGAGCTGGACGCGCCGCCGGGCACCACGGTGTCCTTCTTCGCGGTGGGCGCGCCGGCCGAGGGCGTGACCACCGAGGGGTTGCGCTACCCGCTGCGCGGCGCGCGCCTGGAGCTGGGGGCGCAGGACTCCGTGTCCAACGTGGTGGAGCGCCGCCCGGCGCGGATCCGGGTGGAGCGCGGCGAGATCCTGGTGCTGGTGGTGACCGCCCCGTAGCCCGGGGCGCCGGTCCGGGGCCGTGTGATAGTCTCCCGGCTCGAACGTATAAGCAGGCATGACCACCACCGAGAGCGCGATGCCGACGCGATTCCTGCCCTGGGCGGCCGCCACCGAAGCCGACTGGGGCGCGCTGTACGCGGAGCATCTGCCGCGCGTCTACAACTTCTTCCGCTACCGGGTCGGCGCCGGGCCGGACGCGGAGGACCTGACCGGCGAGACGTTCGAGCGCGCCTGGCGGGCGCGCCACCGGTACCGCCGCGACCTGGCCGGGTTCGGCACCTGGCTCTTCACCATCGCCCAGCGGCTGGCCATCGACCACTACCGCCGGCGGCGCGAGCACGCGCCGCTGGAGGCGGCGGCCGGGGTCGCGGGCGGCCCCACGCCGGAGGACCTGGCGGTGGCGCGCTCCGACGCCGAGCGGCTCTCCGGGCTCCTGGAGCGCCTGCCGGCCCGCGAGCGGGAGCTGGTGGCCCTCAAGTTCGGCGCGGAGCTGACCAACCGCGCCATCGCCCGGCTGACCGGGCTGTCCGAATCGAATGTGGGCACCATTCTGCACCGCGTCCTGCAGGGGCTGCGCGCGGAGTGGTTCGCTGAAGAAGGAGGCTCAGCATGAGCGAGGACTTCATGAGCAAGCTGCGCCGGGACCCGCCCCCGGAGCTGGAGGCCGGGCTGCGGGAGCGGCTGCGGCGGCAGGGCCCCGCCGGGGAGGGCGCCGGAGCGCTGCTCCGCCGGGCCCGCTTCTACCGCCCGGCGCTGGCCGTCGCCGCGGCGGCCGCGATCGTGGTGGCGTTCGTTCTGTCTCCGGCGCTGCGCGCCTCGGCGCAGGCGTTCTTGGACCTGTTCCGGGTGCGCAACTTCGCGGCGATCACGGTGGACTCGGGCCGGCTGGAGCAGCTCAACCACACCCAGCTGGACGTGAAGAGCCTGCTGGGGGACCAGGTCCAGGAGCTGGAGAAGCCCGGCCCGCCGCAAGTGGTCCCGGACGCGGGCGCCGCCTCGGCGGTGGCCGGCTTCGCGGTGCGCACGCCCGTCACCCTGCCCACCGGGCTGATGCCCGACACCCTGCTGGTGAGGGGCCGGGCGGTGGCCCGCGTGACGGTGGACGCGCGCAAGCTGCGCCAGGCGCTGGAGGCGCTCGGGGTGAGCGACGTGCGGCTGCCCGACCGGCTGGACGGCGCGCAGGCCACCGTGCGGGTCCCCCCGGCGGTGGTGATCCGCTACCGCCAGGGGAAGCAGGTGGCGGTGCTGATGCAGGCGCCCAGCCCGGTGGTGGAGCTGCCGCCGGGCCTCGACCTGCGCCAGCTGGGCGAGATCGGCCTGCGGGTCCTGGGCCTGTCGCCCGAGGAGGCCCACCGGTTCGCGGGCACCATTGACTGGCGCAGCACGGTCCTCATCCCGGTGCCGTCCAACGCCTCCTCGTTCCGCGAGGTGGACGTCCACGGCCAGCGCGGGCTGCTGGTCACCACCACCGGCGCGCCGACGGGCACCGAGACGGGGGGCCGCCGGGGTGCGGTGGTGATGTGGTCCGAGGGCGACCGGGTGTACGCGCTCGCCGGGAACATCGCGAGCGAGGACCTCTTGCTGATGGCCGGCTCGCTGCGGTGAGCGGAGCCGCCGCGTGACCCCGCCGGTGGTGGAGGCGCGGGGACTGCGCAAGCAGTTCGGCGACAAGCTGGCGGTCGCGGACCTCTCCCTGTCCGTGGGATCGGGGGAGGTCTTCGGCTTCCTGGGGCCGAACGGGGCCGGCAAGACCACCTCGCTCAAGATGCTGCTGGGCCTGCTGCGGCCCACGGCCGGCTCCGCGGTGGTGCTCGGCGCGCCCCTGGGGGACCTCCGGGCCCGCGCCGGCATCGGCTTCCTCCCGGAGCACTTCCGCTTCCACGACTGGCTCACCGGCCGCGAGCTGCTGCGCTACCACGCGCGGCTGTACGGCGTGCCCCGCGCGCGCCGGGAGGACCGCATCGAGGCGCTGCTGGCGCGGGTGGACCTGCTGGACGCCGCAGGCCGGCGGCTGCGCGACTACAGCAAGGGCATGCTGCAGCGCATCGGCCTGGCCCAGGCGCTGCTCAACGAGCCGCGCCTGGTGTTCCTGGACGAGCCCACCTCGGGCCTCGACCCGCTGGGGCGGCTCCTGGTGCGCGACATCATCCGCGAACTCAAGGCCGCCGGCACCGCGGTGTTCCTCAACTCGCACTTGCTGGGTGAGGTGGAGGCCACCTGCGACCGGGTGGTGTTCGTGAAGGACGGGCGCGCGGTGCACGAGCTGGTGCTGGGCTCGGCGGAGCGCGATCTCGAGCTGGAGCTGCGGGTCGGGCCGATTCCCCCGGAGACGCTGGCCGGGCTGGGCCGGTTCGGCAGCGGCGTGCGGGCGGGGGACGGGGTCGTGCGCCTGGTGGTGCGGGCGGAGGAAGAGCTGCCCCGGCTGGCGCGCTGGCTGGTGGAGCAGGAGGTGGACCTGTACCGCATGCAGGCCCACCGCAAGTCGCTGGAGACGCTGTTCCTCGAGGTCATGGGCGAGGACCAGCGGCCGGGCTAGGCCGGGGGCGGAAGCCATGCACGGGTTCGCGACCATCTTCCAACTCACGCTCGCGGAGGCCCGCCGCCGCAAGCTGCTGCTCGCCGCGCTGCTGTGCGGCCTGGCGTTCCTGGGGCTGTTCGGGTTGGGGTTCTACTTCATCCACCGCGACGTCACCCAGCACGCGCTGGTGGCCGCGGTCAAGAAGCAGATGATCCTCACCACCTTCGCGCTGGCCGGCCTGTTCGCGGTCAACTTCCTGACCGTGATGACCGCGGTGCTGATGCCGGTGGACACGCTCTCGGGCGAGATCGCCTCGGGGGTGATGCAGACCCTCGCCTCCAAGCCGGTGCGCCGCTCCACCATCGTCCTGGGCAAGTGGGCGGCGCACGGGGTGGTGCTGGCCGGCTACCTCCTGTTCATGGCCGGCGGCGTGCTGGCGGTGGCGCGCGGGATCGCGCACGTGACCCCGCCGGGCATCGCGCCCGGCCTGGCGCTGATCCTGCTCGAGGGCCTGGTGCTCATGACGCTGTCCATCGCCGGGGGCACGCGGCTCAGCACCATCACCAACGGCATCACCGTGCTGGGGCTGTACGGCCTGGCGTTCGTGGGGAGCTGGACCGAGCAGCTCGGGGCGCTGGCCGGCAACGAGACCGCCCGGCACCTGGGCACCCTCACCAGCCTGCTGGTCCCCAGCGAGGCCATGTGGCAGCTGGCCGCCTGGCACATGCAGCCCTCCGTGGTGCGCGATCTGCACCTCACTCCCTTCTCGCCGGTGTCGGTGCCCAACGGGGCCATGGTGGTGTGGGCCGTCGGCTACGTGCTGCTGACCCTGGCGGTGGCGGTGCGGAGCCTCTCTCGGCGCCCGCTGTGACCCGCGGGCTCGAGGGGGATTCCGGCGGCGGTTTCGCGGACTCCCTTGACACCTAGCGCGGCATAGTATACAGTCCTGGGTATGAAGAGCGGACGCCGGCCGGTGGTGCAGGTGGACCTGCTGGTCCTCTCGGTGCTGTCGCGCGGGCCGGCCCACGGCTACGCGGTGGTCGAGGCGCTCCGGCGCGGCAGCCGGGGCGCGTTCGAGCTGCCGGAGGGCACGGTCTACCCGGCCCTGTACCGGCTGGAGCGGCGGGGCCTGGTGGCCAGCCGCCTGGTGACGGTCGCGGGGCGCGGGCGGCGGGTCTACCGCCTGACCGCCGGCGGCCGGGCCGAGCTGGCCGGGCGCATCCGCGCCTGGGAGCTGCTCGCGCAGGGCATGCGCGCCGTCCTCCGTGGGGGTCCCGTCCATGTCTGAACCCGGTCCCATCCAGGAGTACCTGCGCCGCCTGCGGACGGGATTGCGGGGTGATCCCCGCCTGGCCCGCCGGGTGGTGCAGGAGGTGGCGGATCATCTGGGCGAGGCGGCGCGTGCGGAGGAGGCGCGGGGGCTGTCCCCGGCGGAGGCCGAGCGCAGCGCGGTGGACCGCTTCGGGCCGCCGGAGGAGCTGGTGCGCCACTACGCGCGGGAGTCCGCGGCCCTCCGGCCGCTGGGCGCCTTGGTGGCCTTGGCCGCCGGGGGCAGCCTCACCGTGGCTGCCTGGCTGGCGTGGGTGCTGCTGTTCGTGCTGCCGAGGCGGGATCCCGGGTCGGTCCCGATGTGGACCGCGGTGATGCTGGGCTTCACCGGCTACGCCGCGCTGACGTGGTGGCACGTGTGGTACCCGTACCGGGCTCGGCTGCGCTGGGTGCTGGCGCTGGGCTCGCTGGCGGCGGTGGCTGCGGGGACCTACGTGGTGCTGGCCATGGACGAGCGCGGCCGCCGCGGCCAGGGCTTCGAGGGCTACGTGGTGCTGATGGGCCTGGTGCTCGCCGGGCACGGCGCGCTGATGCTGCTGCACCTGTGGCTGACCGCGCGTACACGCTGGAAGCGCGCGCCGGGCTGAGCCGGCGGCCGCGGCCCCGATGGCCTTCACCTCCCCGCCGGATCCGGCCGCGTTCGACGCGCGGGTGTACCGCGTCGTCTGCGCCATCCCGCCCGGGCGGGTCATGACCTACGGACAGATCGCGGAGCTCGTGGGGCGCCCCGCCGGGGTCGCCGCCCGCACCTATGCGGGCGTGGCCGCCCGGTGGGTGGGAGCGGCCATGGCGCGCGCGCCCGACTTCGTGCCGTGGCAGCGCGTGATCAACAGCCAGGGCCGGATCAGCCCGCGCCCCGGCCGCGGGCCGGACGAGCAGCGCCGCCTGCTGGAGGCCGAGGGCGTCGAGTTCAGCGCCCGCGGCCGCGTGGACCTCGAGCGCTTCGGCCACCACGGCCGGCAATAGCGCCTCGCCCCGGCGGCGGGCGGCGCGGCGAAGCCCGCGAGGGTGATCCGCATCGGCGGCGGGCGGCGCGGCGCGAAGCGCCCGCGCCAGCCCCGGCCGCCGATGCCTGCGAAGGAGCCCGCGCCAGCCCCGGCCGCCGGGGCTCGCGAGGACGCCTCGGCGGCGGATGGCGGGGCGCCTGGCAGAGCCGGTCTCAGCACCTCTCGGCCGGACGCTCGGCTCCGCGCTTCCTGCGCTCCGCCTCGCTCGTCTCGCGGCCGGCTCCGCCGTCGTGGCTCCGCTTCGGCCGCTCCACGCCGGCCTGCGAGGTCTGGG
>DATKKS010000286.1:0-3161 GCA_035542815.1 Saccharimonadales bacterium (SeqCode) | reverse complement strand
TCGAGCGCCTGTTCGGGCGGCGCCGTGGCCACCCGCCCCTCTGATCCCGCCACCCCCGGCGCGCCCGGCCGCCAGCCGGCCGGCCCCCCGGGCGAGGCTCATCCCGGCGCGCAACCGGCCGGACCCCTGGCGGCCCTGGTGGGCCCCACCGCGGTGGGCAAGACCGAGGTGGCCCTGGAGCTGGCCGGGCTCCTCGAGGCCGAGATCCTGTCGGTGGACTCGCGCCAGGTGTTCCGCGGCCTGGACATCGGCACCGCCAAGCCCTCCGCCGCCGAGCGCGCGCGCGTACCCCACCACCTGGTGGACCTGATCGAGCCCGGGGAGTCGCTCTCCGCGGGCGAGTTCCGCCGCCGCTTCGACGCCGCCGAGGCGGAGCTGCGCGCCCGGGGGGTCCGGGCGCTGGCGGTGGGCGGCTCGGGGCTGTACCTGCGGGCCGTCACCCACGGGCTGTTCGAGGGGCCGCCGGCCCGGGCGGACCTGCGCGCGGCCTGGCAGCGGCGGTCCAGCGAGGAGCTGCACGCGGAGCTGGCGGCGGCCGATCCGGAGGCCGCCGCGCGGCTGAGCCCGCGCGACCGGCAGCGGGTGGTGCGCGCCCTGGAGGTGTTCCACACCGTGGGCCGGCCGCTGACCCGGCTGCACCGCGAGCGCCCCGGGGCCGGCCGCCCGATGGCCCTGGTGGGGCTGGAGCGGCCCCGCGAGGAGCTGTACGCGCGCATCGGCCGGCGGGTGGATGCGATGGTGGCGGCGGGCCTCGAACAGGAGGCCCGCCGGCTGTGGGAGCTGCGCCTGCCGCCGGGCGCCGCGGCGGTCAAGACGGTGGGCTACCGGGAGTGGTTCGCGCTGTTCGAGGGCCGCGCCGTGCGCGACCAGGTGGTGGAGGACATCCGCCGCCACACCCGCCAGTACGCCAAGCGCCAGTTGACCTGGTTCCGGGCCCAGCCGGGCATCCGGTGGCTCCCCGGGGGCGGGCCGGGGGAGGCCGGAAGGGTCGCCCGAAGGGCCTTCGAGGAGCTTCAAAAACTGCTTGACCCACGGACCCCAAGGTCTTAGCTTTGCCACCGATAGCGTGGAGAGCGGGCATAACTCAGCGGTAGAGTGTCAGCTTCCCAAGCTGAAGGTCGCGGGTTCAAATCCCGTTGCCCGCTCCATCCTTCGTCAGCCCGCGCCGCGGCGGTCGCGCCGCGGCTCCTTCTTATGAACCTGCCTATCGTGGCCATCATAGGCCGACCCAACGTCGGCAAGTCCACGCTCTTCAACCGGATTCTAGGGCGGCGCCAGGCCGTGGTGCACGACCTGCCCGGCGTGACCCGCGACCGCCACTACGCGCCCACCGACTGGGAGCGGCGGCGCTTCTACCTGGTGGACACCGGCGGGCTCACCACCGAGGCGCACAGCGCGCTGCTGGACCAGGTGCGGGCGCAGGCCGAGGCGGCCATCGAGGAAGCCGACGTGGTGCTGTTCCTGGTGGACGCCAAAGTGGCGCCCACCGACCTGGACGAGGCCATTGCCAAGGGGCTGTTCCGGCACGCCGGCAAGGTGCTGCTGGTGGTGAACAAGGCCGACGGCGAGCGCGAGGAGTGGGAGAGCGCCGCGTGGCTGCGCCTGGGGCTGGGCGGGCCGTGCCCGGTCTCGGCGCTGCACGGCCGGGGGGTGGGCGACCTGCTGAGCGAGGTGGTGCGGAGGCTGCCGCCGCGGGCCGCCGCGCCCGCGGAGGACCCGGAGGCCATCCGGGTGGCGGTCGTGGGCCGGCCCAACGTCGGGAAGTCGTCGCTGGTGAACGCGCTGCTGCAGCGGCAGCGGATGGTGGTGGATCCCACCCCGGGCACCACCCGGGACGCGGTGGACTCCGAGGTGGTGGTGAGCGGGCGGCGCTTCGTGCTGGTGGACACCGCCGGGCTGCGGCGCGCGGCGCGGGTCAAGGACTCCACCGAGTTCTTCTCGGTGCTGCGCACCCGGCAGAGCCTGGAGCGGTGCCACGTGGCGGTGCTGTTGCTGGACGCCTCCGAGCCGCTCAGCGCGCAGGACGTGCACGTGGCCGCGGAGGTGGCCGAGCTGCGCCGCGCCGCGGTGCTGGCGTTCAACAAGTGGGACCTGGTGGAGAAGCAGACCAACACCGCCCGGGACATGGAGCGCGCGGCGCGCGAGCGGATGCCGTTCATGGACTACGCGCCGGCGCTATTCCTGAGCGCCCTCACCCGGCAGCGCGCGAGCTCGCTGTGGCCGCTGCTGGAGCGGGTGCACGCGCAGGCCACCCGGCGGGTGGGGACGGGAGAGCTCAACCGCTTCTTCGAGCAGCTGCAGAAGCGGAACCCCGCGCCGGCCAGCAAGTCGGGCCTGCGGCCCCGCATCTACTACGCCGCCCAGACCGGGGTGCTGCCGCCCACCTTCAGCCTGTTCGTGAACCACCCGCGGGCGGTGGCGCCCAACTACGTGCGCTTCCTGGAGCACCGCATGCGCGACGAGATGGAATTCACCGGCACGCCGCTGGCGCTGCGCTTCCGCAAGAGCGAGTGACGTGCGCGCCGCGCTGCTGCTGGTGACGGCCTACTTCCTGGGCAGCCTGCCGTGGGCGCTGTGGGCGGCGCGGCTGCGGCGGGTGGACCTGCGCGCGGTGGGCAGCGGCAACCTGGGCGCGACCAACGTGTACCGCGCGCTGGGCCCGGCCTGGGGCGTCGGGGTGCTGGCGCTGGACATGGGCAAGGGCGCGCTGGCGGTGGCGCTGGCCCGCGGCCTGGGCGCAGGCGGACCGGCGTGGCTGCCGCCGGCGGCGCTGGTGGTGGCGGTGCTGGGGCACGTGTTCACGGTGTTCGCCGGCTTCCGCGGGGGCAAGGGGGTGGCCACCGGGCTGGGCGGCTTCCTGGCGCTGGTGCCGCTGGCCGGCGGGATCGCGGTGGGCGCGTGGGTGGTGCTGTTCGCGCTGACCCGGATGGTGTCGGCGGCCTCGCTGGCGGCGTTCGTGGCGCTGCCGGTGGCCACCTGGCTGACCCAGGGGGGGCGCGCCGACTATCCGTACCTGGTGGTGCTGACGGTGGGGGTGGCGGTGCTGGTGTGGTGGCGCCACCGCGGGAACATCTGCCGCATCCTGGCCGGCGAGGAGCACCGGCTGGGGTCGCGCCGCTAGGGGGCCGCGGTGGACTCGGTCGGCGTGCTGGGGGCGGGCA
>DATKKS010000285.1:0-33552 GCA_035542815.1 Saccharimonadales bacterium (SeqCode) | reverse complement strand
CCCTGGAGCCAGACTCTCTCCTCGCTCCTTACGAGACCACCGACGCCTACGAGGTCTATGCCGCAGTCCTCCCGAGCGCGTGGCCCTGGCGAGGGGCACACGCGGAGTCGCTGGTGATCAGGCTGGAGACGTGTCCGAACGAGATGTGCCTTGTGGCTGACAGGGAAGACGTGGCCGTACTGGGGCCGGCAATTACCGACTATGAGAGGCTCAACGAGAACGCCTGGAAGCTCCAAAGGCGTCTCCTCATCGAGAAGGCATACGAACTCGTTCCTGATGAGTGCCTGACGCACGCTGGCCTGCCTCCGGTCAACTGCCGTGGCCCAGATGGACGCTTCGGCGGCCCGGGGAAGAGGGACTACTGGGGCGCCTTCTACGAACGGTACCCACATTCAGGGGGCTGGATCGAGCTGTCTGCAGTCGGCTTCAACCCTGACAAGACCGTGGCGGTCGTGTACATGGCGTCTCATTTCGGTTGGCCGGGCGGGCAAGGCTCCTTTCACGTGCTTCAGAAGCGGGATGGGAAGTGGCAATATATGGATTGGAAGGGATCAAGCTGCAGCTGGGGGTTGCCAGCGGGCGCGCCGCAGCGTTAGCAGACCGACCGACGGGGCAACATGTGGGAAGAGGTCGGCGTTGACGGTGGCCTCCAACGTGGCCTCCACACCTTACCGAGGGCTCGTGATCGCAGTACGTTGCGGCTGAAGTCCGGTTTCTTCCTAAACCGTGTGTCGCAGGTTCGACTTCTGCCGGGGGCACCACTTGGGCTCCATGATCGCCACGAAGCGGAGAGTATAGACGTGACGCTTGAGACCAGCAGGTTGGGTCTTTGCTTGCTGCTTGCAGCCGGATTGGCGCCGTATCCGGAGGCTAGGAGTATGGGGCCGACCCCGAACCAGTTGGCTCCCTTTGGAATTTCGGAGACGCCACTCGGAACCCTCCCCGCTCACGCCTACATCGAGGACATGCATGAGTCCAGCGGCCACGTCGTCTTCACGTGCCGATTTGGCGGGCGTACCCGTGCAGGGCTGGACGGCGCCCTGGGTCCAGAGTTCGACGAGATTGCCGCCCCTCCAGTATTCAGCAGCGATGGGTCACACTCGTTCTACGTCGCTCAGAAGGGGCGGAGGTGGTGCGTCGTCTTCGACGGCATCCCAGGCGACTTCTGCGATGACATCAGGCCCTTCCCATTCTTCGCGGGCGGGCAACACGTCGCGTACGGGGTTCGCAACGGCAGACACTGGCGCGCGGTAGTGGATCGTGAGCCCGGGCCTAAGTGCGATAGCCTCGATGTCGGGGCGTGGCTGCTGCCCAGCCGCGATGGTCGGCATCTCGCCTACCGTGCGAAGTTCGGAGATCAGTGGCAAGTCGTCGTGGACGGAATTCGACGAGAGGTATGCGGTCGCGGTGGGTCGCGTCACCCTGTAGTTGTCAGCGAGGATGGTCGGCGAATAGCTTACGCGGTACAGGACAGTGCCAAGTGGCATATGCAAGTGGATGGCATTGCCCAGGACGTGTATGACAACGTCTACGAACCGCACTTCAATTCTGACGCCACGCACATTGCCTACGGCGCTGATGTTTCGAGTAAGACCCGAGTCGTCATCCTTGATGGAAGACGAGGTCCCGAATTTACGGGATTCGGGCCACTCGGATTCAGCCCTGACGGGAGACATCTGCAATATCGAGCGAGTCGGAACGAGAAGTATTTCTTGGTATGCGACCAAGAGGAAGAACCGGAAAGAGAGTGCCATTTCGGCGAGTTCCAGGATCGTCCGTGCGGGCCTGATGTCCGGGCCTCGGATGCTCTGACGGCTCTTCCTTGCAGCCTCACGCTTGCATCGCGGCATTGGCACCGGAATCGGGATCCGAGGACTCATTGCCCGATCTACAGCCCTGATGGCAAGCATGTTGCCTGTTGGGCTACAGATGGAGACAGCAGTGCAGTGGTCCTCGATGGACTACCAGGACTATCCATGAGCGGGATGCCTAGAAGTGGCCCCTCGTTTAGCCCGGACGGTCGGCATCTGTGGTGGACCGTCGAACAGCGTGGAATGGAGACCTGCTATATTGATGGCAGGCAGCAACAGGAGTCGGGCTTGATCCGAGACGTGGTGTTCAGTCCGGACTGTGGGCGATTTGCGTATGCCGCACTTGGAAAGAAGTCACACGTGGTCCTCGACGGGGTGCCCGGGCCCGACTACGATTGGGTGTCGGAGGTGCCCAAGTTCCTCTCGAATGACACTCTGGAGTTCGTTGCCTTGAAACCCGGCGCCCTCGTCCGCGTGAGATTCGAGGTCACCAGGCCAGGGAAGAACTAGCCCAAGTGGCCTCCAAGGTGGCCTCCACCTGTCGCCGAGGACCCTTGAGTGCAGTGAGTTGTCGGTGCGAGGCCGTTCCTTCCTAACCCGAAGACCGCGGGGATGCCCGGTGGTGCCGGGCATCCCCTCTTCGTGCGCGCGAGAGCCTATCCCTAGCGGTAGATCTGTCTGAGCCGGCCCCAGGTGGTGACCCTGACCGGGTCCGGGAAGCAGTCGAGCACACCTCTCAGCTCCCCGCCCTGGAAACTCTCGGTGTCCAGCTCCACCGTGAGCTGGTCGCGGCAGTTCAGGTAGGACTTCGCCGCCGCCGGCCACGTGACCTGGCCGGTCAGGATGTTGGCCGTCCCGCCGCCCGCGCTGATGTGGACGATCACGGCCCCGAGGGCGCACCCGTCCCCGGCGGTCAGGCGGACATCCGCGCTGGTGCAGTTGCTGGTGAGGCCGCTGTAACCGAGGTAGTACGTAGCCGTGTCCATCGCATCATTGAAATGCAGGTTGCAGCAGCCGGAGCCGGTGGACCCGGAAGGCGGGCATGCGTGGGCGGAGGCGAGGTACCCTCCGTAGATGTTCCCCGCCCGGGCCGAGGCGCCGAGTCCCCCCACGCAGGCCAGAACCGCGAGGAACGACCACCCTGGATGGCAACGCTTCATGGGACCTCCTCGTCCGAGAGGCTGAAAGGTGGCCCACTGGGGTCTGTCGCGCCACTGAGTATAGCACCCCGGCTTGACACCTGCCGGGCGAGCCTGGACAATGCGACCAAAGTCTACCCATGAAACCGACCCCCGATCGGCCCGGGCCAGAGAGCTAACTTTGCGATTGACAAGTAGATGGCTCGCCATTCCGGCGCTGATCGGGGTGGCTCTCGCGGCCCTCCCGGCCGAGAGCCCGGCCAAGCCGGCGCGCCGGAGCGCTCCGCCCGCCGCGCCCTTGGTGCCGGTTTCGGCGGCCCAGGTCCAGGCGCTGGCGGCCCGTCCGGGGGCCCGGGCCACGCTGGTCAACGTCTGGGCGACCTGGTGCATCCCCTGCCGAAAGGAGATGCCGGTCCTGCTGCAGATCGCCCGGGCCCACGCCGCGGAGGGGCTGCGGCTGGTGCTGGTCTCGGCCGACTTCCCGGACCAGCAGGCCGCGGCGCGCCGCTTCCTGGCGGCGCAGGGGGTGGCCGACACCACCTACCTCAAGAACGAAGACGATATGCCTTTCATCAACGCCCTGAGCCCGCGCTGGACGGGCGCGCTGCCGGCCACGTTCATCTACGGCCGCGGCGGCCACCTGGCCACGTTCTGGGAGGGCGAGGCCGACTCCGCCCGCTTCGAGCAGTCCATCCGTGACGTCCTGGCCGCCTCCCCGCACCTGGAGGATACGCACCCATGAACGCCATCCGGCTTCTCACCGTGCCCCTGTGGATCGCCCTGCTGCACTCCGCCGCGCTGGCCGGGGAGCCGGCGTCCGACCCGTCCGCGGCCCCCGCCGCCTCGCCCGCCGCGGGCAGCCCCGCGACGGCCGCGGCCCCCGCCGGCCCGCTCGAGATCGGCCAGCCCGCGCCGCTGCGCGACCTGCCCATGAAGAGCGTGGACGGGAGCGAGGTGTCCATCGCCTCCGCCGCGGGCAAGCGCGGCACGCTGGTCATCTTCATGTGCAACCACTGCCCGTGGGTGCAGGCCTGGCAGGGCCGCATCGCCGCCATTGGGTCGCGCGCGCTGGAGCTGGGGGTGGGGGTGATCGCGGTGAACCCGAACGACCCGGAGGCGCTGCCGACGGACGACTACGCCTCGATGGTGGCGCAGGCGGGCAAGCTGAGCCTCAAGTTCCCGTACGTGGTGGACTCCACCTCCGACCTGGCCCGCGCCTTCGGGGCCACCCGCACGCCCGAGGCCTTCCTGTTCGACGCCAAAGGCAAGCTGGTCTACCACGGCACGGTGGACGACAACGCGCGCAACGAGGACGCGGTGAAGCAGCCGTGGCTCAAGGATGCGGTGGAGGCCGTGGCGGCCGGCCGGAAGGTGGCCGCGGCCGAGACCAAGGCGCTGGGCTGCAGCATGAAGCTCCGCCCGGCGAAGAGCTGAGCCGGGCGGGGGCGCCGCCGCCCTACTTGTGCAGCACGCCCCCCACGATCAGCATCGCCACCAGCACCCCCATGAGGCTCTCGCCGGCGATCAGGCCGGAACTCACCGGGACGACGTAGCGCTGCGCCAGGGCCGGGCGCCGCGCGTGCAGCTGGTGCGCCAGCAACCCTCCCAGGAACATCGAGATGGCGTTGCTGCCCGGGACCACCATGGCGATGCCCAGTCCGGCGGGCGAGGGCATCCAGGCCTTGAGCCGGGGCGGAGCGACGCGCTCCAGCAGCGCCAGCGCCACGCCCAGGAGCAGCCCCAGCAGGATGCCGGCGCGGGCCAGCCCGCCCAGCGTGCCGACCCCGCCGGCGAAGGCCCTGGACACCCCGGCCCACACCATGCAGGAGGGCGCGGGCCAGGCGTCCGAGCCCAGCACCGACGGGTCGGGGATCAGGATCGTGAACGCCGGCACCACCACCGCCGCGCCCGCCAGCACCCCGAAGAGCTGCGCGAAGAACTGCACCCGCGGGCTGGCGCCCAGCAGCCAGCCGGTCTTGAGCGTGGTGAGCAGGTCCGCGGCGTGCAGCCCGATGCCCCCGGTGACGTTGGCGCTCATGATGTTCCCCGAGAGATTGCCCGGCGTGATGACCCCGTAGACCAGCTGCGTGACCGGGCCCAGCGCCTTGGTGGGGGTGACGTCGGTCTCCCCGGTCACGCGGGCCGCCACGAAGCCCATCACCACCGCCAGCGGCACCGCCACCAGCCCCGCCCACCAGGGGATGTGGAACAGCAGCGTCATCAGCACCACCACCACCGGCCCCAGCACCACGAAGCCGGCGGGGAACCACCAGCCGGGGCACTCCACCGCGTCCATGGGGTCGGCCGCCGCGCCGGCGCGCCGGGAGAAGATGCGGCCGATCGCGGAGAACGAGCGCGCCACGCTGCGCCAGTCCAGGGCGAACGAGGTGATGCCGGAGGCCACCAGGATCGCTGCCCCGGGCCACACCGTCCAGCCCACGATGGCCTTGTAGCTCACCGCATCCACCACGCGGTGGCCGACCAGCCACGGGGCCAGCACGCCGTAGGTCAGGAGCCCGCCGAGCAGCAGCGACCACGCGGTCCGGAAGCTCATCAGCGCCCCCGCGCCGAGCATCACCACCTCGGCCTTGAACGCCAGCGTCCAGTCGCGGGCGGCGTGCCCCGCGAGGGCGAACGGCAGGCCGAACTGGTCGGGCAGGTTGAAGGGCATCCAGGCAACCTTGGCGTCGCGCACCCACGCCAGCGCCGCGGCGAACAGCGCCCCCAGGCCCAGCGCGCGGGCCTGGCGGGTGCCCTCGTCCCCGGCCGCGTGCCCTTCGCCGTGGATGGCGCGCAGCGTCTCGGCGGTGGCCTTGCCGGTGGGGAAGGCCAGCCCCTCGGAGTTGATGAGCTGGCGCTTGATGGGGATGGCGGTGAACACGCCCAGGGCGGCGATGGCCCCGAACCAGGCGATCATCGGGGCCGGCGCGGGGCGCACCGCGGTCACCATCAGCAGCGCGCCGAAGGCGGCCATGTTGCCGCCCCCGGTCATGAAGCCCGCGCCCGAGGCCACCGTGGTGAGCGCGTTGTTCTCGAGGGCGGTCAGCGGCCGGGGCGCGAGGCGAACCGCCGCCAGCAGCCGGAAGACCGCGAAGGCCAGGATGGCGGCGGTGATGGTCACCCCCATGGACCAGCCGGTCTTGAAGAACACGTACAGGTTCGAGAGGCACATCACCGACCCGATGGCCATGCCCGCCAGCACCGCCCGCAGGGTGAGCTGCCGGGTGCCGGGGCGATAGGTGTGCGCCAGCCAGCGGGACTCGGAGTCGGCGGCGCGGCTCGGCACGAGCTGGGTCATGCGGCCCTCGAGGTGGGGGAGGGTGCGCTCGCCGACGCGCGCCGGCGAGGGCTCGGGCCGGCAGTCTAGCAGTCTCCTGGACCCGGGATCCACCGGCCGGGTTCGGAGCATGAGACCGGGCCATCAAGATCGCGGGTTCCGGACTGTCCCTCCAGGGACACTGGAACCCGACCTTTCCCCCTTATCGGCCAACGCCCTCCCATGAGCGGGCATCTAAACCTATAGCTCCCGGTGACACCCCCTTCAGGCACGCCGCTTGTTCTCCCAGGACAGGCGCTGGGGGCGTGCGACCGGCCGCGGCGCGCTCCCCTGCAGGCCGCCGGCAAAGGAGGAGCACCATGAGGAACCCCACGCAGCTGACTCGGAGGCTGTCACCGCGCCGGATCGCCCGGGCGGCGATCTCCTCGGCGCTGGCCGTCGCGGCCGTGGCGCTGCTCGCGACGGTGAGCTCCGCCCACCCGTCCCGGGATGACCGTGACTTCGGGACGGAGATCATCCCCTCGCTGGGGCTGACCCGGGCGGTGGACGGCGACCAGGCGCGGGCCGCCGCCGGCCTGGCGGTTCGGGCGCCCCTGGTCCGGGGCCTCCTGGACACCGAGGTCGGCGTCTCCTACCGCAGCCAGGAGTACTACGGCGGCGGGTTGACGGTGCGCAGCTGGCCGCTCACCGGCTCCGTGTGGTTCACCCCGCTGGCGCCCCTGTACGTGGGTGCCGGAGCGGGCTGGTACAACACCTCGTACCGCTATGCCCCGGGGTCGCCCTACGCGGACGAGACCACCCAGAAGCTGGGCCTGCACCTGGGCGGGGGCGTCCAGCTTCCGCTGAGCCGGAAGGCCGCCCTGGATGTCTCCGGCCGGTACGTGTTCCTGAGTTCGGAGAGCAGCCGGCTCGCTGCCGGCAAGTTCAACCCGGATTCCTGGACCACGTCCGTCGGGCTCGCCTTCCGCTTCTAGATTCCTGGCCGACACGCCCGCAGCCGCCGGGGCTGGCCGCGCCCCGGCGGGGTGAGGGCAAGGAGGACACAGTGGACGGATCGCGCAAGTGGATCTACGTGCTCGCCGGCCTGGCGGTCGCGGCGGGCGTGGCCGGAGGGGCGGTGCTGGGGCGGCAGCTGGCGGCGCACCGCCAGGGCACGGCGGGGCGAGATGCCGGGGCGGACTCGGCGGGCCTCGCGTCCGGGGCGGCCCCGGAGGAGGCCGGGGAGGCCCTGGCGGCGGGCGCGCGCGCCCAGGTGCGGATTGAGTCACGCATCTCCAGCGAGAGCGCCCAGGTGGGAGATGTCTTCGAGGCCGAGCTGGTGGCTCCCTGGGAGTCGGACGGCCGAGTGGTTCTGCCCGCCGGGACCCGGGTGAGCGGCCGCGTGGCCGAGGTGGAGGCGACCGGGCGGGGCAAGCACAAGGCCCGGCTCGAGCTGCGATTCACGCAGCTGGACCTGGGCGGCGGGCGGGAGGTGCCCATGGACGCCCGGCCGCTGGTGTTCGAGGCCGGCGGCGAGACCCAGCGCGATGCCGAGCTGATCGGCGGCGGCGCGGTCCTGGGGGGCATCGTGGGCAAGCTGACCGGCAACCTCGGGCGCGGGGCGGTGATCGGGGCCGCGGCCGGAACCGGCGCGGCCCTGGAGACCAAAGGCCAGCCGGTCGTGGTTCGCCAAGGTCGCACCCTGACCCTCGTGCTGCAGCGCGAGGTCCGGGTGCCGGTGAAGGCGCCGCAGCTGTAGGCGCCGCGTCGGAGGGAGCATGCGACACATGAGGATGCTGTTCTGGGCGGCCACCGCGTGCACCGCGCTGGCCTGGGCCGCCGCCGCGAGGGCGCAATTCCTGGGTCAGTCCGGGCCGCTTGAAGGGATGGCCACCGGAAGCCGGATGTTGGGGGCGTACGTCGGCGGGGGCGCCGGCGACGTGGGACCCGCCGCCGAGCTGCGCTTCGCGACCGCGCCGCACGCCACGGTGGGCCTGGGGGCCAGCGTGGAGAACAAGACGTTCGGTATGCAGGCCGACGCGCGCGCCGGCCTGTTGAACACCGGGGGCGACGATCCGCTGGAGCTGGGCGGCCAGCTGGCGGCGGGCTTCCTGACCGGCGGGGGCTCCACCGGCTTCTACGGGCAGGCGGTGCCCGGGGCGAGCTTCGACTGGAGCGTCGGCCGCGGCCAGTCCTTCAGCACCTGGGCCGGGCTGGGCTTCCGGCTCACCGCCGCCACCCATCAGGTGGGACGAGGCGACGGAGTCGTGCGCGTGGGCGCGCGCTTCAACTTCTCGCCCACGGTGAACTTCGGGGCCTCGCTGGAGGACGTGGGCGGCACCAGCCGGATCATCGCCGGCGCCGGATACACGTTCTGAGGCGCCGGGCGCCCGGGCCCGCTGGCCTGCGAACGCCATTCGCGATAAGATTTTCAGTGCGGCGAGGGACCGGTTCGCGGCCCCTTGCTCGCGCTGGAGGGCACTTTTGCGAGGCGGACTCAAGGTCGTGGTGGCGGCGGGGGTCCTGGTGGCCGCGGCAGCGCTGGCGTGCGCCCAGCCGGCGTGCGCGCGGCAGGCGGTGCGCTGGGGCGATCTCGAGAGCGGGCCCTTCCCGGTAGGCTTCACGCTCCTGCCGGGCACCGATCCGGAGCGCTCGTACCGGCCCAAGTACGACGCGCAGGGCTCCCTGCGGGCGGCCGCCCAGCGGCAGCGCCCCCTCCCGATGGCGGTGTGGTACCCGGCCCGGCCGGTGGCGGAGCCGGGCCCGATGCGCTTCGGACGCTACGCCGAGCTGCTGGGGCCGCCGGTCTCTCTGGCCGGCTCGGGCCGGCCCAGGAGCGAGGCCGAGTCGCTGCTGGTGGCGGAGCTGCGCGCCGCGGGCTTCGCGGAGGCTGCGGCGCGCGGGATGGCCCGGCTGCCGCTCGCGGCGCAGGAGCGGGTGGAGCCGCTGGCCGGCCCGTTCCCCCTGGTGGTGCTCGCGCAGGGGCTCTACTTCGAGTCCCCGAGCGCGCACGTCGCGCTGTGCGAAGACCTGGCCAGCCACGGCTACGTGGTGGTCGCGTGCCCGCTGTTCGGGACCGACGCCCCGCTGGTCCAGCTGGACCCGGCCGACCTGGAGACCCAGGTCCGCGACCTGGAGTGCCTGCTCACCCGGGGGCGGTCGCTGCCCGGGGCGGACCCCAACCGGGCCGCGCTGGTGGGCTTCGACCTGGGCGGCATGGCCGCGGCCCTGGCCGCCATGAGCAGCGCCGAGTTCGACGCCCTGGTGAGCCTGGACAGCGGGATCGCCTTCCGGTACAACCTGGCGCTCCTGAAGACCTCCCCGCGCTACCGCCCCGAGCGCCTGCGCGTCCCGGTGCTCCACATCACCCGCCCGCGGGCGGAGAACGAGGCCCTGGGGCTCGTCGAGGATCCCAGCCTGGTGGATTCCGCCGCGTGGGCCCGCTGGTACGTGCTGCGCATCCCCGGGATCCGCCACCTGGACTTCACGTCCTACCCGCTGCTGGCGGGCCTCGCCGCGGGCGGCGCGGGGGTGGCGGAGGACAGCGCCGCGGCGCGCTACGAGGTCGTGTGCACCGCGGTGCTGGAGTTCCTGGACGCCTACCTGGGGCGGGACCCCCGCGGGCTGGCGGTGCTGGGCGGCTCGCTGGGCTGCCAGGCCAAGCTGGAGCCGCCCGCCGGCGCACTGAACGGGGGCTCCCGCCGGCCGCCGCCGCCCGAGGGCGACTTCGTGCGCGCGGTGTACGAGGAAGGCGCCGGCGCCGCCGCGCAGCTGTTCCACCAGGTCCAGGCGGCCTACCCCGGATACACCCAGGTGCGCGAGGCGACCTTCAACGAGCTGGGCTACCGGTTCCTGTACGCGCGCGGCGACACGGCCACCGCCATCGCCGTGTTCCGGCTCATGGTCGAGGCCTTCCCCGGCTCGGCCAACGCCCACGACAGCCTGGCCGAGGCCTACCTGCGCGCGGGGAACCGCGAGCGGGCCCGGGAGAACTACCGCAAGGCGCTGGAGCTGGACCCCGCCAGCCCCGGCGCCGCGGCGCAGCTGCGGCAGCTGGAACACCCGTAGCGGGGGAACGGAGGGCCGGATGGAGCCGTGCATGGTGGCGTTCGAGGACCTGGAGTGGCAGCCCGGGCTGCCCGGCGCCCGCTCCAAGAGCGTCCGGGTGGGGGCGCGGCAGGTCCGGTGGCTGGAGTTCACCCGCGAGTTCGTGGAGCCCGAGTGGTGCCGGCGCGGCCACCTGGGGGTGGTGCTGTCCGGCGAGCTGGAGGTGGACTTCTCCGGCCGCCGGGTGCGCTACCCGGAGGGCTCGGCGGTGCTCATCTCCGCCGGCACCGCGCACAAGGCCCGGGCGGTGACCCCGGTGGCGCGGATGTTCCTGGTGGAAGACGCGCCCGAGGGCGGGTGACGCCGTGGCCGAGATAAGTCGGGTGGAGGCGCGGCTGCGCGAGCTGGGCCTGACGCTGCCGCCGCCGCCGCGGGCCCCCGGCGGGGTGCGGCTGCCGTTCGCGTGGGTGCGGGTGCGCGGCGGGCGGGCGCTGCTGTCCGGGCACGCCCCGCTGGCTCCGGACGGGACGCTGGCCGGGCCGCTGGGCAAGGTGGGGCGCGAGCTGAGTCTGGAAGATGGTTATCAGGCCGCCCGGCTGACCGCGCTCGCGGCGCTGGCCAGCCTCCGGCGGGAGTTGGGCGATCTGGACCGGGTGACCGCCTGGCTCAGGGTCTTCGGCATGGTCAACTCCGCGCCCGGCTTCACCCGCCAGCCCGAGGTGATCAACGGCTTCTCCGACCTGATCCTGGACCTCTACGGCCCGGAGCGCGGCTCGCACGCGCGCTCGGCGGTGGGCATGGCCGAACTCCCGTTCGGCATCCCGGTGGAGGTGGAGGCCGAGGTGGAGGTGGACGGCGGGCCGCCTCCGCGGGGCCTTTGACACCGCCTTCCGCAGGCCTTAAGTTCCTTCCGATAAAGCCCCGGCGGATCCATCCGAGGAGCCTGGCATGCCCGAAAAGAGCGCGAAGAGCAGCGTGGTCGAGCGTTTCCTGCGGTACGTCACCTTCGACACCCAGTCCGACGAGAACTCCACCTCCTATCCCAGCACCGAGAAGCAGCTGCTCCTGCTGGACCGGCTGGTGGAGGAGCTGCGCGCCATCGGCCTGCAGGACGCCCAGCGCGACGCGCACGGCTACGTGTTCGCCACCGTCCCGGCGACCAGCAAGAAGAAGAACGTGCCGGTGGTGGGCTTCATCGCCCACGTGGACACCTCGCCGGAGGCCGCGGGGGCCGGCGTGAAGCCCCTGGTGCACCGGAACTGGCAGGGCCAGGACCTGGTGCTGCCCGACGATCCCGCCGCGGTGCTGCGCCTCAAGGACATCCCGGAACTCCAGAGCCAGCTCGGCAACGACATCATCACCGCCTCCGGCGCCACCCTCCTGGGGGCCGACAACAAGGCCGGCGTGGCGGAGATCGTGGCCGCGGCGGAGTTCCTGGTGCAGCACCCGGAGATTCCGCACGGCGCGGTGCGCCTGGGGTTCACCCCCGACGAGGAAGTGGGCGGAGGCACCAAGTTCTTCGACGTCGGGAAGTTCGGCGCGTACTGCGCCTACACCCTGGACGGCGAGAGCCTGGGGCAGCTGCAGTGCGAGACCTTCTCGGCGGACGCCATGACCCTCACCTTCCAGGGCTTCAACACCCACCCGGGCTACGCCAAGGGCCGGATGATCAACTCCATCAAGGTCGCCGCCGACTTCGTGAACCGGCTGCCCAAGGGCGGGCTGTCGCCCGAGACCACCGAGGGGCGCGAGGGGTTCGTGCACCCGTACGTGGTGGACGCCTCGGTGGACCGGACCTCGGTGAAGTTCCTGATCCGGGATTTCGCCACCCCGGGCCTCGCCGACAAGGAGGCGCTGCTCGAGAAGCTGGCGCGCGAGACCGCGGCGGCCTGGCCGGGCGCCTCGGTGAGCGTCAAGGTGGAGGAGTCCTACCGCAACATGAAGGAGGTGCTGGACCAGCACCCGCGGGTGGTGGAGTACGCGCGCGAGGCCATCCACCGGGTGGGGCTCGCGGCGCAGGAGACCCCGGTGCGGGGCGGCACCGACGGCGCCCGGCTGTCGTTCATGCAGCTCCCCACGCCCAACCTGTTCGCCGGCGAGCACAACTTCCACTCCCGGCTCGAGTGGGTCTCGGCCCAGGACATGGAGAAGGCGGTGGAGGTGATCGTGGAGCTGGCCAAGGTGTGGGAGGAGAAGGCCTGAGCGGACCCGGCCGCGTCCGGGGACTGCCGTTCCGCCGCGGGCGCGCCCGGCGCCCGCGCTTCATGAGCATCCCGCGCCTCGCGGTCCTGCTGGGCGCGCTGGCGGGGCTCGGCCCAGCCGGCGCGTCGGCGGCCGACTCCGCGGCCGCTGCGGCCGCCCCGCCCGATCCCTGGGACAACCCCATCTCCGCCGACCGGCCCGGCGCCACCAACCCCGCCTCGGTTGTGGATCCGCGCGTGTGGCAGCTCGAAGCCGCGGTCGAGTTCCTCGGCCAGGGCGCCCCGGGCGTGCCCCGGGACCGGCTCGCCGACTTCCCCACCATGCTGCGCTTCGGGCTGGTGCGGGACCTCGAGGTGCGCGCCTCCAGCTCGCTGTTCTCCGTCCTGAGCCCGGGCGGCGGCGGCCCGCAGGCCCGCGGCTTCGCCGACGTGAGCCTGGGACTCAAGTGGAGCCCGTGGCAGGGCGGCGGGGGCCCGGCTCCCGACGTGGCCATGGCGCCCACGGTGAGCCTGCCCGTGGGCGCCGAGGCCTTCAGCGCGCACAAGCTCCAGCCCGGCGTTTCCGGGCTGTGCAGCTGGACCCTGGGGCGGACCGCGCTGGGGCTCAACCTGGGGGTCTCCCGGCTGGTGCGCCCGGCAGCGGCGGGCTATTTCTGGCAGCTGGGCGGGGCGGGCGGCGCCCAGCTCAACCTGACGCGGCGCTGGAGCGTCAGCGCCGACGTGTTCGACCTGGCGCCGTTCCAGCCGGGGCAGGGGCAGGCCTGGGGGGTGGATCAGGCGGTGGCGCTGCTGGTGACGCCGGACCTCCAGGTGGACGCCGGGATCGCCGAGACGGTAGGGGGGCCGCAGCGGGGGTTCGACCTGCAGCTGGGCCTGAGCTGGCGGCGCCGGCCGGCCGGCCCCACGCGCTGACCCCGCGCGATCCCGCGAGCTAACCTCGCCCGGCCCAGCCCCCCGGCGCGGCCGCGGCGGCCGCCCGCGGAACTTGTCGGGACCCTGCAGCGTCCAAGATCCGGCCCGGCCGCGGCCGCGGGGAGGGTTTTCGCGCGTGAATCTCGGTACGTGGGTGGCGACGGCGAGCAGCGGGGGGAGCGGGTGGCGGTCGGAGGGGCGCCGGCCGTGAACGCCCGGGCCGCCCTGGTGGCGCTGTTCCTGGCGCTGGCGGCGCTGGCGGCGCTCCCGGCCCGCGCGCCGGCGGCGACGCTGCGCGGCCGGATCCTGGATCCGCGGGGCCGCGCGCCGGTCGCCGGGGTGCACGTCAAGCTCACCGCGACGGACGACACCACCGACGTCCACGCCACCTCCTCGGCCGAGGACGGCACGTTCCAGCTCACCGACCTGCGCCTGCAGGAGTACCGGCTGGACGCCAGCCGGGTCGGCTACGCCCACCTGCAGCGCACCTTGCGGGTCCGGCGCCCGGACCAGGACGCCGGGAACCTCAACCTGCCCGAGGCGGCGGTCCGCCTGCGCGAGTCGGTGGTGGAGGCGTCGCCGCCCCCGGCGGTGCAGCGCGCCGACACCACCGAGTTCATGGCCCGGGCCTACCGGACGCACCCGGACGCCGACGCGGGCGAGCTGCTGGCCAAGATGCCCGGCATCACCGTGGACAACTCGACGGTCAAGACCAACGGGGAGACCGTGCAGCAGGTGCTGGTGGACGGGCGGCCGTTCTTCGGCACCGACCCGATGATCGCCATCCACAGCCTGCCGGCCGAGGTGGTGGACAAGATCCAGGTCTTCGACAAGCTGAGCGACCAGGCCGAGTTCACCGGCTTCGACGACGGGCAGTCGGTGAAGACCATCAACGTGGTGCTGCGCCCCGAGCGGCGCAACGGCCAGTTCGGGAAGAGCTACGCCGGCTACGGCGAGGACGGCCGCTACATCGCCGGCGGCAACGGCAACTTCCTGCGTGGCGACCACCGGCTCTCGCTCATCGGGCTCACCAACAACACCAACCAGCAGAACTTTTCGGCCCAGGACCTCCTGGGGGTGCTGAACGCGGCCAACCGCGGCGGCGGGCTGTTCGCGGGCGGGGCCAACGGGCCCCGGAGCGGCGGCGGCCGCGGCCGGCGTGGCGGGGGCGGCGGCGGCGGGGGCGGGTACGGCTTCGGCGGCGGCGCCGGGGGCTTCGGGGGCGGCCCGGGGGCGGGCAGCTTCCTGGTGGGCCAGCAGAACGGCATCACCCAGACCAACTCGGTGGGCGGCAACTACTCGGGCCACTGGTGGAAGGACCTGCTGGCCAACCCGAGCTACTTCTTCAACTCGACCGACAACCAGAACACCGAGGCCCTGGACCGCCAGTACTCCGCGCCGTCGGACTCGGTGAGCCGCTACCGGCAGAACACCACCTCCGACGGCCGGAACTACAACCACCGGGTGGACGCCCGCATGGAGTGGACCGCGGACTCCTCCAACTCGGTGGTGGAGCTGCCGCGGCTGTATTTCCAGAGCAACCACGCCACCAGCGAGGCCACCGGCGACAACTACGGGATCGCGGGCCAGTCGCTGAGCCACGCCAGCAGCGACAACGACGCCGCGACGACCGGCGACAACCTCTCCAACCACCTGGTGCTCCGGCACCGCTTCCCGACCCGGGGGCGGACCGTGTCGGCGGACCTGGGCGCGTCGTACTCGCACAAGGACGGCTCGAGCCGGCTGCGCTCGGAGGCCGAGTACTTCCAGGGCGCGGGCAGCACCAACGACACCCTGGACCAGCAGTCCACGGTGTCGAGCAGCACCACCGGCCTCTCGGCGCGCCTGGCCTACACCGAGCCGCTGGGCCCCGCCGCCCTGCTGCAGCTCACCTACAACCCGTCGGTGTCCTACAGCCGGTCGGACAACCAGGCGCTGGACTACGACCCGGCCACCGGCGGCTACACCCGCCCCGACACCTCGCTCTCGAACCGGTTCACCTCCTGGAGCGCGGCGCACAACGGCGGGCTGGCGCTCATGGTGCGCCGCCGCGGGCTGAACTTCATGGCCCACGTGGCCTACCAGTGGAGCGGGCTGCGGGCGGAGGAGACCTATCCCGCGGCCACCCATCTGGAGCGCGGGTTCTACGCGGTGCTGCCCTTCCTGAACCTGAACTACACCGTGGGCGAGCACGAAAATCTGCGCGTGTTCTACCGGACCTCGACCCGGGTGCCGAGCATCTCGCAGCTGCAGAACGTCCTGGACAACTCCAACCCGCTGGTGCTGACCGCCGGCAACCCCAACCTCCGGCAGTCCTACAACCACACCCTGGTGGGGCGCTTCTCGACCGCCGCCCGCGCGAGCGGCCGGGGGCTGTTCCTGCTCCTTTCCGTGCAGCGTACCGATGCCTACGTCGGCAACTCCACCTTCACCGCCCCGCAGGACACGGTGCTCCCCGGCGGGGTGGCGCTGAAGAAGGGCTCGCAGCTGGTGACCCCGGTGAACCTGGACGGCGCCTGGAACGTGAACTCCTTCGTCACCTGGGCGCTGCCGGTGACGCGGGTCAAGAGCGTGCTGAACCTGAGCTCCGGCCTGGCCTACGCGCGGACCCCGGGGCTGCTGAACCAGGCCGCCAGCATCGCCAGCACCTACACCGTGAGCCAGGGTGCGGTGCTGAGCAGCAACATCAGCGAGGACGTGGACTTCACCGTCTCCTACCAGGGCGACTACAACATCGCCCGCAGCACCCTCCAGCCGGCGTCCAACTCCAACTACTACCACCACGCGGCGGGGGTGAAGCTGAACCTCATCCTGCGCCAGGTGGTGGTGCTCCGGAACGAACTCAGCAACACCGTGTACAACGGCCTGAGCGGCGGCTTCGACCAGAACATCCTGCTGTGGAACGCGGCGGTGGGATGGAAGCTGCTGGCGGATCACAAGGGGGAGATCCGGCTGGCCGCGACCGACCTGCTCAACCAGAACCGGAGCGCCACCCGCACGGTGGCGGACACCTACGTCCAGGACACCCGCAACCAGGTCCTGGGCCGCTACGTGATGCTGATGTTCACCTACACCGGGCGCTAGCTAGACCTCCAGCACCCCGGCGGCCCGCTCGTAGTCCTCCGGGCGCACGTGCAGGATGTAGCAGTAGTGCCCCACCCCGTCCGAGATGCCGTTGGCCGCGAACACGTTGACGCCGGCCGAGGCCAGCCGGGCGTGCACGTCCACCAGCGCCCCCAGCACGTCGTCGCCCTGGATCATCAGCGCCCGGCGCGGGCCGTTCAGCGGGAGCTTGGCTTGGGAGGCCGCGTGCATCAGGCCGTGGGAGTTCTCGGGGAAGAAGGTGATCTGGGTGGCCATGGGCCCCATCGGCACCATGGTGAGGGCCAGCAGGTTGACGCCCAGGTCGGCCAGTTGGGAGAGCAGTTGATACGCCTCTCCCGGCTGGTCCTTGACCGTGGCCTGGAAGTAGTCGATGCGACGGATCTTGTAAGGCATGGGCTCCTCCTCCCGTGGAGGGCTTGCGCCCCCCATCACGGCCCCCCTCTCAGGTTCCGGCTCCGGCGGACGATGACAATCCCGGGGACCCTAGCGCGCCCGGCCCCGGGGCGCCAGGGGCCCGCTTCGGACACCGTCCCGCGCCCCGCGCCGCCGCCCGGATCCCCGCCGGTGCAGGTCCGTGGCGTGGCCCGGCAACTGGATTCGTGGTATAATGATAGCATGGTGGAGGAGGCGGGGGGGACGTGAACAGCCGGGCCCGGCCCGGCGTGGTTCCTGCAGGCCGCCCTTCCGTGCTAGTCTCATGCGCGGCATGAGATCCTGAGCTTTCCATTCCCCACGTGCAGCAACCCGCCGCTGGCCGTACGGCGCAGCGTGTGCAACCGGGGGATCCGCGTGTATCGCGTCGTCCAACGCGAGCAGTTTGGGCCCGCGACCTTCCTGTGGGAGGTCGAGGCTCCCGCCGTCGCCCGGGCCGCCCGGCCCGGGCACTTCGTCATCATCCGCATCCACGACACGGGCGAGCGCATCCCCCTGACGGTCGCCGACATGGATCCCGAGCGCGGCACGGT
The DNA here is from genome assembly GCA_035542815.1 of Saccharimonadales bacterium (SeqCode). Taxonomy (GTDB): domain Bacteria; phylum Eisenbacteria; class RBG-16-71-46; order RBG-16-71-46; family JACRLI01; genus JACRLI01. Next base: position 16,116 of record DATKKS010000285.1, on the reverse strand, counting down.
CACCCTGGTGGTGCAGGCGGTCGGCAAGACCACCCGCCAGATGATGGCCCTGCCCGGCGGCGCCGAGATCCCCGACCTGGTCGGCCCGCTGGGGATCCCCAGCAAGATCGAGACCCCCGGCAAGGTGATCCTGGTGGGCGGCGGACTGGGGGTGGCGCCGGTCTTCCCGCAGCTGCGCCTGTACCACGAGAAGGGCAACCACACGATCTCCATCATCGGCTTCCGCAGCCGCAGCCTGATGTTCTGGGAAGACAAGTTCCGCCGTTACAGCCACGAGTTCCACGTCACCACCGACGACGGCTCGTACGGCATGAAGGGGTTCGTCACCGACGCGCTGCGCCAGGTGCTGGAGCAGCACCCCGACGCCGCCGAGGTGGTGGCGATCGGCCCGCTGGTGATGATGCGCGCGTGCGCGGAGGTCACCCGGCCGCTGGGCATCCACACCATCGTGAGCCTCAACTCCATCATGGTGGACGGCACCGGCATGTGCGGCTCGTGCCGCTGCACCGTGGACGGGGGGATGCGCTTCGCGTGCGTGGACGGGCCCGACTTCGACGGCCACAAGGTGAACTTCGAGGAGCTGCTGGCCCGCCAGAACCGCTTCGTGCGCGAGGAGAAGGAGTCCCTGGAGCGCTACGACCAGGAGTGCGCCGCGCTGGCCGCGGCGGGCGACGGGGGCGGCGCCGCGGTGCTGGTCGCGGCCGCGGCCCCGGCGGCGGCGGACCCGGCGCCCCGGGCGCTGACCGCCCTGCCCGAGCCCGAGCCGGCCCCGCCCCCGGACGCCCCGCGGCTGGTCCGCACCATCAAGACCATCCCGGCCAAGCGCATCCCGATGCCGGAGCAGCCGGCGCTGGTGCGGGCGCGGAACTTCGAGGAGGTCAACCTCGGCTTCTCCCTGGAGCAGGCGGTGATCGAGGCGTGCCGCTGCCTGGAGTGCCGCAACCCCAAGTGCGTGCCCGGCTGCCCGGTGGGGGTGGACATTCCGCGCTTCCTCATGGCCCTGGCCCGCAGGGACCTCAAGCGCGCCTACCAGGTGCTGAAGGAGGCCAACGCGCTGCCGGCGGTGTGCGGCCGGGTGTGCCCGCAGGAGACCCAGTGCGAGGCGGTGTGCACCATCGGCAAGCGGGTGGACCCGGTGTCCATCGGGCGGCTGGAGCGGTACGTGGCGGACGTGGCCATGGGCCGCGGCTGGGACGAGGTGCCGAGCGCGCTCCCCACCGGGAAGAAGGTCGCCATCGTCGGCTCCGGCCCCGCCGGCCTGGCGTGCGCCGGGGACCTGGTGAAGCACGGCGTCGAGGTCACGGTGTTCGAGGCTCTGCACGTGGCCGGCGGGGTGCTGAAGTACGGCATCCCCGAGTTCCGTCTCCCCAACCGCATCATCGACGTGGAGGTGGACAACCTCCGCCGGCTGGGGGTGCGGTTCGAGCTGGACGCCATCATCGGGCGGCTCTACACCATCCCGCAGCTGATGGAGCGGGAGGGCTACCACGCGGTGTTCATCGGCACCGGCGCGGGGGCTCCCAAGTTCATGGAGATCCCGGGGGAGTCGCTGAACGGCGTGTTCTCGGCCAACGAGTTCCTGACCCGGGTGAACCTGATGCACGGGAACGAGCGGCCGGTGTACGAGACGCCGGTGGGGATGGGCCGGCGGGTGGCGGTGGTGGGCGCCGGGAACACCGCGATGGACGCCGCGCGCATCTCGCTGCGGATGGGGGCGGACGAGGTGACCATCGTGTACCGCCGCAGCCGCACCGAGTCCCCCGCGCGGGTCGAGGAGCTGCACCACGCGGAGGAGGAGGGGGTGCGGCTCCGCTGGCTCACCAACCCCATCCGCATCCTGGGGGACGACCGGGGCTGGGTCCGCGGCATGGAGTGCGTGGAGATGGAGCTGGGCGAGCCCGATGCCTCGGGCCGCCGCCGCCCGATTCCCAAGCCGGGCACGGAGTTCGTGCTGGACGTGGACACCGTGATCAGCGCCTTGGGCACCAACGCGAACCCGATCCTGGCGCAGACCACGCCGGGGCTGAAGACCAACCGGTGGGGCTACATCGACATCGACGAGACGACCGGGATGACCTCGGCGCCGGGCGTGTTCGCGGGCGGCGACATCGTGACCGGCTCGGCCACGGTGATTCTGGCGATGGGCGCCGGGCGGAAGGCGGCCGCCGGGATCCTGCGCTACCTGGGGGTGGTGAAGGACCCCGAGCCGGTGCCCCTGGAGCGCTACGAAGACGTGGAGATGGAGGAGTAGGCGCGCCGACGCGGGCGGGCGCGGGGCGCGGATCCGGCGGGAGGCCGAGGAACCAGCATGGCGAACGGTGCACAGAGCCAGCCGCGGTACGAGATGGTCAACGTCCAGATGGGCTACGTGGTGGTGGAGCAGGAGCGCTTCAGCCGCGCGGCGCGGGCCTATTTCTCGGCCGAGCCGGTGCCGCCCAAGGAGGAGTACTGGGAGGGGAAGCAGGTGTGGTCCTACGCCGGCATGGGCCAGTCCTTCCAGTTCGACGTGCGGGACCGGGGGACCGGGGTGGTCACCCCGTTCCGGGAGCTGCTGGGCCTGCTGTACTACGCCTGCTGCAAGCCCGAGAGCGACGCCCACCGCATGGGCCTCCTGGCGCACGAGCTGGACATCTCGGTGTACGTGGCCATCACCTACGAGGGGCCCGACGGGTCGCCGCTCCAGCTCTCCACGGACAAGCTGCGGATCCTGAACCAGCTGTACAACGAGCGCCTGAAGAGCCGCGGCAAGAAGATCCTGATCCTCCCGGACTTCTTCGGCCTGTACCGGGAGATCTCGTACGGGCAGATCGCCATTGATTTCGGCCTGACGTCCATGGAGTGAGCGCGCTGGTCTCAGCGGGAGAGGCATCCGGTATGAAACTTCAGGAACTCGGAGAGAAGCTCGAACTGAAGCCCGTCACGCAGGTGTTCGATCGGGACGTCACCGGGGTGTACATCTCGGACATGGTGAGCGACGTGATCGCCAACGCCAAGGCCGGCGACCTGCTGGTGACGGTCCAGATCCACAGCAACGTGATCGCCGCGGCCAACCTGGTGGACATCTGCGGCATCGTGGTCACCCAGGGGAAGCTGCCGGCGGACGACGTGAAGGCGATGTCGGAGAAGGCCAAGATCAGCATCTTCTCCACCGGCCTCAACCGCTGGCAGATGGCGACCAGGCTGTATGAGGCCGGGATTCGCTAGGCCGGCCGGGTCCGGCGCGGGAGGGGCGCATGCCCGAGCTGCTGGAACGGCGGATGCTTCTCGCTGACGTGCTCCCGGCGCTGGACGCCGAGGTGGTCTGCGGCGCGCGGCCGGCGCTGCAGGCCGAGCTGACGTCGTGCTTCGCGGCCGACCTGATGAGCGAGGTGCTGGCGTTCTGCGCGCCGGGGGCGCTGCTGGTGACCGGGCTGGCCAACGTGCAGGCGGTGCACACGGCGGACGTGGCGGACCTCCAGGGGGTGCTGTTCGTCAACGGCAAGCGGCCGGGGGCGGACGCGATCCAGGTCGCGGAGCGGCGGGGCATCCCGCTGCTGACCACCCGGCTCACCATGTTCGCGGTGTGCGGCATCCTGTTCGCCCGCGGGCTCAGGCCCGCGGCGAAGCACTGAGGGCGGGGCGGGGGCGGAATGGAGGAGATCCTCTACTCCGAGACCTACCAGATCACCGGAAACGACTACGAGCGGGGCGGGGAGGCGGCGACCCAGGTGAAAATGGTCCTCAAGGAGCTGGGCATCGACCCGGCGGCGATCCGGCGGCTTTCCATCGCCAACTTCGAAGCCGAGATGAACGTCATCATGTACGCGCTGCACGGCGAGCTGCGCCTGCAGGTGCTGCCCGACGTGGTGCGCGTGGTGGTGGAGGACCGCGGCCAGGGCATCCCGGACATCGGCCTGGCGATGCAGGAAGGGTACTCCACCGCCACCCCCGAGATGCGCCAGCGCGGCTTCGGGGCCGGCCTGGGGCTGCCGAACATCCGCAAGAACACCGATGAGTTCGAGATCCGGTCCACCCCGGGCGTGGGCACCACCCTCCGCTACGGGGTGCGGGTGGCCGGCGGGGAGGCGGGCGGCGCATGACCGAGCGCGCGCATTCCATCGAGATCTCCGCGGCCGACTGCATCGGCTGCGTGGACTGCTGCAAGGGCTGCCCGACCCAGGCCATCCGGGTGCGGGGGCGGCTGGCGGTGGTGGACTCGGAGCTGTGCATCGACTGCGGCGCGTGCATCCGGAACTGCCGCTACCACGCCGTCCGGGCCCGCACCTCCACGCCCTCGGACCTCAAGCGGTTCAAGCACTCGGTGGCCCTGCCGTCGCTGACCCTGTACGCGCAGTTCGGCCGCAACGTGGACCCCGGCCAGGTGCTGCGGGCCCTCGCCCGCATCGGGTTCGACAGCACCTACGACATCTCGTGGATGTGCGAGATGCTGGCCGGCGCGACCGACGCCTACCTCTCGGAGTGCAAGGGGCCGTGGCCCAAGATCTCGGTGACCTGCCCCGCGATCGTGCGCCTGATCCAGATGCAGTACCCGGGCATGGTCGCGAACCTGGTGCCCATCGAGACCGCCCGCGAGCTGGCGGCCAAGCTGCTGCGGCGCAAGCTCACCTACGAGCTGCGGCTGAAGCCCGAGGAGATCGGGATCTTCTTCATCACCCCGTGCAGCGCCATCGTGAACTCCATCCACAACCCCGAGGGGCTGGAGGAGTCCTACCTGGACGGCGCGTTCGGGATCTCCGAGCTGTACGGCCCGCTGCTGCAGGCCATCAAGGCCGAGGGGCCCTCGGAGGATCCGTCCGCGGTGAGCGGCCGCGGGCTGCTGTGGGCCCGGGCGGGCGGCGAGATCTCCGGAATGCGGAACAAGAACACCATGACCGTGCGGGGCGTGGGCGACGTGCTGCGGGTGTTCGACCGGCTGGAGGCGGGCACGTTCCAGGCGGTGGACTTCATCGAGGCCTACATCTGCCCCGACGGTTGCGTCGGCGGGCAGCTGACGGTGGAGGGGCGGTACGCGGCCCACCGCAACCTCCAGGAGATCCTGGGCCGGCTGGGCGACCAGAAGGGCGTGGACGAGGAGAAGGTCCGGTCGCTGCTGCGGGAGCACTTCTTCGACATCGAGGAGCAGTTCACGGCCCGGCCGATCCGGCCGCTGGGCCGGGACCTGCGGGAGGCCATCAGCCGCAAGAAGGAGGCCGAGGCCATCCTGGCGACCCTGCCCCGCAAGGACTGCGCGGCCTGCGGCGCGCCGAGCTGCGCCACGCTGGCCGGGGACATCGTGCGCGGCCGGGCCGCGCTCCAGGATTGCGTGTTCGTGAAGCTGGACGAGCTGCAGAGGAACCCTGAGACCGTGAAGGACCGCCAATCATGACCCGACACATGCTGGTGCTCGACCTGCGCTGCCCCCAGTGCGGGGCCACCCTGACCGAAGGCACGAAGGTGCACCTGGACGCCTTTGTGAAGGACACCCACCAGGACGGCGTCCTGTACCTGAGCGCGGTGTTCGGCGACTACACGCTGGAGACCGACCTCGACATCCGGGAGGGCGCGGTGGTTGACTTCCGCTGCCCGAAGTGCGACGCCAGCGTCATGCTGCCGCTGCCCTGCAAGCTGTGCGGCGCCTCGATGGCCTCGCTGAACCTGGGCGGCGGGGGCTACCTGGAGTTCTGCTCGCGCCGCGGCTGCCGCGCGCACGCCCTGGGCGGCGTGGGCAACATCGACGACATGGTGAGCCTCATGAACCGGATGTTCGACACGCCCTATGACTAGCGCCTTCGAGCCTGTGAGATCCCAGCGCCGCGGGCCCGCGGCGCAGGAGGGTGCCGATTTGCTCGTCCACCGGAAGGTCGACTTCAAGAACCTCATGTACGCCGGCGAGAAGGGCGTCCTGATCCCCGCCTTGCAGCGCGTCCAGGACCTGGACGGCTACATCAGCCGCGAGCGGATGCACGAGATCCACCGGCAGTCGGGCATCCCGCTGTCGCAGATCTACGGCGTGGCCACCTTCTACTCGCAGTTCCGGCTGCGCCCGGTGGGCAAGCACATCATCCGGGTCTGCCACGGCACCGCCTGCCACGTGAGCGGCGCCAACGGCATCACCAAGTCCCTGGAGGAGCGGCTCAAGATCATCACCGGGGACACCACGCCGGACCGCCTGTTTACCCTGGAGACGGTCTCCTGCCTGGGCTGCTGCAGCCTGGCGCCGGTGGTCATGATCGGCAAGGCCACCCACGGCAACCTCAAGCCGGGCGACCTGGGCAAGGTGCTGCGGCAGTACCGGCAGGCCGGCAAGGAGGTCGCGGAGGAATGAAGATCCTGGTGGGGCTGGGGACGTGCGGCATCGCGGCGGGGGCCGAGGACACCTACCAGGCGCTGCGGGAGCAGCTGGCCCAGCGGCAGCCGGCGTGCCAGGTGTCCGAGACCGGCTGCCTCGGGATGTGCTACCGCGAGCCGCTGGTGGAGATCCACGAGGATGGGCAGCGCTTCCTGTACGGCAACCTCACCGCGGACAAGGTGGGGCGGGTGCTGGACGAGCACGTGTCGGGCGGGCGGCCGGTGGAGGAGTGGCTGGTGTGGGCCGACGACGGCCGGGGCGCCGAGAGGGAGTTCCTGGCGCGCCAGCACCGGATCGTGCTGCGGAACTGCGGGCGGATCAACCCCGAGAAGATCGGGGAGTACCTGGCCGTGGGCGGCTACGAGGCCCTGGCCAAGGTGCTGCGCGACCAGAACCCCGACGCCGTCATCAGCGAGATCGTGGAGTCGGGGCTGCGCGGCCGGGGCGGGGCGGGCTTCCTCACCGGCATGAAGTGGCGTTTCACGCGCCTCGCGCCGGGCCACCGGAAGTACGTCATCTGCAACGCCGACGAGGGCGACCCGGGCGCGTTCATGGACCGCTCGGTGCTGGAGAGCGACCCCCAGTCGGTGCTGGAAGGCATGGCCATCGCGGGCTTCGCCATCGGGTCGGGCGACGGCTACATCTACGTCCGCGCCGAGTACCCCAAGGCCATCGAGCGCCTCACCCTGGCGATCGCGCAGGCCGAGGAGCAGCACTTCCTCGGCGACGGCATCCTGGGCAGCGGCTTCTCCTTCCACGTCAAGCTCAAGGAGGGCGCCGGCGCGTTCGTATGCGGCGAGGAGACCGCGCTGATCGCGTCCATCGAGGGCCGGCGCGGCATGCCGCGGGTGCGGCCGCCGTTCCCGGCCACCCGCGGGCTGTGGGAAAGCCCGACCAACATCAACAACGTCGAGACCTTCGCCAACGTGCCGTGGATCCTGGTGCACGGGGCCGCCGCGTTCAACTCGCTGGGCACCGCGAACAGCAAGGGGACCAAGGTGTTCGCGCTGGCCGGCAAGGTCCGGCGGGGCGGCCTGGTGGAGGTTCCCATGGGCATCTCCATCCGCGAGATCGTCCACGACGTGTGCGGCGGGATCAAGGAGGGCAAGGAGTTCAAGGCCGTCCAGATGGGCGGGCCCTCGGGCGGGTGCATCCCGGCGGTGCTGCAGGACACGGTCATCGACTACGAGTCCATCAACAAGACCGGCGCGATCATGGGCTCGGGCGGCCTGGTGGTGATGGACGAAGACACCTGCATGGTGGACGTGGCGCGCTTCTTCCTGGACTTCACCCAGCGCGAGTCGTGCGGCAAGTGCACCTTCTGCCGGGTGGGAACCAAGCGGATGCAGGAGATCCTCACCCGGATCACCGAGGGCCAGGGCCAGGAGGGCGACCTGGAGCTGCTGGAGAACCTGGCCAACCTGGTGAAGAAGAACTCCCTGTGCGGGCTGGGCCAGACCGCGCCCAACCCGGTGCTCACCACGCTCAAGTACTTCCGCGGGGAGTACGAGACGCACATCGGCAACCACAAGTGCCCGGCGCACCACTGCCTGGCGCTGCTGACGTACACGATCACCGAGACCTGCAACGGCTGCGGGGCGTGCCTCAGGGCCTGCCCCGCCGGCGCGATCACGGGCGAGCGGAAGCAGCTGCACCACCTCGACCCGGCCAAGTGCACGCACTGCGACGCGTGCTATCGCGCCTGCCGCTACGACTCCATCGCCAAGAACTAGGGCCGGTGGACGAGGTGGGGGGAGATGGACCTAGTCAAGCTTGAGATCGACGGGAAGCGGGTGATCGCCGAGAACCGGCAGACCATCCTGCAGGTGGCCCGCGCCAACGGCATCCAGACCATCCCGACGCTGTGCCACGACAACGAGCTGGAGCCGTTCGCCTCGTGCTTCCTGTGCGTGGTCAAGGTGCAGGGCGCGCGCACCCTGCTGCCGGCGTGCTCCACCAAGGTGTCCGCCGGGATGGTGGTGGAGACCAACACCCCGGAGGTGCGCCGGTCGCGCAAGGCGGCCCTGGAGCTGATGCTGTCCAACCACTACGCCGACTGCATCGGGCCGTGCCAGCTGCAGTGCCCGGCGGGCGTGGACATCCAGGGCTACATCGCCCTGGCCGCCCTCGGCAAGTACGAGGACGCCATCCAGCTCATCAAGCGGAGCAACCCCCTGCCGGCGATCTGCGGGCGGGTGTGCACCCGGCCGTGCGAGGTGAAGGGCTGCCGCCGCACGCTGCTCGACGAGGCCGTGGGGATCGACTACATCAAGCGCTACCTGGCCGACCTGAGCCTGGCCCGCAGGGAGGCGCCGCGGCCGCCCCGGGTGGCCTCCAACGGCAAGCGGGTGGCGGTGGTGGGCGCGGGGCCGGCGGGCCTCTCGTGCGCCTACTACCTGGCGCTCAAGGGCTACGGGGTGCGCCTGTTCGAGAGCCTGCCGGAGGCCGGCGGGATGCTCCGCTACGGCATCCCCGAGTACCGCCTGCCCAAGGACGTCCTGGACCTCGAGGTCAACCAGATCCTGGACCTGGGCGTGACCCTGTCCACCAACGTGGCGCTGGGCCGGGACTTCACCGTGAGCAGCCTCCGGCAGGAGGGCTACGACGCCGTGTTCCTGGGGCTGGGCGCCTGGGAGAGCTCCAAGATGCGCGTGCAGAACGAGGACGCGCCGGGGGTGCTCGCGGGCATCGAGTTCCTGCGCCAGTTCGGGCTGCACCGCAGCCCGGACCTCCACGGCAAGGTGCTGGTGGTGGGGGGCGGCAACACCGCCATCGACTGCGCCCGGACCGCGCTGCGGCTGAACGCGGGCGAGGTGCGGCTGCTGTACCGCCGCACCCGCGCCGAGATGCCGGCCAACGAGATGGAGATCGTGGAGGCGGAGCACGAAGGGGTGCACCTGGACCTCCTGGTGGCCCCGGTGCGCGTGATCGCCCACGAGGGCCGGGTGACCGCCCTGGAGTGCATCCGGATGGAGCTGGGCGAGCCGGACTCCAGCGGGCGGCGCAGCCCGCGGCCCATCCGCGGCTCGGAGTTCGTGGTGGACTGCGACTTCGTGATCGCGGCCATCGGCCAGAACACCAGGCTCCAGGAGCTGGTGGACGGCCGGGTGCCGGGCTTCCTGCCGTTCGGCGAGGTGCTGAACCTCACCCGCTGGCAGACCATCCAGGTCAACGACCGCACCTTCGAGACCAGCGTGGAGGGCGTGTTCGCGGGGGGCGACGTGGTCACCGGCGCGGCCACCGCCATCGAGGCCATCGCCGCCGGGCGCCGCGCGGCCCACGCCATCCACACCTACGTCACCACCGGCAAGGCCCAGCCCGAGCCGGTCGAGTTCTGCAGCCGCAAGGACGCCTACCGCAAGATCACCGTGGACGACCTGCGCGACGGGAGCCGCCACCCGCGGCGGGCCATGCCGGTGCTGCCGCCCGAGGAGCGCCGCAAGAGCTTCGCCGAGGTGGAGCAGGGATATTCGGCCGAGGACCTGCGCAACGAGACCCGGCGGTGCCTGGAGTGCGGCTGCGTGTCGCTGTTCGACTGCGACCTGCGCCGCTACGCCACCGAGTACCAGGTGGACGTCACCTCGTTCATGGGCGAGGCCAAGGAGTACCGGGTGGACCGCTCCCACCCGCTGATCGAGCTGGACCCCAACAAGTGCGTGCTGTGTGGCCGGTGCGTGCGCATGTGCGCCGAGGTGGTGGGGGTGGCCGCGTACGGCTTCATCAACCGCGGCTTCGACACCGTGGTGCGGCCCACCCTGGGCGGCTCGCTCCTGGACACCGAGTGCGTGAGCTGCGGCCTGTGCATCGGCACCTGCCCCACGGGGGCGATCGTGGAGCGCATCCCGCTGGCCAAGCCGGGGCCGTGGAAGACGTCCGCCACGCCCACCGTGTGCGCCTACTGCTCGGTGGGCTGCCGGCTGAGCCACGACACCTTCGGCGACACCCTGGTGAAGATGTCGCGGCGCGAGGAGCCGCTGGCCACCCACGGCTACCACTGCCGCAAGGGTCGCTTCGGGTACGCCCACGTGCAGTCCCGCGAGCGGCTGCGGCAGGGCCGCATCCGGGCCGGGCGGGAACTCCAGGACGCCCCGCTCGAGGAGACCCTGCGCTACGCCGCGCTGCGCCTCAAGGAGCTGCGCCGGCGCTACTCCGGGCGCGAGATGCTGGTGCTGGTCTCCCCGCGCATGACCAACGAGGAGATCTACCTGGCCCAGAAGTTCGCCCGGATCGCGCTGCGCACCCACAACGTCACCTCGGCCGCGCACCTGGTGAACCGCGAGCTGTTCTGCCCCGAGGTGCAGTCCACCGCCAGCTACGCGGACCTCGCCGACGCCCAGGCCATCCTGGTGGTGAACGCCAACCCGGCCGAGGACAACTTCGTGGTGGACCTGCTGGCGAAAAAGGCCCTGCGCAAGGGGGGCCGGCTGCTGTACGTGGGACCGGAGGAGGACCGCCTCGCGCACTTCGCCGAGGTGTTCCTGAAGTGCCGGCCGGGGACCCAGAGCCAGGCGGTGCTGGCGCTCCTGGCGGAGGTGGCGCGGGTGGCCCCCGCACAGCTTGAGACCCACGCCGAGCTGCGGCGGCTGGCCCAGTCCCCGGAGGCCGGGCGGGCCCGGGAGAGCTGCGGGGTGGAGCCGGAGTCGCTGGCCGTGGCCGCCCGGATCCTGGCCGGCAGCATCCTCAAGGTGATGGTGTTCAGCCGCGACTTCCGCGGCCGGCGAACCCCGGGCGACAGCCGCTTCCTGGCGGCCGCCGGGGAGGCCCTGGGGTGCTCGGTGCTGGCCCTGCACGAGAAGTCCAACATGCAGGGCCTGCTGGACCTGGGCGCACACCCGGGGTGGCTGCCCGGCTACGTCCCGCCGGACGACGAGGCGGCGGTCGGGGAGCTGGAGAAGGAGTGGTGCGTGGTGCTGCGGGACCTGGAGCCGGGGGCCGAGGACCCCGCCGAACTGCTGCGCCGGAAGGCCATCCGGGTGGCGGTGGTGCTGGGCGAGGACCCGCTGGGCAGCCCGGACTTCCCGGCCGACCTGCGCGCGGGGCTGCTGGCGGCCGACTTCCTGGTGGTGGGCGACCTGTTCGCCACCGCCACCGCGCAGGCCGCCAGCGTGGTGCTGCCGCTGTCCAGCTCGGCGGAGACCGCCGGCACGGTCACCAACCTGGAGCGCCGGGTGCAGCCGCTGGTCCGGGCCATCCCGCCCCTGGCGGGCAGCGAGAGCTGGCAGATCCTGTGCGGGCTGGGCGCGGGGATGGGCTACCGCTTCAAGATGAAGTACGCCGGCGTGGACGAGGTGACCGCCGAGATCCGGCGGGTGGTGCCGATCTACCGCGACGTGGCGGTCGGCAGCCAGGATTCCGACGGGATCTGGGACCTGGGCCGCCTGCGGCTGCCCCGCGTCCCGGCCGACCCGGCGGGCCTCGCGGGGTCGGTGGAGCCCGTGCCCACGCTCGCCCTGGACGAGCTGGAGGCCCGCTTCGCGCGCTGGTTCGAGGCCGCGATGGCCGGCGCGCGCGCCTCCCTGGCGGGGGAGGCGCGGGGCGAGCCGGTGGCGCTCGAGGTGGGGCCGGCCACCTGAGCGGCGGCCCGCGGGCGGGAAGGCTCGATTCCCCCCCGGGTTCGGTGTAGTATCCGGGCCTCAGGCGCAGTTGGATGGGCCGCCAGCCTGGAGGTTCGGCCATGCCCGAGCAATCCTACGAGGCGATCAAGTCGCTGCTGCGCAGCTCCCAGGCGGGCGAGCTGCGCCGGGGCCTGCAGCTGGTCAGGCAGGAGATCGCGCGGGTGGGCTCACGCGAGGCGCGGGCCCTGTTCGAGATGGTGGCGGCGCTCTTCTACATCGACCCGCTGGACCGCCCCGACCTGGTTCCCATCCTGGACGAGGCGGTGAGCCTGGTGGTGGGCTTCGGCGAGTGGGTCATCCCGGTCCTGCTGGAGGATCTGGAGTACGGCGACCTGAAATCGCAGATCGCCATCGGCCACGCGCTGGGCCGCGTGGGCGCCGACGCGATCCGGCCGCTCCTGGCCGAGTACGCCGCCTCCGCCGACTCCGGGCGCCGGACCTTCATCCTGTACGCGCTGGGCAAGATCAAGTCGCCGCAGATCGCGGCCGCCCTGCCGCTGGCCCTCGAGGCGGCGGGCTCGCCGGACCGGGAGCTGCGCGACACCGCCACCCGGGCGCTCGGCAAGTTCGCCGAGTCCATCCCTCCGGTACAACTCTCCGCGGAGCACCGCCAGGCGATCCTGGAGCGGCTGCAGGCCAACCTCGCGGACGCCAGCCCGGGCATCCGGGCGAAGGCGGTGCGGAGCTGGGGCAAACTGGCGAAGTTCGGGCACCTGGACCCGGCCCAGCACGAGCGGCTGAGGGCGGTGTGCCGGCGCCTGCTGGGAAAGGACGAGCAATTCGAGTGGGACCGCGCCTACGTGGTGCGCCGGGAGGCCGAGGAGGCGCTCCTGGTGGCGTAGGCCGCCCGCGGGCCGCGGCCCGCGGATGCAAGGGGAGGGCAACCATGCGCAAGGTCCTCGCCCTGGCCGCCTGCTGTGCGGCGGGGCTGCTGCTTTCGACCGTCCGTTCGGGCGCCGCCTCGGCGCCGGGCTCCGAACTCTACATCCGCAAGGGCTGCCTCGGCTGCCACGGCGCCAGCGGCTACGGCGGGGTGGGGCCCACGCTGGCCCACACCGCGCTCCCGGTGGACTCCCTGGTGCGCCAGCTCCGCCACCCGCGGGGCATCATGCCCGCCTTCCCGCCGCAGGTGGTGAGCGACGACGAGGCCCGCGCCATCCACGGCTACCTGCAGACCCTGGCGCCGCCGCCGGCCCGGCTGCGCGCGGACCTCCCGCACGGCACCCTGGACCCCTCGACCTGCTCCCCGTGCCACGCGCGCGTGACCCCGGTGATCGTGCAGCAGTTCGAGTCCAGCGCCATGGGCAAGCCCGGCACGCAGAACCCGATGGTGGTCTACCCCATCCGCCAGATCACCTGCGCCAACTGCCACGGCACCGACCACGACCAGATCATGGCCTCCGGCGGGCGCGTGCCGGAGGTCACCTGCGGCGGCTGCCACGGCCAGATCTACAACGAGCACGTGCAGGACGCCGGGCACTCTTACGGCCCCGGCCCCGGGAAGATGGGCATCAACTGGGACCGCAACATCGGGGTGCCGCACTACAAGGAGATGCCGCGCAAGGTGATGGAGATGGGCTGCGACGTGTGCCACTCCCAGGCCGGCGCGACCGACGACCGGTACTGGAGCGCCCGCGACCGGAAGTATGTGGACACCAGCAGCCTCCCGTACCGCAACGGGTGCGTCGCCTGCCACACCCGGCACGCGTTCAGCCTGGAGGAGGCCCGCAAGCCCGAGGCCTGCTACACCTGCCACATGGGCCCCGATCACCCCAACTTCGAGGCCTACATGAGTTCCAAGCACGGCTCCATCTACGCGGCGCGCGGCGCCAAGTGGGACTGGACCGTGCCGCTGGCGCAGGCCCGCTACGAGACCCCCACCTGCGCCTACTGCCACATGCTGTACGTGGACAGCACCGGCGCCCGCCACACCCGCCACTCCATGACCCGCAAGATCATCTGGGGCATGGGGGTGCAGGCCGCCACCGGCCAGCTCAAGGACCTGGTGGTGGAGCCGGGGAACGCTGAGAAGCGCAACGAGATGGTCCGCGTGTGCATGACCTGCCACTCGGAGGACCGGGCGCGCGAGTACCTGCGCTCCGCGGACGCGCACAAGCTGGCCGGCGACGCCCTGGTGGTGGAGGCGCGCGACATCCTCGCCGGCCTCTACCACGACCAGCTGATCCGCCCCAGCCACGCGCAGGTCTCCGCCGGGCTGCTCCAGGGCCCGCGCTTCACCGCCATCGAGCTGCCCGGCACCGAGGCCCAGCACTCGCCGACCAGCCTCTACTACGACGTGACCCCGGTGGAACGCGAATACTTCGACATGTTCTTCTTCTCGGCGCTCAAGAGCTACAAGGGCGCCTTCCACATGAGCCCGGACTACGCCTGGTGGTACGGGTACGCCGACGTGCTGGGCCACCTGGCCGCGATCCGGAGCGACGCCGAGCGCCTGCGCAGCGAGCGCGCGGTCGAGCGCCGCACCGCGTTCATGCTGTGGACCGGCCCGCTGATGGTGCTGCTGGTGCTGGGCGGGGTCTTCGGCGTGCGGCGCTGGACCCGGCGCCCGGGCTAGCCCGGCCGTGGCGGCCGGCCCGGGACGAGCCTTTCCCGGTCCGGCCGCATCCCACTAGAGGTGCGGCCGCCGGTCCGGCCCGCGGGCCTGGGCAGCCGAGCCTGCCCACCCGCCACGCGGGCCCTTGGAAGGCGCCCGGGCAGCCCTGCCGCGGGCGCCCGGCTCCCCGGCCAGCCCGTTCCTGATACACTGGGATCATCCAATCGCGCCCCTCTCGGGCGCGCCACCCCCGGCCCCAGCCCCCCGGAGGGCACTGTGCCTGACCACGACGATCTTCCGCGCCGCGACCCGGGCGGCGCGCCCCCAGGAAACCAGGGCCCGGAGAAGCCCGCCCCGGAGCTGGATGTCACGCTGTCCTCGAGCGTCGCGCGCACCATCTCCAGCGGCGGCGGCGGCAGCCGCCCCGGCCCCAGCGGGCCGGCGCCCACCGCCATCGGCGGGTACCGCATCCTGCGCGTGCTGGGCGAGGGCGGGATGGGCATCGTGTACGAGGCCGAGCAGCAGAACCCGCGGCGGCTGGTGGCCCTCAAGGTGGTCCGCGGCGGGCACTTCGTGGACGAGGCCACGGTGCGCATGTTCCGCCGCGAGGCGGAGACCCTGGCCCGCCTGCGCCACCCCAACATCGGCGCCATCTACGAGTCCGGGCGCACCGAGGACGGCCAGCACTTCTTCGCCATGGAGCTGGTCCAGGGCGACAACCTGGACGTCTACCTGGCGAAGCGTGGGCGGGCGACGAGCCCCGAGGAGGTGCGCTTCCGTCTGGCGCTGTTCCGGCGCATCGCCGAGGCCGTGCACTACGCGCACCTGCGCGGCGTCATCCACCGCGATCTGAAGCCGTCCAACATCGTCATCTCGCGTGAGGCCGGCAGCAGCGCCGGCGCCGCGACGCTCTCCGGCGTGCGCCTGCCGGACGTGAAGATCCTGGACTTCGGCCTCGCCCGCATCACCGAAGGCGACGTGCAGGCGACGCAGATGACCGAGGTCGGGGTGATCAAGGGCACGCTGCCGTACATGGCGCCCGAGCAGGCGCGCGGGCACGCCGAGGCCATCGACGTGCGTACCGACGTCTACGCGTTGGGCGTGCTGCTCTACGAGATGCTCTCCGGCGCACGCCCCTACGACGTGAGCCGAGGCTCGCTCATCGAGGCGGTGCGCATCATCTGCGAGGAGCCGCCCCGCTCCCTGCGCTCGTCCCTGAGCGGCACACGCCGGCTCGACCCCGACATCGAGACGATCGTCGGCAAGGCGCTCGAGAAGGACGCGGATCGCCGCTACGCGACGGCGGCGGCGATGTACGAGGACGTCGAGCGCTACCTGGCGTCCCAGCCGATCCTGGCGCGGCCGCCGAGCACGGTCTACCAGCTGCGCAAGTTCGCGGGGCGCAACCGCGCGCTGGTGGCGGGCATCACCGCGACGTTCGTGGTGCTGATGGCGGGCGCGATCGTCAGCTCGCTGCTGGCCTCGGCCGCGCGGCGCTGCTCGGCCGCCACCGAGCGCTCGCGCACCGCCACCACCCGCTGCGACTCCGCCTCGGCCCGGCGCTGCTCGGCCAGGCCGCGCTCCTGCTCGGCCATGCCGCGCGCCTGCTCCGCCTCCCT
>DATKKS010000284.1:0-2863 GCA_035542815.1 Saccharimonadales bacterium (SeqCode) | reverse complement strand
AAACTGGTCATGAATCCCCCGTTCGAGCCCGGCCAGCGCCCCAGGGCCACCCATCTTGCCGAGGAGTCCTCATGCACCCCCTGCGCCCACTGCGCGCCGGCCTGCCCCTGCTGTGCGCCCTGACGTTCCTGGCGGTCCCGCTCCGGGCCGCCGCCTCCGAGCCCAAGCTGCGGATCATCCACCTGGACGTGGGCCAGGGTGACGGCGCGGTGATCCTCACCCCCGGCGGGCAGGTGGTGATGATCGACGACGGCGGCGCGGTCTACCCGGTCACGCCGTGCGCGAAGATCCTGTCCCAGCTCGCCGCGCTGGGGGTGACCCACGTGGACTACCACTTCGCCAGCCACATGCACGCCGACCACATCGGGTGCTTCGACTCGGTGGACAAGGTGGTCCACTTCGGCCAGGGGTGGGACGACAACGGGCCGTACGTGAGCAGCGCGGTGACCCGCTACAAGAACTCGCTGGGCGGCCGGCGGCACGTCATCGCCGACTCGCTGGGCACCGGCAAGGGCCGCGTGTTCACGCTGGACTCGACCCTGGCCCACCCGGTCACCCTCACGGTGGTGGACTACCACAGCCACAACAAGAGCGACGAGAACCTCAACAGCGTGATGCTGCGGCTGGACTACGGCAACTTCCACGAGTCCTTCGGCGGGGACCTGCCGGCGGACGGCTCGCCCGACTACGGCTACGAGACCGAGTACGGCGCCGAGGTGGACACGGTGCTGGTGTACAAGGTGCACCACCACAGCTCGGCGTACTCCTCCAGCGACGCCTGGCTGAACGCCACCGCGCCCAAGGCGGGGATCATCTCGCTGGGAAACGGGAACCCGTACTACTTCCCGACCCTGGCCACCATGACCCGCCTGCACAACCACGGCGTGAAGACCTACTGGACCGAGCTGGGCACGGGGGTGAGCCCGGTGGCGGGCCAGGACAAGGTGGCCGGCGGCCCGATCACCATCAGCGCCCCGTGGGACGGCGGGGGCAAGGTGGTGATCAGCGGCGGCTCCGGCGCGAGCGCCTTCAGCGACACCTTCACCAACCCGGGCCTCCCGGTGCCGGTGGGCGTGGACGACCGGGCCACCGCGGCCCGGCCGCTGCGGGTGCTGCGCAACCCGGCGGGCGGCTCGGCCGCCTTCGCGGTGGAGGTGGTGGGCAGCCCGGTCTCGGACCTGAGGATCTACTCGGTGGACGGGCGGCAGGTGCGGACGGTGTTCCGCGGGGTGCTGGCGCAGGGCGAGCAGGTGTTGAGCTGGGACGGGCGGGACGAGGGCGGGCGGCGGGCGGACTCGGGGATGTACTTCGCGCGCTTCCTGGCCCGGGGGCGGGCCGAGACGGTGAGTTTCGTGCTGGTGCGGTGAGGCCCGGTGGGGTCCGGGCCGGGCGAGGTCAGCGGACAGCGGAGGGCGGCCACTCCCTTCCGGGGGTGGCCGCGGCCGTTTCGGGCGGGGCTACCGGGGCGTTTCCGCAACCGCTTGGGGCGGGCAGGGATGGGCAAGAGGCGCGCCGAAGCGCACAAATCGTTGTCAGAAGCGTTGATAAGCGGTACGGGATGGTGTAGACTGTATATAGAAGTAGGCACCCCCCAAGGTGGGGTGGGGCCCGGTCATGGGGGCTTTTGGCCCCAGGGAGTCCGAATGAACCTCCTGCGCCTGTGCCGCTGCGGCGCATTGATAGCCTCGGTCCTGCTGCTCCTGGCGGTCCCGGCCGGAGCGGTGACCCCCAACGGCAAGCTCCAGATCATCCACCTGGACGTGGGTCAGGGGGACGGGGCGGTCATCATCAGCCCGCAGCTCGGGCAGGTGGTGATGATCGACGACGGCGGCGCGACCAACCCCTCGTTCGCCTGCTCCAAGATCCTGGCGCAGCTGGACACCCTGGGCATCACCCACGTTGACTACCATTTCGCCAGCCACTACCACTCCGACCACATCGGGTGCTTTTCCAGCATCGACAACGTGGTCCACTTCGGCCAGGGCTGGGACCGCGCGGGCTCCTACGGCACCGCCACCTACACCAACTACGTGAACGCTCTGGGCGGCCGCCGCCACAAGCTGACCAAGGGGCGGGTGTTCACGCTCGACTCGACCTACGCGCATCCGGTCACCCTCACCTGCGTCGACATCGACACCACCGGCGACGACAACTTCGAGAACTCCAAGAGCGTGATGCTGCGGCTGGACTACGGCAACTTCCACGAGTCGTTCGGCGGAGACCTGGACGGCTTCTCGGCCAGCGACCGGCACAACGACGAGACCCCGTTCAGCCCGGAAGTGGACACGGTGCTGATCTACAAGGTGCACCACCACAGCTCCAACTACTCCAGCAACGACACCTGGCTCAGCAATGTCGCGCCCCAGGCGGCCATCATCTCGATGGGCGACAACAATCCCTACAGCTTCCCCGGCAGCTCCACCATGACCCGGCTGCACAACCACAGCGTGAAGACCTACTGGACCGAGCGCGGCAGCACCAGCGGGGCCTCGCCCAACCCCACCTGGGACAAGATCGCCCACGGGCGGATCACCATCAACGCGGTGTGGGAGGGGCAGGGCCGGACGGTGATCAGCGGCGGGTACGGTGCGGGCGCCTTCAGCGACACGCTCATCAACCCCGGGACCCCGCCGTCCGTCGGCGTGGACGACCGGGCCACCGCGGCCCGTCCGCTGCGGGTGCTGCGCAACCCGGCGGGCGGCTCGGCCGCCTTCGCGGTGGAGGTCGTGGGCAGCCCGGTCTCGGACCTGAGGATCTACTCGGTGGACGGGCGGCAGGTGCGGACGGTGTTCCGCGGGGTGCTGGCGCAGGGCGAGCAGGTGTTGAGCTGGGACGGGCGGGACGAGGGCGGGCGGCGGGCGGA
>DATKKS010000283.1:0-43160 GCA_035542815.1 Saccharimonadales bacterium (SeqCode) | reverse complement strand
ATCTCGCCGATGCGCTCCAGCGTGGCCGCGGCGGGCCGGGCCAGGATGTCCTCAGGCAGGGGAATCTGCTGCAATACGGGCATTCGAATCTCCGTGACCGGTGCGGCCTCCAATCTATAGGATGGGGCGCGCGGCGGGCCGGTGCTCGACCGCCCCCAGTATACCATCCGGGGCCCCGCGGCGGGGGTCGGAGGGGGCCGAGCCGGCCTGGACGGCGATTTCGTAACTTCAATAGAATTTGGTGATTGCGGGGGAGAGTGCATGTCGGACGTGAGGAACATCCTGATCCTGGGTTCGGGCTCGGCCGGGCTCACCGCGGCCATCTACGCGGCGCGCGCCAACCTGGCGCCGCTGGTGCTGGAGGGCGTCCAGCCGGGGGGCCAGCTCACCATCACCAGCGACGTGGAGAACTTCCCGGGGTTCCCCGAGCCGGTGCCGGGCCCCGACCTCATGGCCGGCATGCACCGGCAGGCGGAGCGCCTGGGGGTGGAGTTCCTGGCCGCCGCGGCCGAGTCGGTGGACCTCTCCACGCGGCCCTTCGCGGTGCGTGCCGGGGAGCGCACGCTGCGGGCGCGCGCGCTGGTGGCGGCCACCGGCGCCTCGGCCCGCTGGCTGGGCCTGCCGTCCGAGCAGCAGCTGGTGGGCAAGGGCGTGTCCGCGTGCGCCACCTGCGACGGGTTCTTCTTCCGGAACCAGCGGGTGGTGGTGGTCGGCGGCGGGGACACCGCCATGGAGGAGGCCACCTTCCTCACCCGCTTCGCGACCCAGGTCACGGTGGTGCACCGCCGCGACCAGCTGCGCGCCTCGCCCATGATGCAGGAGCGCGCGCGCCGGAACCCCAAGATCCAGTTCGTGTGGAACTCCACCGTGGACGAGGTCCACGACGTGGCCGCCGGCAAGGTGACCGCCGTGCGGCTGCGCAACCTGGCCGACGGCACCACCCGCAGCCTGGAGTGCGACGGCCTGTTCGTGGCCATCGGGCACGAGCCCAACACCCAGCTCTTCCGCGGGCAGCTGGCGATGGACCCCTCGGGCTACCTCGAGGTCCGGGGCACGCACACCAGCGTCGAGGGCGTGTTCGCCGCCGGCGACGTGGCCGATCACGTGTACCGCCAGGCGGTCACCGCGGCGGGCACCGGCTGCATGGCCGCGCTGGACGCCCAGAGGTTCCTGGAAGAGAAGGGCGAGGCGTAGCGGCCGCGCGAACCACTCCCCTGGAGGCAAGACCATGAGCCAGCCCGATCCCATCGAAGTCCTGCTCAAGGAAGGGCGCCACTTCTCCCCGCCGCCCGAGTTCAGCCGGCGCGCGGTGGTGGCCGACGAGTCCCTGTACGAGCAGGCCGAGCGCGACCCCGAGGCCTTCTGGGCCCGGTGCGCCTCGGAGCTGGAGTGGATCGAGCCGTGGACCCGGGTGCTCGACTGGCAGCCGCCGCGGGCGCGCTGGTTCCTGGGCGGCCAGCTCAACGCGAGCGTCAACTGCCTGGACCGCCATCTGGCCACCCGGCGCAACAAGGCCGCCCTCATCTGGGAGGGCGAGCCGGGCGAGGAGCGCATCCTCACCTACCACGACCTGTGGCGGGAGGTGGGCAAGGCCGGCAACATGCTCCGGCAGCTGGGGGTGCGGCGCGGGGACCGGGTCACCCTGTACATGCCGCTGATCCCGGAGCTGGTGATCGCCATGCTGGCGTGCGCCCGGATCGGCGCGGTGCATAGCGTGGTGTTCGCGGGCTTCAGCGCCGAGGCGCTGCGCGACCGCATCAACGACCAGCAGGCCCGGCTGGTGATCACCGCCGACGGCGGCTACCGCCGGGGCAACCTGGTGCCGCTCAAGCGCACCGTGGACGAGGCCCTCCGCCACTGCCCCAGCGTCACCGACGTGATCCTGTACAAGCGCGGCGACTTCCCGATCCACGTGCAGGAGGGCCGCGACCACTGGTGGCACCGGCTGATGGCCGACATGAGCGCGGTGTGCCCGCCCGAGCCCATGGACAGCGAGGACATGCTGTACGTGCTGTACACCTCCGGCACCACCGGGCGGCCCAAGGGCATCGTGCACACCACCGGCGGCTACCTCACCGGGGTGCACGCCACCACCCGCTGGGTGTTCGACCTGCAGGAGAACGACCGCTACTGGTGCACCGCCGACGTGGGCTGGGTCACCGGCCACAGCTACGTGGTGTACGGGCCGCTCAGCAACGGGGCCACCGTGTTCCTGTACGAGGGCGCGCCCGACTGGCCCGACAAGGACCGCTTCTGGGCGCTGATCGAGAAGTACGGCATCAGCGTGTTCTACACCGCGCCCACCGCCATCCGTGCGTTCATGCGGTGGGGGCCGGAGTTCGTGGAGCGGCACGACCTGTCCTCGCTCCGGCTGCTGGGCTCGGTGGGCGAGCCGATCAACCCGGAGGCGTGGGTGTGGTACCACCACCACGTGGGCGGCGGCCGCTGCCCGGTGGTGGACACCTGGTGGCAGACCGAGACCGGCATGATCATGATCTCGCCCCTGCCGGGGGTGACCACCTGCAAGCCCGGCTCGGCCACCCGGCCGCTGCCGGGCATCGCCGCGACGGTGCTGGACGAGCGCGGCGGCACGGTGGAGGTGGGCGGCGGCTACCTGGCCATCACCCGCCCCTGGCCGGCGATGCTGCGCGGAATCTACGGCGACCCGGAGCGCTACCGGGAGCAGTACTGGAGCCGCTGGGGCAACGGCATCTACTTCCCGGGCGACGGGGCGCACCGCGACGAGGACGGCTACTTCTGGCTCATGGGCCGGGTGGACGACGTCATGAACGTGGCCGGCCACCGCATCGGCACCGCCGAGGTGGAGAGCGCGCTGGTGGACCACCACTGCGTGGCCGAGGCGGCGGTGATCGGGCGGGCCCACGAGCTGAAGGGCCAGGCCATCGTGGCGTTCGTGACCCTCAAGGACGGCTGCCTGCCCGGCGGCGAGCTGGCCGACGAACTCAAGGCCCACGTCACCAAGCGCATCGGCGCGCTGGCCCGGCCCGAGGAGCTGCTGTTCGCCGGCGACCTGCCCAAGACCCGCTCCGGCAAGATCATGCGCCGGCTGCTGAAGGACATCGCCGAGGGCCGGGTGATGGGGGACACCACGACGCTCGCCGACCCCGGCGTGGTGGCGGCGCTCAAGGAGAAATACGAGGAGGAGGGCTAGCCCATCGAAAAAGCCTCCTCCGGCCGGCCGCGCCGGCCCGCCTGGCTGCGGGGACGCCGCGCCTGGGGCGTCGGGATCCTGGCCCTCCTGGTGTTCGGGCTGCTGGGCATGTACATCCCGTTCGCCCTGCGGGTCTCCGCCATCCGCGGCTTCCGCCACACCGGCCCCGGGTGGTCGTTCCCCAGCAAGGTCTACTCCGACTGGCTGGACCTCACCCCCGGCCGGCTGCTGCCGCCCTCGTATCTGGAAGCGGAGCTGGACTCGCGCGGCTACGCCTGGGTGAACCACGAGGAGCTGGCGCCCGGCGAGTACACCGGCGACGGCGGCGAGTGGCGGGTCCACCTGCGCGGGTTCGACTACCCCGACGGCCGCGCCCCGGGCGAGGAGGTGGAGCTGAGCCTGCGCGCGGGCCGCCTGGCGGAGGTGCGCCGGAGCGCGCGCTCGGCGCTGCCGGCGCGGCTGGAGCCGGTGCTGGTCGGGGAGTGGGCCGGGGACTGGCGCGAGGAGCGCACCTACGTGCCGCTGGACTCGGTGCCCCAGGTGCTGCGCGACGCGGTGGTGGCCTCCGAGGACCGCCGCTTCTACCACCACATCGGCTTCGACCCGCGGGGCATCCTGCGCGCGATGTTCCACGACGTGCGCGGCCGCGGCGTGCGCCAGGGCGGCAGCACCCTGACCCAGCAGCTGGCCCGCAACCTGTTCCTGAGCCGCCGGCGCACCGTGGAGCGCAAGGCCCGCGAGGCGCTGCTGGCGATGGCCCTGGAGCTGCGGCTGTCCAAGCAGCGGATCCTGGAGCTGTACCTGAACTCGGTGTACCTGGGCCAGCGCGGGAGTTCCGGGATCGCCGGGGTGGAGGAGGCCGCCCGCTTCTACTTCAGCAAGCCGGTCAGCCGCCTGAGCCTGCCGGAGGCCGCCACGCTGGCGGCGGTGATCCCCGCGCCCAACGCCTTCTCGCCGGTGCGCCGCCCGGAGCTGGCGCGCGAGCGCCGCGACGTGGTGCTGGACATCATGGCCGGCGAGGGTTTCATCAGCCGGGCGGCCGCCGAGGCGGCCAAGGCCGTCCCGCTCCGGGTGAACCCCGGCGATCCGCCGCCGGCGCGCTTCGGCTACTTCACCGACTACGCGCACGACTTCCTGGCGGCGGTGCTGCCGGACCCGCCCCTGGAGACCCGCGGGCTGCGGGTGTTCACCACGCTGGACCCGGCCTGGCAGGAGCGCGCCGAGGGCGAGCTCCTGGACGGGATCCGGAGCCTGGACGGCGAGTCCGGCGACCTGCAGGGCGCGTTCTGCGCCGCGGACCTGCACACCGGCGCGGTGCGGGCGCTGGTGGGCGGCCGGGACCACTCCGAGAGCAGCTTCAACCGCGCCTACCAGTCCCACCGGCAGCCGGGCTCGGCGTTCAAGCCGGTGGTGTACGCCTCGGCCTACGACGAGAACGCCGGGCACAGCCCGTACACGCCCGCCACCACCGTGCCCGACGTGCAGCGCGACTTTCCGGCCCCCGAGGCGCCCTGGCGCCCGCGCAACTACGAGGGTGAGTACCACCCCTCGGTCACGCTGGCCAAGGCGCTGGCCAAGTCCCTGAACGTGGCCACCGCCAACCTGGTGGAGCGGGTCGGGGCGCGGCGGGTGGCCGACTACGCGGCGCGCTTCGGGCTGCCCGGCATGAAGGCGGTCGCCAGCATCGGCCTGGGCACCAACGAGGTCACGCTGGTGCAGCTCTTGGGGGTGCTCACCGCCATCGGCTCCGACGGCCGGCGCACCCCGCTCAACCCCATCCACGTGGCGGTGGACGGCAACGGCAAGATCCTGTACCAGCCCGCGCCGCCGGAGAACCAGGTGATCTCGCCGCTGGCGGCGCACCTGATGGTGGAGCAGCTGCGGGGGGTGGTGAACTTCGGCACCGCGTTCAGCCTCCGGGGCGCCTTCGGCTTCCGGCGCCCGGTGATCGGCAAGACCGGCACCACCAACGACGAGAACGACGCCTGGTTCATCGGCGCCACCCCGGAGATCGCGGCCGGCGTGTGGCTGGGCTACGATCAGCCGCGCAGCCTGCAGCGGAGCGGCTCGCAGGCCGCGGTGCCGGTGTGGGCGCGGGTGATGGCCGAGCTGCTGCGGGACTTCCCGCCGACCGACTTCCCGGCCCACCCCGACGAGCTGGAGAACGCCACCATCGACGCGTACGACGGCCTGCTGGCCAACCCGCACTGCCCGAGCGTGATCCGCACCGCGTTCGTGCTCGGCTCCGCGCCCAGCCGGGTCTGCCCGCAGGCCCACCCGGAGGCGGAGCTGCCCGACACCACCCTGGGGCTGGGCGACACTGTGTTCACCGCGCCCTTCGAGGTAGACCCGGAGGGAGGGCCATGATCCCGCTGCGCGACACCAACCCGCGCACCACCACGCCCTACGTCACCTGGGGGCTCATCGGGCTCAACGTGCTGGTGTTCCTGATGGAGTTCGCCCTGGGCCCCTCCGGCATGCGCGAGGTGGTGGCCTACTTCGGGCTCATCCCGCTGCGCGCCTTCCACCCGCAGGCGTACCTCCAGGCGCTCATCGAGTACCAGCCGATGGGCGGGGAGCTGGTGGTGTCGCTTCCGCCGGTCTATCTGCCGTTCCTGACCTCCATGTTCCTGCACGCCGGGTGGTGGCACGTGGGCGGGAACATGCTCTACCTGTGGATCTTCGGGGACAACGTCGAGGACGCCCTGGGCCACGTGCCGTTCCTGCTCTTCTACCTGGTGTGCGGCGTGGGGGCGTCGCTGGCCCATTGCTGGATCACCTTCGCGTTCCAGCCGCACGGCGCCCTCACCACCGTGGTAGGGGCCAGCGGCGCCGTGGCCGGCGTGCTGGGCGCCTACATCTACCTCTTCCCGCGCTCCCGGGTGCTCACCCTGGTGCCGATCTTCCTGTTCCTGCAGCTGATGGAGCTGCCCGCGCAGGTCGTGCTGGGACTCTGGTTCCTGATGCAGTTCTTCAACGGGTTCCTCTCGCTGGGGCGGTGGGCCGGCGGGGGCGTGGCGTTCTGGGCCCACGTGGGGGGCTTCCTGCTGGGGTTGCTCCTGGCGACGGTCCTGCCCAAGCGCCGCCGGCCGAGGATGATCTACTTGTAGGAGCCCGCCCCGGCCACGTGCCGATTCCGCGACGAAATATCACTATCAACATCTCCCCGCGGAGCGCACACTTGGTGGCGACATCGGCCGCGCGCCCCCTCGGTCCGAAGGGGTACGGACAGGCGGGCGGGTCGGCAGCCGCCGCGTCGGGCGACCCGTCGCGCCCCGGTACCCACCGCGCAGGCGATGCACATACGCTCTTCCGTTCCAGGGGAGGAGACGGTCATGTGCACCCCGTCCCGCCTTCGCGCACTGTTTCTCGCGTGCGCCCCGCTGCTGTTCCTGGCCGGCTGCTCGAAGTCCCCGACCGCGCCCGGCCCCCCGGCGATGAACCTCGTGACCGGCGCCCCGGTGACCGTCGCCACCCAGGCCGTCTCTCCGGCCGGCGGCACGGTGCACGTCACGTCGGCGGACAGCGTCATCAACGGGCTCGAGATCAAGGTGCCGCCCGGCGCGTTCGCCGGCGCGCGGACCTTCAGCGTGTCCTATGCCAGGGTCACCGCCCACCGCTTCGGACAGTTCTTCCGGCCCATCTCGCCCCTCATCACCGTCGCCAACGGCGGGGGCTACGCCGACTCGATCATGACCATGACCGTTCCGATCTCCCTCCCTGGGTCCGCGTATCCGGTCGCGTTCTTCTACGACGACGCGGCCGGGACGCTCGAGCCGGTCCCGGCGCTCGCCTTCGACCGGCACAGCGTGACCGTCGCCACCCGGCACTTCGACGTGGGCGGGGTCTCGGCCGGCGTGGCGTCCATGAAGGGCGCCCTCCCGGGCGGGGTCATCGCCCGCTGCGCGCGATTGGTCGTCGTCGTGACGGACGAGGACATGGTCCGGGCCATCGCCAGCGTCGAGCCGCAGATCCGGACGGGCTACATGCCCGCGGTGGACGACTGGGAGTTCGTCAACAACGGCTCCTACCTCGTCCCCGCCCGGATGGGGATGTGCGCCGGGCAGAACGCCACCTCCCTTTGGTACTACTACGAGAAGAAGCGCAAGCTGAGCGCCCCGGGCCTCTACCACCTGTACGACGTGGTGAACGCCACCCCCGAACGGCTGTGGCAGGACAACCCGCTCGGCTACCGCGTGGCCTCCGCGGTGCAGGCGGACTTCAATTGGGGGTCCATCACGGCCCTGGTGTACGAGCATCTCGTGGGGCTGCAGGACGAGTGGACCTGGTGCACCCTGGTCACCTCGATGCACTTCTTCCACGAACCCCTGTGCCTCGGCGCCTACGGGCTGGACGCGACCGGCCAGCCCGCGGGCCACGACCTGACCGCCTACACGGTGGACGTCGTGGGCCGGAGCATTTACGTGGCCGACCCGAACTTCCCCGGCGACCGGACGCGCCGGGTGACGTTCAACGGCACCACCTTCGACCCGTACTTCTCGGGCCTGAACGCCGGGGCCCCGGGGATGAACTTCACCAAGATCACGGTGACCTCCAAGACCACCTACATCAGCTGGAACCGGATCGGCGAGCTGTGGCACGACGTGGTCGAGAACGGGCAGAACCCGGGCTTCCCGCCGTACGAGTTGTGGGTGAAGCAGGGCTCCACCCTCGACCTGCTGGGGGACGTCTACCACGCGCCCGGGGACGCCGTGATCGTGTCGGCCACGTGGAGCGAGCCCGGCAGGATCTACTTCACCGCATTCGACCGGACCGGAGCCCGGGTCCTGCCCCCCCCGGCAAAGCCGTGGACGCTCACCGACCGCGACACGATCCACCTCTCCCCGGGGGACAACGTCATCGGCTTCTGCATCTACGGCGAGGTGCCCGGAGCCCCGGGCTTCCCCTCGAGCTACCTGTGGAGCGACTTCCGGTGGATCGACTTCATTCCCTCGTCGGTCACCCTGCGGATCGTGCCCGCGAACATGACCGGCGCCCGGAACCGGCAGTACGTCTGGGGCGGTGTCGCATTGGGCCGGCCGCCGAGCGTCCGGTACGAGTGGGACTTCGGAGACCGGACGGAGAAGTTCATCGCGACCAACGACTCGGTGGCGTACCACACTTACACCACCGACGGCGACTACACCATCACCCTGGACGTGTTCAACACCGCGACCTCGAGCAAGCTGGGGACCGCCACTGCGACCGCCGGGATCCACAGCACCCTGCAGGTCACCTCGGTGTACCCGGAGCAGGTGTCCTACGCGATGCCGGTGTACATCTACGGCAGGAACTTCGGCCCCGCGCAGGGGACGAGCACGGTGAACTTCGGCACCTACCCGGCCAGGAGCATCGTCTCGTGGTCGGACACCGAGATCGTGGCCACCGTGCCGGAGCCGTTCAGGGGCGGGGACGCGACGGTGAAGGTGGGCGGCGCGGAGGCCAGCAGCAGCTGGCTCACCACCGGGCCGAAGATCACGGACACCAACCCGGACTCCGCGAAGGCGGGGGAGATCGTCTCGATCGTCGGGCAGCAGTTCGGGTACGAGCAGGGTCACTCCGTCGTGGTGTTCGGCTACGTGGACACGGCGACGGTCGTGTCGTGGTCGGACACGCAGGTCGAGGTGGTCGTGCCGGACCCCACCAGCGAGTCCTACGGGCTGGAGCAGGTCAAGCTGGTGCTGGGGAACGGGAGCTCCTGGAGCTACGGGGGTTTCTCGGTGATCGAGGACGTGCTGAAGACGCTGCACAAGATGGACTGCCTCGAGGACGTGGGCATGCGCGCGATGATGCAGATGTACTACCCCACCCCCGCGCCGCACGACGAGTACAAGGACAAGACGATCGACATCCTCGGGCATTGTCCGACCTGGAAGCTGACCTGGACCGGGACGTCATTCGCGTACTTGTCGACCGTGGCGATTCCTTACCAGACAGACAGCACTTCCGTCTCGGGCACGGTGTCCGCGGACGGCAAGACCATCCTGACCCTGAACGCGAGGGAAGTCTTCACCTACACGGGCTCCAGCCCGTACCCGCACACGGACGTGACGGAAATGACTCTCCAGAACGTGCCCCTCACGGCCAGCATGCCGCGCAGCAACCTGGTCGACTTCGGGCTGCACGGCCCCAACGCCCGCAACTGCGTGGTGCGGCTCAAGTACGAGGTCACGCGCAGCGGCGTGGTCAGCGAGCGCTACGACGGCACGGACTGGACGAACGCGGCGGAGAGCCCGATCCTCCGCGTGAGCTTCGGGAGGTAGGTAGAGCGGGCTCCTGTCGCTGGGGCGGCGGGCCGGCGGGGGAGTGGCGTTCCGGGCCCACGTCGGGGGCAGATCAATCTGACATGATGATCCCCCATTCCCCCTCCCGACTTCGCTGTTGCGTCCCGTCCTTCTTGGTGCGAGGCTCGAATCAGTTCGGACCCTCCTTGTGGCTCCGGCCGGGACCTTCCCCAGCCATCCCCGCTGGGGCTGAAGCCGTAGGCTCCCGCTCTCCGCCTACGCGGAGCCCGCGGGCCAGGCAGACTCCGTCCCGCGCGGAGGTCGCATGCGCCGGCACATCTTCATTCGTCTGGCTACCCTCTCCCTTGGCCTTCTCGCGCCGACCGTGGCCCGCCCGGCAACGGCGGCGCCCGATGTGGACTTCGTCATCGTTCGTCTCGACTACCAGACTCTGGCTCTCAAGACCCACTGCGCTCTGTCCCAACCGCTTCGAAAGTCGCTCGCGCCGACCGGCTATTGGGGTTTCGGGGACGTCTTCTACGCACATGAGCCGGCGAACGACTTCGGCTACACGCGACTCGTCAGCCGCCTGACGGGCCGCGAGGTGCTGAATGCCTCGACGGTTTGGTCGGGGCGGGGGGGCTGCGAGTTTCCTCCGGACTCGATGTTCCAGTCCACCTTCGAGCCCGGGGAGGTGTCCCGCGCCCCGAACTCGGCCTGCTATCTCAGTCTGTTCTGCAGCCCGAAGGAACGGGCGGATTCCGCGATCGCCGCGGCCCTTCATACGAAGGTGATGGCCGCGCTCGCGGCGAAGGGGCCGTACGAGGTCGTGGTCATGGATCACTTCTACACGGTGGGCATGAGTGACCCGAGGACCGCGGAGTGGTTCGTGGTGGCGTTCGACCGGCCCCCCGCGCCGCCCGACGTCGGGGTGGAGCGTGTAGTCTGGCCGCGCACCGTGGTGCAGCAGGGGGTGGCGACGGTGCCGGTGATCGAGGTGCACAACTTCGGAGACGCGCGAGCCAGCTTCGAGGCGCACCTGAGGCCTGTGGGGGAGTCGGCCCCGCCCTACGCCTCGGTGCGCTCCGTGGCGGCGCTGCCGGCGGATTCTTCGGTGGAGCTGCGGTTCGACGCGCTCACGCCGGCCGCGGCGGGCGCGATGCGCCTGGAATTCCAGCTCCTCGCCTCGGATGGGCGCCCGCTGGACGACGCGTTCGCGGACGACGACACCTCGTCGGTGCTGATCCGCTCGGAGGCGCTGCCCATCTTCCGCGCGGCTCCCTCGGGCACTTCGCCTGGTTGCTACCCGGGGTGGGCCGGCGTGGGAAGCGTCGCCCTGGACGCGTACGGAGACGGACGCCCGGACATCATCCAACTGGACTACCACCCGAAGCTCTGGCGCCGGGGCCCGGACGGGTCCTATCACGATGTCACAGACCGGATCTCTGCGGCTCTGGCGCCCTATCCGTACGATGCCGTGGCGGAGGATTTCGACCGCGACGGCGTGATGGACTTGATGCTGCTGTACTGGGATGCGCCGCCGGTGTTCCTGCGGGGCGACGGGGTGGGCGGATTTGACGACCGGTCCCAGTCAGCCGGGCTCACGGGTTTCCATGCCTTCGGCACGGTGACCATCTTCGACATGAACGGCGATGGCGCGCCGGACCTGATCTTCGCGCGGCAGGGGCAGGAAGTGCTGCTGCACAACGACGGCCACGGGCACTTCACGGACGTAACGGCGGGCTCGGGCATCAATGATCCCGACCAGACCGAGAGGATTGCGGCGGGGGACGTGAATGGCGACGGCCGGCCGGACCTCTTCTTCGCGAACTGGGGGGCGCCCTCGAAGCTCTACCTGAACGCGAGCGACGGCAAGTTCGTCCTGGCCCCCGGCGACTGGGGCACGCTCTACGCCCGCGACGCGTCGATCGCGGACATTGACGGTGACGGACGTCCGGACATCGTGCTGGCGCGCGCACTGTACACGGACTCGACGAGCCTCTACCGCAACCTGGACGGGGTCCACTTCGCGGAACCGTCGCCACCGCGCCGCCTGCCACCGGCGTTCTCCGTGACCACCGGCTCTTTGTTGGGAGGCGATCGGCCGGACGTGCTGCTGGGCCTGTCCGACCCGGGCAGCGGGGGAGGGCTGTTCACGTGGGGCGACGGTGGATTTGTGGACGAGTCGGCGCTCCTTGTGGAGACCTACCTCAGGGCCAAGACGCAGATCCTGGACTTGGACCAGGACGGCCGCCTGGACATCTACACGGGAGGCGCGGCACTGATCCGGAACGGCGGGGACCTGGCTCAACCCATCCCGCCCGCGCCCTCGCGGAACGCGCTGCTCGCGCCATCACCCAATCCCTTCTCCCCGGCGCACGGCGCGACGTGGGTCTCGTGGGAGCTGGCCGGTGCTGGCAGGGTGCGCGTGGAGGTCTACGACGTGTGCGGTCGGCGGCTGAGGGTCCTGATGGATGGGGTCCGTCCGGCGGGGAACGGCGGCATCGGCTGGGACGGCCGCGACTCCGGGGGGCGGCGCTCCGGCACCGGGGTGTACTTCGTCGCGATGGAAGCGCCCGGCTACCGGGGGACGCGCAAGCTGCTCTTGCTCAACTGAGCTGGACCAAAGAACGCGTTGTCACGGCAGAGGCTGCGCTGGCGGAGCGCGCACGGTCGTTCGTGTTCCACCGCAGCTCACCCGGCCATCCAGGGCCCCCCGCCGCGCCAAGCACCCCCCCGACCAGGTGGCGTCCAGCGCGGCGACCTTGCAGTCCACGACGCCCCGCTCCAGGCCGAAGGCCTCTGCGTCGCGCTCGCCCAGATCCGTGGCCTTCCCGGAGGCCTTCTTGGGCCAGGCGATCCACAGCCGGCCGGCGGGCCCGGGACCATGAGCTTCTCCGTCGTCCAGGCGGGCGGGGGCCGCGCTCAGCGGCCCCGGGCCAGGTTCTCCGCGGCGAACTCCCAGTTCAGGAGCTTGTCGATCACGGCGTCCACGTAGTCCGCGCGGCGGTTCTGGTAGTCCAGGTAGTAGGCGTGCTCCCACACGTCCACCGTGAGCAGCGGCACCTGCCCATGGACCAGCGGCAGGTCGGCGTTGGGGGTCTTCACCACCTTGAGCTTGCCCGCCTCCAGCACCAGCCACGCCCAGCCGCTGCCGAACTGGCCCATGGCGGTCGCGGCCAGCTCCTTGCGGAAGTTCTCGTAGCTGCCGAAGGCCGCGTCCAGCTTGCCGGTCAGGTCGCCCTTCGGCGGCCCGCCGCCGCCCGGTTTGAGGCTCTTCCAGTAGAAGGTGTGGTTCCAGGTCTGGGCGGCGTTGTTGAAGATCGCCTGCCGGTCGGCGGCCCCGGCTGCCTTGCGCACCACCGCCTCCAGCTCCAGCCCCGCGAGGTCGGTGCCGGCCACCAGCTTGTGCAGGTTGTCCACGTAGGCGCGGTGGTGCTTGCCGTGGTGGAAGCTCAGGGTCTTGGCGGAGATGACCGGCTCCAGCGCGGTGTCGGGGTAGGGCAGGTCCGGCAAAAGGATCGGCTGCGTGGCCATGGTCCGTTCCTCCTGGTTGGGGACGGGCTGCGGGCGCACTCCGTGCGCCCCTACGTCTTCCTCCGGGGTTTGCGGCGCGCGGCGGGCTTCGCCCGCATCGCCGTCCGCCACTTCTCGAAGGCCTCCCACGGGCGCGCGTTCAGCACGTCCGCGGCGGTGAGCCAGGCGCGCCGCGCCACGCCCACCCCGAAGCGCATGTTGTCGAACTCGTCGGCGCGGTGCATGTCGGTGCAGATGGCCACCTCCACGCCCAGGTCCCGGGCGCGCCGGGCGCGCAGGTCGTCCAGGTCGAGGCGGCGCCAGTGGGCGTTGATCTCGATGGCCTTGCCGGCCGCGGCGGCGGCCTTGAACAGCGCCTCCCAGTCCACCTCGTAGGCGTCGCGCTGGCCGATGAGCCGCCCCGACGGGTGCCCCAGCATGCAGGTGGCAGGGTGCTGCAGGGCCTTCACCATGCGCCCGGTGGGATCGCGCCCGAAGGCGCTGTGGATGGAGACCACCACCCAGTCCAGCTGCAGCAGCAGCTCGTCCGGGTAGTCCAGGCCGCCGTCGGTGCGGATGTCGGACTCGGTGCCCGCCAGGAGGCGGATCTTGGACTGCTTCTGGTTGAAGGCGTGCACCGCCTGCAGGTGGACCTTGAGCCGCTCCGCGGACAGCCCGCCGGCGTAGCCGGCGGACACCGAGTGGTCGGTCACCGCGGCGTAGCGGTAGCCGCGCTTGAGGGCCTCGTCGGCCAGCTGCTCCAGCGTGAGGTCGCCGTCGCTGGCGCGGGTGTGGCAGTGGAGGTCGGCGCGGATGTCGCCCAGCTCCACCAGGCGGGGCAGCTTGCCCGCCTCCGCCAGGTCGATCTCGCCGCGGTCCTCGCGCATCTCGGGCGGGATCCACGGGAGGCCCAGCGCCCGGTAGCACTCCTCCTCGGTGGCGCCGGCCACCCGCTTCTCTCCGCGATACACGCCGTACTCGTTGATCTTGAGGCCCATGCGCTTGGCGCGGTCGCGCAGGCGCACGTTGTGGTCCTTGGAGCCGGTGAAGTACTGCAGCGCGGCGCCGTAGCTCTCGGGGGCCACCGCGCGCAGGTCCACCTGCAGCCCGTGCTCCACGCGCACGCTGGCCTTGGTGTCGCCGTGAGCCAGCACCTCGGCCACCTGCGGCAGCTCCACGAACGCCTGCAGCACGTCGGCCGGCCGGGTGGTGGCCGCCAGCAGGTCCAGGTCGCCCACCGTCTCGCGCATCCGGCGCAGGCTGCCGGCGGGGGACAGGATCACCTTGGGCACCGCCCTGCGGAGCGCCGCCATCAGCTCGGTCACCACGGCGTCGGCCAGCCCCAGCGGGGTGCGGCCCGCGGCGCGCTCCCGGAACTCCAGCCCCTTGCGCAGGTTCTCGATCTTCTTCTCGCCCATCCCGGGCAGGTCCGCCAGGCGGCCGGCCTCGATCGCCTGGCGCAGGTCGTCCACGCTCCGGACCTTGAGTTCGCGGTACAGCAGCGCCGCGCTCTTGGGCCCCAGGCCGGGCACCTGCAGCAGCTCCAGCAGGCCGGCGGGCACCTTCTTGAGCAGCTCCTGGTGGCGGGCCACCCGGCCGGTGTCCAGGAACTCGCCGACTTTCTGCGCGGTGCTCTCGCCGATGCCCGGGACGTCGGTGAGGCGCCCCTCGCGGCGCAATACCTCGACGTCCTCCTGCAGGCTGTCCAGGGCGCGGGCGGCGCGCCGGTAGGCGTTGACCCGGAAGCCGCTCTCGCCCTGGATCTCCATGAGTTCGGCCATCTGCTCGAAGATGTCGGCCACCAGCCGGTTCTTCATGCCGCGGGCCTCCGAATTGGGTGGGACGCTGCCAGTTTAGGCCGCTCCCGCGGCCGGCTCAAGGGGCCCCGGCGGGCCCCATCCGGCGCGCCCCCGGGTGAAAGTCGGGGGGCGGGGCTGCCGATAATGCATCGGACGAGGACTCTCTTGGACCCCAACCGACGGACGCGCCCGTGAACACCACCGAGAATCTCCGCGAGTCCCTCAAAGCCGCCCTCCACACCTGCGACTGGCTGCAGGCCATCGCCAGCGCGCGGGAGATCCTGGAACTGGAGCCGGACGCGCTGCGCGAGCGCTACCTGCTCGCGCAGCTCTACCTGCGCGTGAGCGGGTCGCGCCTGGCGACGGTGCAGTTCCGCAAGGTGCAGCAGCAGGCCGTCCGCCGCCGCGAGCTGTGGAAGGCGGTGGCGGCCCAGAAGGCGCTCGACTCCCTGGCCGGGGGCGCGCCCGAGAACGCCTACGGGCAGATCTTCTCCCAGGTCGTGCGCGGCGAGGGCGAGGCCGCCGGCGGCCGCTTCCCGCGGGTGCTGGAACGGCTGACCGCGGAGACCTTCGACCGCATCTGCCGCGACATGCAGCTGGTCACGCTGCTCCAGAACGAGCGCTGGCCGGTGCCCGGCGGCGGGGCCTCGCTGATGGTCACCTCCTGGGGCCGGGCGTGGTTGGAGCGGGAGGAGGAGTCCATCGAGGCGGCCGAGGGCGAGATCCTGTTCGTGGTGCCGCCGGACTCGGACCAGGCGGTGGAGGTGGTGGCGCTGGAGGAGACCGCGCTGCTGCACCTGGCGCCGGACGCGCTGTCCGGGTTCACCGCCGAGGTGCCGGGCCTGGAGAACCTGGCCGCGCCCGCCGAGCGCCCGGCCGAGGCGGCCGTGCCGGAGGCGCCGCCGGGCCCGCTGCCCGAGGCGGCCCCCGAGGAGCGCGACGACGTGCTGTTCGCCGCGCGCCTGGTGGTGCACGTGGAGGGCGAGCAGGACAACGTGACTTTGCCGGGGCTGGTGAGCGGGCTCAACGAGGCGGGCGCCTGCTTCGAGTGCGAGAGCGCGCTGCTGCCGGTGGACCCGGCCTCGCTGGAGGGGGCCACCGCGGCGCTGCAGGTGGGGCTCAAGACCAGCGAGCGGGCGTACCGCTGGATCGGCCGGCTGGACTGGGTGCGGCCCCGGGCCGGCGGCCCGGGCCAGGGCTTCCAGTGCTCGGTGCGCTGGGACTCGCTCACCGACGAGGACCGGGCGGCGGTGAACTCGCTGCGCGGCGCGCGCGGGAGCGAGGCCCACCGGCTGTGGGAGCTGTGGAACTCCAGCCTGGGGACGGACCGATGAGCGCGGAACCGCTGGGCTTCAGCATCTGGGCCGTGGGCGGCGGCAAGGGGGGCACGGGCAAGAGCGTCATCAGCTCGCTGCTGGCCATCTGGCTGGCCCGCTTCGGCAAGCGCGTGGTGCTGCTGGACGCCGACCTGGGCGGGGCCAACCTGCACTCCCTGCTCGGCCTCAAGCTGCCGGCGTTCACGCTGCACGACTTCATCGAGAAGCGCGTCGCCACGCTGGAGGAGGTGGCCCTGGACACCGGGGTCCCCAACCTGCGCCTGATCAGCGGCGCCACCGACATCCTGAGCGTGGCCAACCCCAAGTACGGCCAGAAGACCCGGCTGCTGAACGCGGTGCACCGGCTCTCGGCCGACGTGGTGCTGCTGGACCTGGGCGCAGGCACCCACTACAACACCCTCGACTTCGCGCTCCTGGCGGACACCGTGCTCGCGGTGATGACGCCGCAGATGACCTCCATCGAGAACGCCTACGGGTTCATCAAGGGGATGCTGTACCGGCGCCTGGAGCGCAGCTACAAGGACGGCCACCCGCTGTACGCAGCGCTGGCGCCGGTGCTGCGGCCCGAGGGCGGCGCGCGTCCCGAGCACCTGTCGGACTGCCTCGCGCGGCTGCACCGCGACGGCGCGCCGGAGGCGGCGGAGCTGGACGCGCTGGTCCATGCCTTCCAGGTGCACGTGCTGGTGAACCAGGCCGCCGGCGAGCGCGACGTCATGGCCGGGGACGTCATCCGCAGCGTGGCCCAGCGCTACCTCGGGGCGAACCTGGTGGCGCTGCGCCCGGTGCCCTCCGACGGCGAGCTGCGCCGGGCCATCGACGGGATGCGCCCGCTGCACCAGCTGCCGCGCGGCTCCGAGGCCCTGGGCGCGGCCTACGACCTGGCGATGCGCCTGATGGGCAGCCACGAGGAGCAGGCGCTCAAACCCGCCGCGTGAGGTGCCCGCGCGGGCGTCCGCCGCGGCGGGCGCCCCACGGCCACTCGGTCGCCCGGCTGCTGCACGCGGCCGGGCGATTCTGTATGCTGTGCGGCGATGGACGTGCTGGCATTCAACCGCGAGGCCTGGGACCGCCAGGTGGAGCTGGGCAACCGCTGGACCGTGCCGGCGGGCCCGGAGGTGATCGCCGCGGCGCGCGCGGGGCGCTGGGAGGTGGTGCTCACCCCCGAGAAGCCCGTGCCGCGGTCGTGGTTCCCGCCGCTGGCGGGCTCTGACGTGCTGTGCCTGGCGTGCGGCGGCGGGCAGCAGGGGCCGATCCTCGCCGCGGCCGGCGCGCGCGTCACGGTGCTCGACAACTCCCCGCGCCAGCTGGCCGGGGACCGGCAGGTGGCGGAGCGGGAGGGCCTGGCGCTGCTGGCGGTGCAGGGGGACATGCGCGACCTGGGGGCCTTCGCCGACGCCTCGTTCGACCTGGTGTTCCACCCCTGCTCCAACGTGTTCGTGCCGGAGGTGCGCCCGGTGTGGCGGGAGGCCTTCCGGGTGCTGCGCGCCGGCGGCGCGCTGCTCTCGGGGCTGGTCAACCCGGTGCTGTTCCTGTTCGACGAGGAGCTGCAGGAGCAAGGGGTGCTGGAGGTGCGCCACCGCATCCCGTACTCGGACCTCGAGGCGCGCTCGCCCGACGATCTGGAGCAGCTGCGCCAGAAGGGCCGGCCGCTGGAGTTCGGCCACACCCTGGAGGACCTGCTGGGCGGCCAGCTCGATGCCGGCTTCCGCCTCGCGGGGCTGTTCGAGGACGCCTGGAGCAGCACCCGGCTGGGACAGCTGATCCCCACGTTCATCGCCACCCGGGCGGTGAAGCCGCGGAGCGGGACCGACTGAGGGAGCGGAGGAGGCCGCGATGAAGCTCTACACCGTGGGCTACGGGGGCCGCCGCCCGGAGGAGCTGGTGGAGCTGCTGCGCCAGCACGGGGTGGCCACCGTGGCCGACGTGCGCATCCGCCCGGACAAGGCCAGCGAGGCCGCCTTCGCCCGGGCCAACGGCTCCGAGGCGGGGATCCAGAAGCTGTTCGCGGACGCGGGCATCGGCTACGCCCTGCTGCTCGAGCTGGGCAACCCGTTCTACGAGATGGCCCGCTGGCGCGAGCCCTACTGGCGGCTGCTGGACCTGGCCGGCGACCTCCTGGTGGAGCGCCTGATGCAGCTTCCGCGGCCCTTCTGCCTGCTGTGCTCGGAGCGCCTGGTCGCCAACTGCCACCGCCAGCTCATCGCGGAGTACCTCACGGAGGGCGGCTGGACCGTGGAGCACCTGGAGTGAACCGCGCGGCTCGGGGCGCCCGCCCCGGGGAGGACGCATGACCCCCGAATCCCAGGACCAGGAACACCTGCGGCTGCTGTCCCTCTTCCACTACGTCCTGGCGGGCATCACCGGGGCGTTCTCGCTCTTCCCGCTGATCCACCTGTTCATCGGGATCGCCATGCTCGCGGGGCCGATCCGCCCGCCGGCGACGGGCACCGAACCCATCCCGATGGCGATGCTGGCCTGGATATTCATCGTGGGCGCCGCGCTGTTCATCCTGCTGGGGCTGTCCATGGCGGTGTGCATGGCCCTGACCGGGAAGTACCTGGCGGGCGGGTGCCACTACGGGTTCTGCTTCGCCATCGCGGTGAGCGAGCTGCTGTGCATGCCGCTGGGCACGGTGCTGGGCGTGTTCACCATCCTGGTGCTGTCGCGCGAGTCGGTGCAGCGGCGGTTCGGGCGGAACATCCCGCCGGCGGTGGTGGGCGGCGCGTGAACGCCGGGTAGGTTCCCGCGCGGAAGCGCGGAGGGGACGGGTTCAAAGGGGCGGCCGGGAGGCCGCCCCTAGTGCTTCTTCTTGGATCCGCGGGCCTCGCGGGCGGCGCGGCTGGTGGTGACCAGGCGCGGGCGGCGGGCGCGGCGCTTGCGCCGGCGCGCGGCCTTGCGCGCGGCCAGGACGGCCGGCGAGGCCTCCGGCTGCGCCTCCGCCTGGGCCGGCTCCAGCAGCGCGTGCTGGAACACCTCGTCCATGTGCTCCACGCCGATGAACTGCATCTCGGAGCGCACCGAGTCGGGCAGATCGGCCAGGTTCTTGAGGTTCGCGCGCGGCAGGATCACGGTGCGGATGCCGGTGCGGTGCGCGGCCATCACCTTCTCGCGCACCCCGCCCACCGGGAGCACCTTGCCGCGCAGGCTGACCTCGCCGGTGGTGGCCACGTCGTTGCGCACCGGCCGGTCGGAGAGCAGCGAGGCCAGCGCCAGGGTGATGGTCACCCCGGCCGAGGGGCCGTCCTTGGGGATGCCGCCGGCGGGGAAGTGGACGTGCAGGTCCACGTCGGTGAACGCCTCGTTGGGGATGCCCAGGAACTCGGCCCGGGTGCGCACCAGGCTGAAGGCGGCTTGCACCGACTCGCGCATCACCTCGCCCAGCTGGCCGGTGGCCACCATGCGGCCGCCGCCCGGCATCCGGATGGTTTCGATGGGCAGGAGGTCCCCGCCCGCCGGGGTCCAGGCCAGCCCCATGGCCACGCCCACCTCGGGCTCGCGCTCGGCCACCTCCGGGATGTGGACCGGCGGGCCCAGGAAGCTCTCGATCTCCTCGGGGCTGATGTCCCACGGCCCCAGGTCGCCGCGGGCATAGCGCCGCGCGCACTTGCGGCAGATGGACTCGATCTGCCGCAGCAGGCTGCGCAGGCCCGCCTCCAGGGCGTACTCGCGGATCAGCTTCATGATGGCTTCGGTGCTCAGGGTCAGGTCGCCGGCCTCCAGCCCGTGGCGCTCCAGCGCCCGGGGCAGCAGGTAGTGCCGCACGATCTGCACCTTGTCGGCCTCGGTGTAGCCCGGGATCTCGATCACTTCGAGCCGGTCCACCAGCGTCTCGGGCACCAGCTCCAGCATGTTCGCGGTGAGGATGAACAGCACCGGCGAGAGGTCGTACGGGAGTTCCAGGTAGTGGTCGATGAAGCTGCGGTTGCGCTCCGCGTCGGCCACGTCCAGCAGCGCCCCGGAGGCGTCGGTGGAGGTGCCGTCGTGCCCCAGCTTGTCGATGTCGTCCACCACGAACACCGGGTCTGGCGAGCCCACGTGGCGCAGCGTCTCCAGGATCAACCCCGGCTGGGCGGCGGCGTGCGGGCGGCGGCGGCCGCGGATCTCGGCCTCGTCGCGCACCCCGGCCACCGACACCAGCACGAACTCCCGCCCCAGCGCCTTGGCCACCGCGCGGGCCAGCGAACTCTTCCCGGTGCCCGGCGGGCCCACCAGGCACAGCACCGGGCTGGGGGCGTCGCGGCGCAGCCGCAGCACCGCCAGGTACTCCAGGATGCGCTCCTTGGCCTTGGCCTGCCCGTAGTGCTCCTCGTCCAGCACCCGCTGCACGTGGTCCAGGTCGAAGCTGCGCTGTGCCGGCACCCGCCACGGCAGGCCCAGCACCCAGTCGATGTGCACCCGCAGCTCGGCGTGCTCGTAGGAGCCCGGGACCAGCGAGCGCAGCTGGTCGATGTCCCGCCGCAGCCGGGCGGTCACGTGCGCGGGGGTCTTGGCAGTCTCGAGCTGCTCCAGCAGCTCCTGGATCTCGGCGGAGGACCCGGCGCGCTCGTGCGCCGCGCGGGCCGCCCCGGCCGCCTCGTCGGTCTCGTCCGACGGCGGGGCGTAGCGCCACGGCTCCAGCCCGCGGCGCAGGAAGTGCTCCAGGCGCTGCAGCCGTTCGGCCTCGTCCAGGGTCTCCACGATGGCCAGTTTCTGCGCCAGCGGCAGCTGCAGCGAGCCGGCCACCACGTCGGCCAGCCGCCCCGGGTCGGCCCGGTGAAGCCGGAACACCTCGTGCAGCCCCTCGGCCTGCCGGGCGTCCGCGCGCAGCAGCTGTTCCGCCAGGCGCAGCACGGAGTCCACGCGCTCCTGGAGCGGATAGCCGGCGTCGCCCTCCCGCGAGGCCTCCGCGTCCAGTGGCGTGACCTCGGCGGCCAGCCGCCCGTCGAGCTGGCGCCAGGCGTCCACCTGGACCCGGGCCAGCCCCTCCACGCTGAGCTGCAACGCACCGCCCGGGATCTCCAGGCAGCGCAGCACCCGGGCCAGCACCCCCACCCGCGGCACCGCGCCGGGATCGGCGGCGGCGCCCACGCGGCCCACCACCACCACCGCGGCCCCGGGACGCAGCGACTCCCCGTCCGGCCAGGGCGCCGGCAGCGGGCCGACGTGCACCGTGGCCACCGTCCCCGGGAAGACCGCCGCGCTGGCGGCCGGGATCACCGGCAGGACGCCCGGTACGATGCGGTCAGACTGTGGAGTCGGATCCAGGGCCATATCGGCTCTCCCCGAAGGCTCGGGTTGGTGATGCGGGGTCGAGGAAACTGGATGGGGGGGCAGTCAGCTGGTCATCCGAGCTGGCACGGTCTCGCCCCGCGTTTGTTTTCGGCACGGAGGCGGTGGAAGGGAAGCCCTCAAGGGCTTGGATGCCCCGCCCTGGGCTTC
This sequence comes from Saccharimonadales bacterium (SeqCode), assembly GCA_035542815.1. Lineage (GTDB taxonomy): Bacteria > Eisenbacteria > RBG-16-71-46 > RBG-16-71-46 > JACRLI01 > JACRLI01. The sequence goes on along the minus strand of DATKKS010000283.1, from coordinate 21,694 downwards.
GGAGCGCGTATTCGCATGAAGCTGGAATTCGTTGGTGCGGCTTGCGTTGTGAGGCCGACTTCAAGGAGTGCGGGAAGTGGCTGCGCGGGCCCGGAGGCCGGGCTTTGAGAGCCGTGCGCGCCTAGAGGCTCCGCAGCACTATCAGGGTCACGTCGTCGCGCAGCCAGCGCTGCCCGGCGAACTCGCGCACCGCGTCCAGGAGGCCGCGGCAGATCTCGGCCGCCGGGCGGCTGCGCAGCTCGGCCAGCCGGGCCTCCGCCCGGGCCACGCCGAATTCCTCCCCGGCCGCGTTCATGGCCTCGGTGAGGCCGTCGGTGTAGATCAGCAGCACGTCCCCGGGGTGGAGATCGGCGGTGCGCTCCCGGAAGGTGGAGCCCGCGAAGGAGCCCAGCAGCGGGCCGGTGGACGTCAGCTGCTCGGTGCGGCCCTCGGCGCGCAGCAGCAGCGGCGGGTTGTGCCCGGCGTTGGCGTAGGTGAGGCGGCGGGTGGCGGTGTCCAGGACGCCGTAGAAGGCGGTCACGAACTGGCCCGGGTCCAGGCTCTCCACCAGCAGCCGGTTCACCTTGGCCATCACCGTGCGGATGGCGTAGTTGTTGCGGATCTCGGCGATCAGGCTGGCCCGGAAGCTGGCCATGATCAGCGCGGCCGGCACGCCCTTGCCGGACACGTCCGCCAGGGCCAGCCCGTAGTGGCTCTCGTGGATGTGGATGAAGTCGTAGTAGTCCCCGCTGACCTCGTCCGAGGACTCGTTGTGCCCGGCGAGATCGAGCCCCGGCAGCTCCGGGCTGCGGCGAGGCTGGAAGGCTTGCTGCACCGAGCGCGCGAAGGACAGCTCCCGCTGCAGCCGCTGCTTCTCCTCCAGCTCCTCGTACAGCCGGGCGCGCTCCACCGCGATGGCGGCGTGTGCGGCGAACGCCCCGAGCAGCTCCAGGTCGCGCTCTCCGAAGGCGTTCAGCTTGTCCGACTCCAGGTTGAAGGCTCCGATCACCCGCTGGGCGTAATGCACCGGGGCCACGATCTCGGAGCGGGTCTCCTCGCGCGTGTTCACGTAGCGCGGGTCCCGGGCCACATTGGGCACGATCACCCCGTGGCCCGTCTGGCACACCCACCCCACCAGGCCGGTGCCCAGCTTGATGGCGGCCGCGGCGGGGCGTTCCTGCGCGTACCCGCGCGCCACCAGCTGGCTCAGGCCGCCGGATCCGTCCGGGGCCAGCAGGTACAGCTCGGCGGCGTTGTACGGCACCAGCTCCTCCACCGCGTCCAGGATGTCCTCGAGCACGTCCCGCAGGACCACCGAGCGGGCGGCCCGGGCGGCCACGTGCGCCAGGATCTCGTTCTGCGAGCGCTCGCGCCGCTCGCGGTCGTAGATCCGCGCGTTGTCCACCGCCGAGGCGATGTCGAACGCCAGCAGGTGCAGGAACTGGAGGTCGGCCTCGGTGAATTCGCCGTGCAGCTTGTTGATCGCCTCGATCACGCCTACCGGCACCCCGTCGCGGCCCAGCGGCGCGGCCACCAGGTTGCGCACCTGCACGCCCAGGGAGGCCTCGATGGCGAAGTCCGCGTCAGGGTCCTGCGAGATGTCGTTCAGACGCTCGGCGCAGTTGCGCGAGAGCACCCGGCCGGCGATGCCGCGCCCCGGGCTCCACAGGATCGCCTCCACCGCCTCGCCCGTCCGGCCCACGGCCAGCTGCGGGCGCAGCACGCCGACCTCCTCGTCCACCACCAGCAGCGAGGCGCACTCGCACTCGAGCGTCTGGCACACCAGGCGGTTGATGACGGGCATGAGATCTTCGAGGCTGAGCAGGGAGTCGAGGACTCGGGAAGCTTCCCAGAGGGTCTTCCACAGGCTGTCGATTGGGGGCTCGGGCAAGGCTCCTCCAGGTGGGTTGGGCGGCGCTGGGACGGCCTCATGATACGGGTGCGGGCGGGCGCGTCAACCGGCCAGATGCGCCGCGGCGCCCGGCGCCGGGGCGAGACGCCTCCGCAGGCGCCGACGGCCGGAGCTGGCGCGGGCGCTGCGCGCCGCGCCGCTCGCCGCCGGCGCGCAGCGTAATGAGCCCGCGGCTTTCGGCGTTGGGCGGGCCGGCGCCGGCCTGCTACAATGCGGCCGGCCGTCGCATTGAATTCACGCGCGCGAAACGTCCACCTTGGGTGAGGGCTCCATGGCTTCCAAGCAGACCCCGCGCCGCGCCGGCGCGAAGAAGTCCGCGCGCCGGACGCGCGCCGTGAAGCCGGCGGGCCGCCCGGGCCGGGGGCCGCGCCAGGCGGCGGCCGCGCGCACGCCCCGGCGGGCGCCGGCTGCGCGCACGGCGCGTTCCGCGCCGGCTGCGCGCGAGGCGCGTTCCGCGGCGGCAACACGCATGCCGCGCCCGGTGGCGGCGGCGTCGAAGCCCCGGCCCGCGCCGATTCCAGCCTGGACTCCCGAGCGCGTGGCGGAGCTGCTGGCGCGCCTGAAGCACCTGCACCCCGACGCCAAGTGCTCCCTCGACCACGTCCACCCGCTGCAGCTCCTGGTCGCCACCATCCTCTCCGCGCAGTGCACCGACGAACGGGTGAACATCGTCACCCCGGGGCTGTTCCGGAAGTACCCCACGGCTGCCGACCTCGCCGCGGCGCCGCGCGCGGAGCTGGAGGCCGAGATCCGCTCCACCGGCTTCTTCCGGGCCAAGGCCCGGAGCATCCAGGAGTGCTGCCGCGACCTGGTGGCGAAGCACGGTGGCCAGGTGCCGCGCACCATGGAGGAGCTGACCGCGCTGCGCGGCGTGGGGCGGAAGACCGCCAACGTGGTGCTGGGGAACGCCTACGGCATCCCGGGGGTCGTGGTGGACACCCACGTGGGCCGCCTCGCGCGCCGGTTGGGGCTGACGCAAAACGAGGACCCGGTCAAGGTGGAGCTGGATCTGATGGAAGTGATTCCGCGGGAGGAGTGGACCCTGTTCTCGCACCTGCTCATCCACCACGGCCGGCGGGTGTGCCCCGCGCGCAAGCCGCACTGCTCGCGCTGCGCGCTGGCGGACCTGTGCCCCCGGGTGGAGGTGGAGGATTCGGACTGAGCTGCCCCGCCGGGGCTGGCTGCAACCCGCAGGAGGGTGACCATGAGGACCGTTGGCCGCATTCTGTTGAGCATCGCGCTGCTGTCCGTGGGCATGGCCGCGAACGTCCGGGCCCAGGAAGCGGACGTCGAGGGCAGCAAGGACCACCCGCTGCTCACCCGCATGCCGGGGTACGTGATCTCCCGGTACGAGGACAAGGAGTTCGACTCGCACACCTTCTACGGGAAGAACCAGCAGGAACTCCCGGTGGAAGGGCACTGCACCGCGATCCGCTACTCGCTCAAGCCGGGCGCCAAGGAGCCCAGCCGGCTGCAGATCCTGCGGAACTACGAGACCGCCCTGACCCGGATCGGCGCCACGCTGCTGCTGAGCGACTACGACGGCAGCTCATTCCTCAAGCTGGTGAAGGACGGCAAGGAGATCTGGGTCCACGTGGACGCCTACGTGACCTCCGAGTACGGCCTGTTCGTCCTCGAGAAGCAGGCCATGGCCCAGGACGTGGTGGCCGACGCCGCGGCGTTCTCCAACGACATCAAGGCCAACGGCCACGCCGCGGTGTACGGCATCCACTTCGACACCGGCAGGTCCGAGATCAAGCCCGAGTCCGAGGCGGCGCTGGCGCAGATCGCCCGGCTGCTCCAGGGCGAGGCCGGCCTTCAGCTCAACGTGGTGGGGCACACCGACAACGTGGGGGCCGCGGACGCCAACATGAAGCTGTCGCTGGCGCGGGCCCAGGCGGTGGTGCAGGCGCTGACCGGCAAGCACGGGATCGCGGCCGCCCGGCTCAAGGCGTACGGGGTCGGCTCGCTCGCCCCGGTGGCCAACAACGAGACCGAGGAAGGGCGGGCCAAGAACCGCCGGGTGGAGCTGGTGAAGCCGTAGCGGGCGGGGCCGCGCGCGAGGCCCTGCCTACAGCGCCTCCATCCGCTTCCACAGCCGCTCAGCCTGCTCGCGGGCGTGGGCGCGGATCTCCTCCAGGTCCGCGGTGAGGAGCCTGCCGTCCTTGACCACCGTCCGGCCGGCCACGGTCACGCGGTGCACGGTGTCCGGCGCACCGTCGTGGGCCTCGATCAGGATCTCGTCCTTGGCCGGCCCGTCGGCGCCGGGGAAGAGCTGGGCCACGAGGGTGCGGCCGGCCTCCAGGCGGCGCCCCACCTGGTCGGCCGGCGCGTCGGGCTGCTGCTCCGCCGACAGGCGCAGCAGCGCGGCGCGCTCCTCGGGCATGTTGGCGTTCCAGCCGTCGGTGCCCAGCGCCACCTTGCGGCTGTGCACCAGCGCCTTGGGATAGCCCACCCGGTTGCCCTCGTTGGAGCGCGGGTTCTGCACCAGCCAGCAGTCGAGCTGGCCCGCGCCGCGCACCTCCGTGTCGTTCAGATGCACCCCGTGCGCCAGGATCGAGCCGGCGGGCAGCGCGCGCAGGTCGCGCAGCCGCTCCAGCGGGCCGGAGTAGCCACGCTTCTTGGCGTCGGCCACGTCGGCGGCGTCCTCGGCCACGTGGACGTGCATCGGCGCGTTCAGCTCGGTGCACAGCGCGCCCGCCTCGCGCACCGTGTCGTCGGAAACGGTGAACGACGCGTGCAGGCCCACCGCGCCCCGCACCAGCGGCCGGGTGTTGCCGCGGATGAACCGGCGGCACTCCGAGAGCCCCCGCTTCCCCTCCGTGCGCCCGCCGTTGCGCTCGGTGGCGCCGTAGCACACCACCGCGCGCAGCCCCAGCTCCTGGCAGGCGTCCGCCAGAACGTCCAGTGAGCCCTCGATGAACTCGGGCGACTCGTGGTGGTCGATCATCGAGGTGGTGCCGTGGCGCAGGGCCTCCGCCACGTAGTAGCGGACCGACGCCCGCAGCGACGCCTCGTCCAGGGCGCGGTCCAGTCGCCACCACACCAGCTGCAGGATCTCGACGAAGTTCTTCGGCTCCCGCGGCGGAGCCGGCATGCCCAGCGGCACCAGTCCGCTGTAGAAGTGCGTGTGCGCGTTGACGTAGCCGGGCCGGAGCCTGGCTCCGGTCCCGGGCGGGCCCGCCTGCGCGGTGCTCATGGTGCGTTCTCCCGGGTTCTGTTGCGGCCGAAGGCGCGGCCGCCGGCACCGGCGTGCCGGCGGGGGATCTCGATCTTGGAGACGTCGTGCGGCCGGCCCACGCTCACACCCCCGCCGGGTGGGCCGCGAGTTCCTGGGGCGTGCGGTCGCGCATCGCCAGGGCGCCGGTGAAGCACTTCTGTACGCACAGGCTGCAGCCGATGCACTTCGAGGCGTCGAAGCGCGGCTTGTGGTCGCCGCCGTCGAGGCTCACCGCCAGGTAGCCGCAGCGGGTGCAGTTGCCGCACGAGACGCACAGTTCCTGGGTGAGGTTCGGGATGCGCTTGGTGGGGGAGAGGGCCATGAAGTCGGTGATCGGGTCGGGCAGCGCCCGGCCGATCAGCTCCTCCACCGAGCGGATGCCCCGCTCGCGCATCAGGTGCGAGAGCCCCGAGTGCAGCTCGCCCACCACCCCCACGCCGTACTTCATGGCCACGGTGCAGAACTGCACCGTGCGCGCTCCCAGCGCCAGGAAGTGCGCCGCCGAGCGGTAGTCCATGGGGCCGCCATTGCCGGAGACGGTCACGCCGAGGCGCGCCACCGAGGCCAGCGTGAGGTTGGAGATGGGCGCCACCCCCGCGCCGCTCATGCCCACCACGATGCCCTCGTCCCAGGACGCCTTGCTGCCGGGCCGGAAGAAGAGCGTGGGGAAGGAGTTCGCCAGCGTGACCCCGGCCTTCTTGCCGGGGTACTTCGCCAGCACCTGCTTCACCGCCTTGACGATGACCTCGACCGAGGTCACCGCGCCGGTGAGCTTGAACAGCTTGGGCACGGCCGGGTCGCTGGTCTCCATGATCCAGTCCACCACCTTGGAGGTGACCCCGGCGGACTGGGACACGATGGCGCCCTCGGTGCCGTCGCCGCCCTGCGGGCAGGAGAGGCTGAACTCCACCACCATCGCCCCGGCGCGCTCCAGCTTGCCGCTGTTGGCCTGCCACGCCTTCCGGTCGGACGCGTCGTGACCCGAGACCGGCCCGCCGGTGGAGGCCCCGATGAGCCGGTCGGGGTACTCCTTCACCAGCCGCTCCAGCTCGCGGCACACGCGCTCCAGCGGGTGGTCGGACACGTTGTCCGCGTTGCCGAAGGTGGACGGGTCGAACACGTGCATGTAGTCGGCCGGGATGTGGATGGGCAGGCCGTCGAAGGCGGTCTTCATGATCCCGCCGGCCCAGCCGGCCTCGAGCGCCTTCCTCATCTGGTCGTAGCCGTCGGTCGGCGGGGCGGCCGAGAGCAGCAGCGGGGAGCGGATGCGGCGCCCGAAGAAGTCCACTTCCAGCGGCACCGGCACGTCGGCGTAGCCCGGCACGCGCACGTGGCTCTTGCGGGGTTGCTCGAACTTCGGCGCGGGCTGCTTGCGGATCCAGGCGTCCATCTGGAGCGCGGCGTTCTTGCCCGAGGCCGCCGCCTCGACCACGGTGGACGGCCCGTGGAGCCCGTCGCCCGCAACGAACACCCCGGCCTTGCCGCCGGCCTCGAATTCGGGGCGGTTGCCGATGGCCACGATCACCAGGGTGATGCCCGGAAGCGTCTGCTCGGTGCCCGCCACCGGGGTCGTCTTCGACGGGTGGAACTTCTCGCCCGCGGGCAGCTCCACGCGCTGGACCTGGATGCCGTTCACCTTCCCGCCGGACGCCAGCACGGACGTCACGCGGGTGCGGCCGGCCAGGTTCACCGGGTGCTCCAGCAGACTGGCGCGTTCCTTGGGCGTGAGCGGCAGCTCGCCCCACTGCTCCAGGGTGAGCATCTCCACCCCGGTGGCGCCGCGCTCGAGGGCCGTCGTCGCGCAGTCGCAGGCGATGGCTCCGCCGCCCACCACCGCCACCCGCCCGCGGGCCGGGTGGCGCGCCGGATCCGCCAGGTAGACGTTGCCCGCCACGGCCAGGTCCTCGCCCGGGATCCCCAGGCGCATCGGCTGGTGCAGGCCTCCGGCGACGAGCACCGCAGCATGGCCCTGGGCCAGCAGCGCCGCGGGGTCCTCCACCCGGCGGTTCAGGTGCAGCCGCACCCGCGGGTGCTGCAGCAGCCACTCGATGTCGGTGGCCAGCACCCGGGGGTCCATGCGGTGCGCGGGGATCAGCCCGGCGGCCCCGCCGGCCTTCGAGCCGCGCTCCAAGAGGTCCACCTGGTAGCCGAGCTGCGCCAGCGTCAGCGTCGCCGCGAGCCCCGCCGCGCCCGCGCCCACCACCGCCACCTTCTTCCCGTTGGCCGGGGCCGGCTCCAGGCGCGGCATGGCGCCCAGCGCCTTGGCCCGCGCCACGATCGCCGCCTGCACCAGCGGGATCTCGATGTACCGGTCGAAGAGCTTGCGCGAGCAGGCCGCCTGGCAGTGGGTGTCCGGGCAGATGGCGCCGCACACCCCGCCCAGCGGGTTCTTGGTCATGATCAGCGCCGCCGAGCGCGCGATGTCGGCGGGCGTCCGCCCCTTGGCCGCCATGATGAAGTCGGCCGGCGAGCAGTCCGCGGGGCAGGCCTGGGTGCACGGCTTCTCTTCGCAGTACACGCAGCGCTCGATCTCCGAGGCCAGCTGCGCATCGGTCAGGAACAGGTCAGGAACCTTCACGTTCGATTCTCCGAGATTGGCGTGCGCCCGCCGCCCCTCGCTGCGCTCGGGGCCCACGGGGAACATGAGTCGGCGGATTCAGTGCGGCGCAGCACAGTGCGCGGCATCGCGATGGGGCAGGACGACCGTATTGTACGAAATCCGGGGCCGCCTGGCGAGGGGCGCGCGGCCGGCGATGACGCCCCGCCCCGGCGGCGGGCGGAGCGGCGCGAGGCCCTCGAAGGCGCTTCGCCTCGGCGGCGGGCGGCGCGGCGCGAAGCCCTCGAAGGCGCTCTGCCTCGGCGGCGAGCGGCGCGCGGCGAAGCCCGCGCGCCAGCTCCGGCCGCCGGGGCCTGCGAGGAAGCCCGCGCGCCAGCTCCGGCCGCCGGGGCCTGCGGCGAAGCCCGCGCGCCAGCTCCGGCCGCCGGGGCGGCCCGCACGCCGGCGCCCCGCCCCAGGCTGGCCCGGCCCCCGCCGGTAGGCTAGAATCCGCGCATGAAACCCGGCTACCGCGTCGTGGGCACCGCGCAACGGCGCGTGGACGCGTGGGGCAAGGTGACCGGGCGGGCCAAGTACGCCGAGGACTACAACCTCGCCCACCAGCTCACCGGCCGCGTGTTGCGCGCCGCCCACCCGCACGCCCGCATCCTGCGGATCGACACCTCGCGCGCCGAGCGCCTGCCCGGGGTGGCCGCGGTGCTCACCGCCCGGGACATCCCCGGCAGCAAGGTGTTCGGCGTGGTCACCGCCAACCAGGCCATCCTGGCCGAGGACCGCGTGCGGCACCTGGGGGACGGCGTGGCGCTGGTGGCGGCGGAGTCCCGCGAGGTCGCCGACCGGGCGCTGGGCCTGATCCGGGTGGAGTACGAGCCGCTGCCGGTGGTGAGCGATCCGGAGGCGGCGATGCGGCCGGACGCCCCCAGGATCCACGGCGAGGACAACGTGTTCGTCCGCCACCAGGTGTCCCGCGGCGACGTCCGGAAGGGCTTCGCCGAGGCCGAGATCGTCCTGGAGCGGCGCTTCCGCACCCAGTTCGTCGAGCACGCCTACCTGGAGCCCGAGGCGGTCCTGGCCGAGCCCGCCGAGCACGGCGGGGTGCGCGTGACCGGCTCCATCCAGAACCTGTTCTCCTCGCGCCGCTCGGTGGCCGCCGCGCTGCGCCTGGACCTCAACCGGGTGCAGCTGGTGCAGGCCACCCTGGGCGGCTCCTTCGGCGGCAAGGACGAGGTGATGACCGCGCTGTGCTGCCGCGCCGCGCTCCTGGCGCTGCGCACCGGCCGGCCGGTGAAGATGGTCAACACCCGCGAAGAGTCCATGCTGGAGAGCTACAAGCGCCACCCCTACATCCTGGACTACCGCTGGGGGGCGAAGCGCGACGGCACGCTCACCGCCATGGAGATCCGCTGCGTCGCCGACGGCGGCGCATACGCCTCCATGAGCCCGTTCGTGACCTGGCGCTCGGTCGTTCAGGCCACCGGCCCGTACCGCTGCGAGCACGTGCACACCGAGGTGCTGGCGGTGTACACCAACAACGTCTACACCGGCGCCATGCGCGGCTTCGGCTCGCCGCAGGTCAACTTCGCGATCGAGTCCATGATGGACGAGCTGGCCGGGGAGGTGGGCCTCGACCCGCTGGAGATCCGGCTGCGCAACGGCTTCGAGCAGGGCGCGGTGACCGCCACCGGCCAGCGGCTCGACCACGTGGTGAGCCTCAAGGAGGTGCTGGCCAAGGCCGCCGCGGCCGCCGACTTCCAGCGCCGCTGGCGGGAGTGCCGCGACGCCCCGCCGGGGGCGCGGCGCCGCGGGATCGGCCTGGCGTGCAGCTACCGCGGCGTGGCCCTCGGCGCGGAGGGCACCGACGCCGCCGGGGTCATCGTCTCGGTGCAGACCGACGGCAGCGTGATCGTCTCCTCGGGAGTCACCGACATGGGCCAGGGGGCCCAGACCCAGATGTCCCAGATCGCGGCCGAGGTGCTGGGGATCGGGATGGAGCGCATCTTGTTCCTGAACACCAACACCAGCCGGGTGCCCGACTCGGGGCCCACGGTGGCCTCGCGCGCCACGATCATGGGCGGCTCGGCCGCCAAGCGCGCCGCGGAGACCGTGCGGACCTCGCTGCTGCAGGCGGCCGCCGAGTGGACCGCGCTGCCCGCCGACCAGCTGCTGCTGGCGGACGGCTGGCTGCTGGACGGCTCCACCGGCGAGCGCCTGGCCTCGTTTTCGGAGCTGGCCGCCGAGTGCTTCCGGCAGGGCCGCCCGCTGCTGGGTTTCGGCTGGCACAAGGCGCCCCACACCGACTGGCACGCCGAGCGCGGCCAGGGGATCGCCTACTTCACCTTCGTCTACGGGGCCAACATCGCCGAGGTGGAGGTGGACACCGAGACCGGCAAGACCGTGGTCACCGGGTTCACCTCGGCCCACGAGGTGGGCCAGGCCATCAGCCGCAGCGGGGTGGAGGCCCAGATCTACGGCGGCGTGGCCATGGGGCTGGGCTACGGGCTGCTGGAGGACTTCGAGATCGAGGACGGCGTGCCCCGGCAGCTCAACTTCGACGAGTACCTGCTGCCCACGGCCCTGGACGTGCCGCCGGTCAGGGCCATCCTGGTGGAGAACCCCGACCCGGCGGGGCCCTTCGGGGCCAAGTCCATCGGGGAGCCGGCCAACGAGCTGGCCGCCCCGGCGATCGTGAACGCCATTGCCAACGCCACCGGCCGGCGCATCCGCGAGCTCCCGGCCACGCTGGAGCGGGTGCTGCTGGGCCACCCGCTGAGCCGCCGCGGGCCGCGCGGCTCGCTGCAGCAGGAGCTGCCGGTGGACGGCGCGTGCAAGGTGCGGCCCCGGACCCATGAGACCGTTTAGGTACCTCGCCTGCGCCTCCGTCGAGGAGGCCTGTGCGGCGCTCCGGGCGCACGCCGGGCGGGCGCGCGTCCTGGCCGGCGGCACCGACCTGCTGCTGGAGCTGCGCCGCGGCGACGGCCCGGCCCCGGAGGTGATGGTGGACATCTCGCGCCTCGAGGAGCTGCGCGGGATCGTCGCCGGGAACGGCACGCTGAGGCTCGGGCCGCTGGCCCGGCACGCGGAGCTGGCGGCCTCCGAGCCGGTGCGCCGGCGGGCCGGCCTGCTGGCCGCGGCGGCCGGAGCGGTCGGCTCGCCCCAGGTCCGCAACCGCGGCACGGTGGGCGGGAACGTGATGAACGCCGCCACCTGCGCGGACACCGTGCCGCCGCTGGTGGCGCTGGGCGCGCGGCTCACGCTGCGCTCGGCGGGCGGGAGCCGGGAGCTGGACATCGCGGACTTCTTCGAGAGGCCGTACGTGACCCGCGCCCGGCCGGACGAGCTGCTGGTGGCGATCGAGTTCCCGGCGCTGCCGCCGTGCGCGCGCAGCGCGTTCGTGAAGCTGGGGCGGCGGAACGCGCTGTCCATCGCCCGGCTGAGCGTGGCGGCGGTGGTGGACCGGGATGCCTCCGGCAGGATCACCGACGCGCGCATCGTGCCGGGCGCGGCGCTGCCGGTGTGGAAGCGGGCGCGGGAGGCCGAGGCGATGCTGGTGGGGCAGGCGCCCTCGGAGGCGCTGTTCGCGGCCGCCGGGCGCCGGACCGCGGAGCTGATGATCGGGGAGACCGGCCGGCGCTGGTCGAGCGAGTACAAGGAGCCGGTCCTGGCGGTGCTGGTCCGCCGGGCGCTGGAGGCGTGCTGCTGAAGGGCGGCGCGCAGGGGCGAGGAATCCGGACGTGGACAAGCTGACGCTGCACGCCACCATCAACGGCCGGGCGGTCACGGTGGAGACCGAGCCCCACCACACGCTGCTGGACCTGCTGCGCGACACGCTCGGCCTCACCGGCACCAAGCGCGGCTGCGAGGTGGGCGAGTGCGGGGCGTGCACCGTGCTGCTGGACGGGGTGGCGGTGAACTCGTGCCTGGTGCTGGTCCCGCAGGTGGAGGGCCGGCGGGTGACCACCGTGGAAGGGCTGGCCGAGGGCGAGATGTTGAGCTCGCTGCAGGAGGCGTTCCTGGACCACGAGGCGGCGCACTGCGGGTTCTGCACCCCGGGCATGCTGATGAGCGCCCAGGACCTGCTGGACCACAATCCCGCGCCCACCGAGCAGGAGATCCGCGCCGCCATCTCGGGGACGTTGTGCCGGTGCAGCGGCTACGTGCAGATCGTGGAGGCCATTCAGGACGCGGCCGGGCGCCGGCGCGGCACCGGCGACAAGGCCCGCGGTTGAGCTTCGGGGGCCGATGCCCTCCCGGCCCCTCGTAGTCGAAGGAGGCCACTCAAGTGAATGTCGACCCGGCGCCCCGCGCGGTGAGCTTCTGCCAGGAGCTGGTGCGCCTGGAGAGCCTGAGCGGCCGGGAGGGAGCCGTGGCCGCCGCGGTGGAGCGCGAGATGGCCGCGCTCGGCTACGACGAGGTGCGCCGCGACGAGCTGGGCAGCGTGGTGGGGGTGGTGCGGGCGCCGCGCCGCCGGGGCGGCGCGGGCGCCGGCCCAGGCGGCGGGGCTGCGGCTGCCGGGGCTGAGGCCGCGGGGGCTGCGGCCGCGGGCGTCGCAGCCGGCCCCGCGCCGGTCGGCGTCCTGTTCGACGCCCACATGGACGTGGTCCCGGCGACGCAGCCGGAGGCCTGGCGCTTCCCGCCCTTCTCCGGCGAGCGAGCCGAGAGCCGCGTTTGGGGGCGCGGCGCCACCGACGTCAAGGGCTCGCTGGCCGCGCTCGTGGTGGCGGTGGGCACGCTCGACCGAAACCGCCTGGCCGGGGACGTCGTGGTGAGCGCCGGCGTGGGCGAGGAGCTGGTGGAAGGCCTGGCCGTGACCCAGGTCCTGGAGCGGCACGCGCCCCGGGCCGCGGTGGTGTGCGAGCCCACCGGGCTCCGCCTGGGGCTGGGCCACCGCGGGCGCGCCAGCCTGGTGGTGGAGGCCGCCGGCAAGGCCGCGCACACCTCGCGCCCCGAGAACGGCGTCAACGCCGTGTACCGGCTGACCGAGGCCATCGCGCGGGTGCGAGCCATGCCGCGCCGCCCGGACCCGCTGCTGGGCGAGGGGCTCATCGAGCTGGTCGAGATCAGCTCACAACCCTTCCCGGGCAGCTCCATGGTGCCCTACCACGCCACCGCGCGGTTCGACCGCCGGCTGGTGCGGAGCGAGACCCGGGATGGCGTGCTGGAGGAGATGCGAGCGGCCCTCGCAGGGCTGGCCGGCATCTCGGTGAGCCTGCACCAGGGCCGGCTCAGCTGTTACACCGGAGCGGTCTTCACGGTGGAGGCGTTCCATCCCGGCTGGGCGGTCGAAGCGGGCTCCGAGGTGGCGCGCCGGGCGGTGGCGGCGCTGCGGGACGCCGGCCTCGCCCACGACACCTTCTACGCGCCGTACTGCACCAACGCCTCGGCCACCGCCGGAGAGCGGGGCATCCCGACGCTGCTGTACGGAGCGGGGGAGATCGACGCCGCCCACGCGGTGGACGAGTCGGTGGGCGAGGCCGACCTCGCGGCCGCCTGCCGCGGCTACCAGGCGCTGGCGCTGGGCCTCTCGGGCTAGCCCTGCGCGGCGAGCGGGCCGCGGCCGCCCTGCACCGGGCCGCCTGGCCGCCCCGTCACCGCGGCCACAGCCAGCCGAACGTGCCCGCCGTCAAGAGCGAGTAGATCAGCCCGTCCACGGTGGACTTGAGCGTGATGCTCCACGACCGCCGGTACCAGATGGTCAGCTGCCACAGCGCCAGGGTGTACCCGGTGAAGGCGGTCGCCCCCGCGAACTGGAACACCCGCAGGTAGGGCGCCCCGGGGGCCAGCGCCCGGCTGGCGACGTAGCCGGAGAAGATCCCCACCACGACCAGGTAGACGAACCACAGGGTCATGTTCCGGCCCATGGACCAGAACCCGTTGGGCAGCACCGTGACCACCATCACCGGGCCCTGGTTGAGCCGTTCCATGAACTCCGGCGTGCGCATCTCCTCCCGGCTGGAGGGGCGCGGCACCATGTAGTCGCCCGGCGGGATCTGGAACGGGCGGAGCGCCTCCATCACCTTGACCTCGTCCGGCATCTTCGGGTAGTCGCCCTTGTGCCAGGGCAGCAGCATGTGGATGGCGGAGCTGGCGATGAAGACGAACACCGAGGAGAGCAGGATGGGCAGCCACAGGGAAAGTAGTCCGGTCATGGCGTCCTCCGGTGGTGAAATCGCGGGCGGTCGCACGGATGGCCGGCAGTATACCAACTCCGCACGCTCGCGTGCCCGACCGGCAGGCCCTTGACCTCTCCACATGAGATCGTAGACTCATTACTGGCCTCTCGGCGTGACGGAGCCCCGCGTTCGCGCCTCCCCGGGCCAGACCGCAGGGCCCGCCCCACCCCTAGGCCGCCTCGGCTCATTGCCGGCGTCACTCCCCAGCACGACAACCGACCCAGGAGCGCACCCCGCGCTCCCACCGGCAGAGCGTCCCCAACCGAGAGGAGGAGGCCATGGCCCCCCGGAGACTGCTGGTCATCGTCCTGCTCGCGGCTGCCTTGGGAGTGCTGCTGGTTCCCAGGGCTGCGGGCGCGGTCACGGACAATCTCGACACCCTGTGGGTGGGCGCGGGCGAGACCTACACGCTGCACGGCCTGCATGCCTACGCCAACCTGGTCTGGGTCGATCCGACCGGGACCCTCTACGTAGGCCCGTTCGACGGCAGTCCGGGCAGCGGCACCCTGCAGCTGGCGGCCCCGGACATCGAGATCCTGGGAGTACTCAACGGCGACGGGCGCGGCTGGCGCCACGGCGAGGGGCCGGGCACCGGCGGGGCGGGCAATGGCGGGGGGGCCGGCCATGGAGCCGCGGGCGGAGGCAGCGGCGTGGGCGGCAGCGGCGGGCCGGCCTATGGGAATTCCGGCTTGCGGGAGATCGAAATGGGTTCGGGCGGCGCGGACAACTGGGGCGGAGCGGAGAACAAGCTAGGAGGCCCCGGCGGAGCGGCGGTGAGCCTCAAGGGCGCCACGGTCGGGCTCGGGGGCATCATCACCGCCAACGGCCTGCCCGGCTCGAACGGCACCTGGGCCGCGGGCGGCGGCAGCGGCGGAGGCGTGCTGATCTGCTGCAAGCAGTTCAACCAGGGGGGCATGATCAACGCCGCCGGCGGCGCGGGCGGCGCCGGGAGCTGGGGCGGCGGCGGAGGCGCCGGCGGCCGGGTGAAGATCTTCATGTGCGAGACCTCCTACTATGGCGGCGTCATCAACGTGAACGGCGGGGCGGGCGGATCCGGCAGCTGGCCGGGCTCCGCGGGCGGGAGCGGCTCCTCGGTCGGCACCCCCACTCCCGAGCCCAACATCCTGTGGATCCGGGACGTGCGGAACGACCAGGGCCGGCAGGTGCGGATCTGCTGGAGCGCGGGGTGCGTGGACGACCCGCAGGCCAGCACCCCCGAGACCCACTACACCATCTGGCGCCGGGTGGACCGGCTTCCGAAGGGCCAGGAGTCGGCGCCGTCCGCGCTGCGGCAGCCCGGGCCGGGCCCGCAGTACTACCCGCCCGGCCTGTGGGACTACGTGGCCACCGTTCCGGCGCGCGGCGAGATGGTCTACAGCACGGTGGTGCCGACGCTCGCCGATTCGACCTCGGCCGGGATGCGCTACAGCGCGTTCTTCGTGTCGGCGGCCACCGACAACCCGTTCCTGTACGTGGACTCGCCGGTGGACTCCGGCTACTCGGTGGACAACATCCCGCCGGAGACGCCGGCCCCGTTCAAGGGCACCTACCTGGGCGGCTCGACCGCACTCCACTGGGGCGCCTGCAGCGCGCCCGACTTCGCGGCGTACCAGCTCTACCGAGGCGGCTCCGAGAGCTTCGTGCCCGGGCCGTCCAACCTGGTGGCCGCCCAGAGCGACACCGGCTACCTGGATGTCGTCTCCGGGGGCCACTACTACAAGCTGCGCGCGGTGGACTGCAGCGGGAACGGGAGCGGGTACGCGCTGCTCACCCCGGCGCAGGCCGGCGCGGTGCCGGGCGGCGTCCCGAATGCGCTGTGGCTCGGGCACCCCGCGCCGAACCCGGCCCGCGGGTCGGCCACGGTGCGGTTCGGGCTGCCCCGCGAGGGGCGCGTCTCGCTGGTCGTCTACGACCTGCTGGGCCGCCACGTGCGCACCCTCGCGGCGGGCGTCCTGCCCGCCGGCGAGCACACCGCGATCTGGGACGGCCGCACCGACGCGGGGCGGGCGGTGGCCAGCGGCGTCTACTGCATGCGGCTGGAGCAAGCGGGGCGGAGGCTCACTCAGCGCCTGGTGGCCATTCGCTGAGCCCGCCCCAGACGGGGCGGCCCGAAGCGCGGGCCCACGGCTACGCGGGTCGGGTCCCGCTCAGCGGGCAGCCCAGGCGCAGGCGCAACTCACCAGGACGAGGCCGACCCACGAATCCAGCAGCAGGCCCACGACCACGCCTCGATGCAGCTTCACGTAGACGGCGTTGATGGCGTGCGCGGGGCACGCCAGGGCCAGCCAGGCGAGGCTCCCGAAGAGGAGCCCTGCGGGGAGCCAGGAGGTCACGCCGAGGCGCGCCACCCCGCCGGTCGCGAAGAAGAGGACCCCGACCGCCGCACCGGCGAGGACCTGGATCAGGCTGCTGAGCGCGTACTGCCGGGGGCCCTCCGGGCGCCAGGTCTCGGGCGTCCGCCGCTGGAACCGGTGGAACAGGGTGCCCGTAATCAGCCAGCTGGTGAGGATCGAGAGAAAGCCCCCCACCGCCCCCGCCACCACGACGCGCGCCAGCGACATCTTCCAGCCTCCTGACTTGCCCGCCCGCCGGCGGGGATCCGCGGCCGCCGCTCCGGACCTACTCCATCTCCAGGCGCTCGAAAGCCACTTCCAGGCACTCGGTCAGCGGCTCGGTGCCCAGGGCGTTGAGGGGCGAGAAGCGGTGGCTCACCGGGCGGGCCCGCACGAACGTCCACTTCAGCACCGCCTGGGTGTGGTCCTCGCTCAACAGCGTCACCGTGACCGTCCTCACCACCGTCGGGTCTCCGTTGCGGGCCGAGTTCCACCAGGTGTACCAGCTCAGCGAACCGATGACCCCGCGCTTCAGGGTCAGGTCGGTGTACTTGCTGACCGTCTGCGTCTTCCGGACCTCGTTCTCGGGGTCGTTGCCGTTGCGGTACTCGAGCACCTGCAGGCGGGCCTCGGGGAAGACGACCTCCAGCAGCCCGGCGTCCGGGCCGTCCACCTGGCCGGTGCCCAGATCCACCACGAAGTTCATGCCCGGGTAGGGCTGGTTTCTCGGGACTGCCATTCGGGTCCTCCGGGAAAGCGAGTCGGCGTGGCCTTCGCGGGCGGCCGGGATCAGCCGGCGGGCTGGAGGGCGTCGAAGACCTGGCCGGTCATCCGCCCTTCCACCGCCTCGACGTAGCTCCTGGCCACCACCGCGGCCGGCGTGCCCGGGGCGGGGTCCATCTTCATCGCGACCAGCGTCTCGCGCACCCAGCCGGGGGAGATGGCGTTGATGCGGATGCCGCGCGGCAGCTCCAGGGCGGCGCCGCGGGCGAAGCCCTCGAGGCCGGCGTTCACCATGCTGATCGCCGCGGCACCGGCCATCGGCTGCCGGCTCAGGATGCCGCCGGTGAGGGTGAAGGAGCCGCCGTCCGCGACCGCATCGGCGCCCAGGCGCACCAGGTTCACCTGGCCCATCAGCTTGTTGGCGAGGCTCAGCGCGAAGTCCGCGTCCGTCAGGGCCAGCAGGGGGCGGAACGCCGCCTGGCCGGCGACGCTGACCACGGCGTCCACCCGGCCGACCTGCGAGTACAGCCGCCGGATGGACTCCGGGTCCGCCAGGTCCACCGCCAGCGGGGAGCGGGAGTGGCTCGCCCGCAGGACCTCGTGGCGGGCCTCGAGGGCCTGGGCCACCGCGGTGCCGATGGTGCCGGTGGCGCCGACGAGGAGAATTTTCATGGGATGCCTCCGTCAGGTTGGCGAATTCTCCTCATTCGATGCCCCGACCCCGGATCGTGTTCGGCAATTCGTCCACCTCCCGGTGAACCCGCCTCCGGAGGAGCGGATGCGGGAAGACGGGCCGGCCGGCGGCCCAGGCGGTGGCGAGTTCGTGGGCGTTCGGGCTGCGGGGCACGAACGGACCTGGGATCGGAGGGTCGAGCGCGCCCGCCCGGGCGAGGCGCCGGCTTCAAGAGCTACTCGGACGGCGTCCGGACGGGCTCCCTCCGGGCGACCTTAGCGAGCGCGGCGAACGCCGCCACCGCTGCGCCGGCCGCGGCCAGGCCTGCCGCGAGAGTGATCCAGAAGGACGCATCGGCGCCGGTCTTCCAGATCAACGGCGTCGCCCCGGGCGATGCCTGCCACTCCGAGCGACCGCGCCCGATCAGAACGAGGCTGCCCAGGAGGTTCCCCGCCGCGTGCAGCACCAAGCTCGGCAGGATCGAGTCCGTCAGGTGCGCCAGCGCACCGTAGACGGCGGCCACGGCCACGTAGTAGGGCATCAGGACCAGGGTGACCTCCGGGTGCGTGAAGTGTGCAAATCCAAACACGACGCCGGTCACCAGGATCGCGATCACCGGCCCGTGTCGTTGCTCGATCGGCCTCTGCAGGTATCCGCGGAACGACACCTCCTCGACCACCCCCGCGACCACCGGGCTCATGAGCACCCAGAAAAGCACCGTCAGGAACGGGAAGCGCGACACGTCGGGCGCCGGCTGATGGGGGAGGGTGACCAACCTGCTCAACACGCGCTGGATCAACAGCACCGCTGTGAGGCCAAGGACGCCGGCCAGGATCGCCGCCGCCCAGGCGTCTCCCGAAAGGGGATTGGCACGGCAGCTCGCGCGCCGGGCCGCCGCGGTGGAGCGGGGCGGGCCGGCTCCCCGCGCATACCGCCAGAAGAGCCACAGAAACAGGGCTGTCGGGGGCACGGCCCACGGCACGGCCGATCCGTACTTGGAGTTCGCCGAGACCAGGACGGCCCACGGGAGGCCGCCCAGCGCGGACAGCACCAGGCCCGCGAGGGCCGCGCGCACGACGACAGGAAGGCGGCGGTACAGGTCGAGGGCGATCGGCAATTCCCAGCTCCTTCGGCAGATGAGACCTTACGGGCGCGTCAGGCCGTCGTGCATCGCCAGCGTGCCTCCAGCGAGGGGGTTTGGGTGGTGCGGCCCGACATTCGACCTGACTGGCCGACGCAGGCTGCCGGCCGGAGAAAGAGCGTTGGACGAAATGGGTGGGCCGCGCGGGATGCTGACGGCTCACGCCTCCCAGTGCTCACCCGGGCGATAGTTGCCGAAGTACCAAAGGTGCCCCTCGGGGTCGAGCGCCATGTAGCCCCGGGCCCCATAGGCCTCCGTGCGCAGCTCGCGCACCACGCGCGCCCCGGACGCGACGGCGACCCGGTAGTGGGCGTCCGGGTCCTCGACGAACACGCTGAGGGCCTGAGCGACGCCGGGCAGGGCCTTGGGGCTGACGCGGCGCTCCTCGGGCTTCGACGAGCCGATCATGATCACGCTGGTGCCCAGGCTCAGCTCCGAATGCTGGACCTGCCCCTCCGGCCCGGGGACGACAAGACGCCGCGTGAATCCGAACGCATGGCACAGCCATTCGATGGCCGCGGCTGCGTCGTCGTAGGTCAAGCTGGGGTAGATGTCGGACGGGCTGCGATAGGACTGCGCCATGAGTTCCCTCCTGAGGTCAGCTCGCGGGCCTCCTGCGCGGCCGTTGCTTCGCCGACACGGACCGGATGATGAGCCGGCCCCGCCCGGTCGCGGGCAGGGGCGTCCTCGACCGGCGGATCGCGGCGGCCATCAGGGCCTCGACCGCCGGGCGCCCCAGCACGCCGGCCGACTCCAGGCGGATGAAGCGGGTCTGGCTGCCGGATCCGAGGAGCAGCTGGTGGGGGTCGGGCAGGGCGGCCCCCTGGACGAAGCACAGCCCGACGCCGTTGGCGCGCGCCGCGATCGACACGATGGCGTCGGCGGGCCGTTCCGTCGGGGAGTACCCGATCACGAAGAAATTGTAGTTGTCATAGACGAGTTCGTTGGCGGTCGGCAGCCTCTTGCGCACCGCCGCTCGGACGGATCGGATCAGCCGCTGGTCCTTCGGATCGAATTTCCCGATGAACTGCCTAAGCCGCGCGGCCGCATCGGGGGCGGTGGGGCCGGATTCCCTGGGCGCTCTCGCGGTGCTCATTTCTCACCGTCTCCTGGCGGCCGCCCGCCCCCGGGAGGGCTTTGGGCGCGGATGGTGCGGCTCGTACACGCCGAGCTTCCCGCCTCCCGGAAGGCGGACCTGGGTCAGGCGGCCCCAACTCCGACTCTGGACCGGGCCGCACGAGACCCCCTGCTTGCGCATGGACCCGACAAACGCCAGGACGTCCGAGCACAGAAGGTAGAACTCGTGCACGTTGTTGCGCGGGGCCGGATGAACCGCCAGCTCGGCGGGTGGCAGCCCGAAGATGAGCCACCCCTCGCCGGCGTCCACGTGCGGGAGCCTCAGCACGTCCCGCAGAAAGGCGCGATCGGCCTCCGGCTTGCGACTGTAGAGGATCGAATGTGCCCCGATGATCATGGCGCCAACCCCCGTGCGTGAGCGCCGGCAGCGGACCCGGCGGGTCCCTCCCTTTCGATGCCCCGGCCCTGGATCGTATTCGACAAAACCCTGGCAGGCGCAGTGGAGCTGGAAGTCGAACCCGGCCAGGTCGAGGCTCCCGCCGCCGGGCTGCGGTCCGCCCCGTCAGGTGCGCCCTCCAAGAACCGGCCAGATCACGTGCCAGACGACGTCCGCCCAGAGGTGGACTCCGACTGCCGCGACCAAGCCGTCGCGCAGGTAGCGCTCGCCGGCCACCAAGCCGACGAGGCAGTTCAGCACCAACAGCTCGCCCAGCGCCAGGGGCGGGACCGCACGCGGGCTCTGCACGCCCAGGAACAGCATGGCCGCGGGCAGATGGCCCGCGCTGAACAGCAGGGCGGCGACGACGTTGCCCGCCCAGAGGGCCGCCCGGGTCGCCTTCCAGCGCCTCAGCGCCAGGGTCAGAAGAAACGCCCACAGCCCCATCAGGAGCGAGCGGAAGAGGATCTCCTCTCCAATCGCCGCGCTCGCGGAGGCGATCGGAGAGAAGGGAAACGCGGGGTGGGGGATCCGCAGGGGCGACCCCGCGGCGGTGAACAGCCGATCGGCGGCGACCAGCATCGTCCCCACCCCGAGACCGAGCAGCAGCGGCCCCAGGAACCACTGCCGCCAGCCGGCGCCTTCGCGGAACACCCCCGGCAATCCGAGCCGTCGGGCGAACCACCAGCCTCCCAGCCCCATGAGCCCATAGATCAGGAACACCCCGCCGCCGGTGGCGAGGCCGATGAGCCATCGCGGCGCACTTGACAGTGTGGGTGGCGGGGCCTGGCCGGGCGCGAGCAGCTGCCCGAAGGGGATGAACGCGTAGGCCACGAACGCCAGCAAGGCGTAAGCGAGAACGAGCGCCAGCAGGACGCCGAGCTGTCTTCTTGCGGGGGTCTCCATGGCCGCCATGCCGCCCGAGGCCCTACTTCCGCGTGAGCCTCACGCGGCCGAAGGGCACGGGTTTGCCGTTCTTGGTGTTGTCCATGAGCCACGCCCAGGAATCGGTGGCCCGGTCGTAGGAGAACGTGTTGTGGAAGGAGATGGTGTCGTCCGGTTCCTTGAAGACGAACGGGATGTCCTGGCCACTCCGCTCCGCACGGCCGATTGCCTGCGCGGACAGGCCGCCTCCGCCCGTCGAATCCAGCCACAGGCAGGAGTACTGGCCGGACGGCTGATCCCACCCGATGAAGACCACCGCCTCGTACCTGGCCTGCCCCGCGGCGTCCTTCTCCCGCGAGAGTTCGTGGAGTTGCAGGTACTGATGCCCGAGCACCCACTCCGAGACCACGTCGTGGGTCGTAGCCTTGCCGGCGATCTGGCCCTGGAGAACCCAGGTGCCGGCGAGGCGATCCAGGAGGGAGTCCCGGAACGTGGAGGGCTGGGCCGCGGCCGAGCCGGCCAGCGTGCAGAGCAGCGCGGTGGCAGTCAGCAGGCGCCGCATCATCCAGGCCCTCCCCGCACGATTGT
>DATKKS010000282.1:0-10818 GCA_035542815.1 Saccharimonadales bacterium (SeqCode) | reverse complement strand
TGAGAAGACCTTGGTCCCGGACGAACCGTTCCACGGGTTCTCGCTCACATCGCCGGTGCCGATGGAAGCGAACCAGGCGCCCCCTTTCTCGATGATGACCGGCACGTTGGCCCAGGTCTCGACGTTGTTCAGCACCGTCGGCCGGTCCCGGAAGCCGTACTCCACGTTGTGCACGTACTTGGCCCGGGGTTCCCCCGCACGGCCGGACATGGAGGCCATCAGCGCGGTGGACTCGCCGCACACGAAGGCGCCCGCGCCGCGGTGCACCGCGATGTCGAACGAGAAGTCGGTGCCCAGGATCCCGGTCCCGAGCAGCCCCCGCTCGCGGGCCTGCCGGAGCGCGATGTGCAGCCGCTCCATGGCCAGCGGGTACTCCTTGCGGATGTAGATGAACCCCTGCTTCGCCCCGACCGCAAAGGCCCCGATCACCAGCCCCTCGATCACCGAGTGGGGATCGGTCTCGATGATGCTGCGGTCCATGAACGCGCCCGGGTCCCCCTCGTCGCCGTTGCACACGACGTACGCGGGCTCGTGCCGCTCCCGGCGGGCCTTGAGGCACGACTCCCACTTGACCCCGGTGGGGAAGCCGCCGCCGCCGCGCCCGCGCAGGCCCGAGGCGGTGATCTCCCGGATGACTTCCTCGGGCGACCGGGAGGTCAGGACCCGCCGCAGCGACCGGTAGCCGCCGCGGGCGATGTAGTGGCTGATCTGCTCGGGGTCGATGAGCCCCTTGTTGCGCAGCGCGATGAGCTGCTGCTTGGAGAAAAACCCGATCTCGTCCATCCGGCGGCGGACCGCGCCGCTGACCGGGTCCCGGTGCAGCAGGCGCTCCACCACCTGCCCCTTCAGCAGGTGCGAGTCCACGATCTCCGCCAGGTCCGCCGGGCCGACCTTCTGGTAGAAGACGCCCTCGGGCTGCACCACCACGATCGGGCCCATGGCGCAGAACCCGTTGCAGCCGGTCTGCACCACCAGGTAGTTCCGCTCCAGGCCCCGCTCGCGGAGCGCCGCGGTCATCCCGTCCCGGACGCTGAACCCGCCGGCCGAGATGCAGCCGGTGCCGGTGCACACCATGAGCATGGCCCGGTAGCCGGCGTGGAGCTTCTGTTGCTCGGCCGCGATCCGTTCCAGGTCGGGGGTGTCCAGCCTAGGCATGACCCGCGACCTCCGGCGCCTTCTTCGCGGCCCTCTCCCTGACCAGCCGCTCCACGTCCCGGGCCCGCACGTTCCCGACGATCTCCTCCCCGAACCGCACCACCGGGGCGAGGCTGCACGCGCCCAGGCAGGCCACCGGCTCGAGGCTGTACCTGCCGTCCGCCGACGTCTCCCCGGCCTGGATCCCCAGCACCCGCTCGAAGCTCGCCAGGATGAGCGCCGAGCCCTTGACGTGGCAGGTGGTGCCCATGCACACCTGGATCACCGTCTCGCCGCGGGGCTCGAGGCTGAAGGCCTTGTAGAAGGTGGCAATGTGGTAGAGGTAGGCGGCCGGCACGCGGGTCTCGAGGCAGATCTCGTCCAGGGCGGTCTTGGGGATGTGCCGGAACCGATCCTGCACGTCCTGCAGCATCTCGATCACGTACTCCGGGTCGCGGTTCCACTTGCGGACGATGGCGCGCACCTCCTCCACCTCGTTGGCGCAGGTCAGCTGCGAGATGCGCTTGGGGGTGATCTGGGCCGCCACCTTGTTCTCGGCGATGCGCCAGGCGGGGGTCACGCCCGGGTTCTTGATCACCAGGGCCTTGAGCTTCTTGTTGCGGAAGACCGTGCCCACGCCGCCGCGCCCCGCCTGCTTGAGCCGCGGCACGCGCCGCCGCCAGTCCCAGAAGGAGAAGTTGAGCACCCCCATGCGGGTGTGCTCGGCGCCTCGCCCGGCAGAGACCACCGCGATGTTCCGCATGTCCAGCTCGTCCGCGGCGTACATCCGGGTCAGCTCCTCCGCCAGCACGTGCGAGTCCACGCTCTCGAGCGGGGCCTCCTCGAGGGTGATCCGCCGGGCGGCCGCGTCGATGGCGATGAGGCTCTCCTGGGACGCCTTCCCCACGATGGCCAGTGCGTCGAAGCCCGCGAACTTCAGGAACGGCCCGAAGTAGCCCCCGACGTTGCAGTCGATCATGATGCCGGTGAGCGGAGAGATGGCCGTGACCAGCGTCTTGCCCGAGCCGGGGAACGAGACCGTGCCGCCGAGCGGCCCGGAGCACAGGCAGATCGGGTTCTCGGGGCTGTCCCACTTGGTGTCGGCGGTGATCTCCTGGAGGGTGATCCAGAGGTCGAAGCCCTTGCCCCCGGTCCACAGCTGCTTCATCTGCTCGGTCACCGGGTGCACGGTGATCTCGTTGCGGGTGAGGTCGATCCGGAGCCACCGGCCGGCGTAGCCCCGGTCCAGCTCCACCGGCTCGTACGCCAGCTCATGGAGCAGGCGGTGCGCGCGGCGCAGCCGCTCCGTTTCATGCGCGGCCATGAGACTGTCTCCTCAGTTATTCCGGAGGCGAACGGATCTCGTCAGGGGGCCAAATCCACCGGGTATGGTAGGCGATGGCGCGGCCGCGCGCAACCGCGGGACCGGCTTCCCGCCGGCCTCCCGCCCGCCCTTGCGCCGGCGCGCCGCGCCGGGGATACTCGCCCGGGACCGTTTCGAGACCTTCGGCCGCAGCCCCGCACGTGGAGGATGGACCATGAACCGGACCGACCGTCCGCAGGGAGTGGCCCTGCGCCTGGACGGCAGCGTGGCCGTCGTGACCGGCGCCTCGCGCGGCATCGGCCGCGCCACGGCGCTGCTGCTGGCGCGGGCCGGCGCGCGGGTGGCCGCCGGCTACCAGCGCCACGCGCGCCGCGCGCAGGAGCTGGTGGACGAGATCCGCGCCCTCGCCGGCGAGGCCCTGGTGCTCCGCGGCGACCTCGGGGAGCGCGCCGCGTGCGAGGACCTGGTGCAGACCGCGCTCAAGAAGTGGGGTCGGCTGGACATCCTGGTGCTCAACGCCGGGGTGTGGACCGAGGGCGCGGTGGACCGCATGAGCGACGCGGTGTGGCGGGAGACGCTGCGCACCAACCTGGACTCCTGCTTCTACCTGTGCCGGGCCGCGGTGCCCGGCATGAAGCGCCGCCGCGCCGGGCACATCGTGTTCATCTCCTCCACCGCCGGCCAGCGCGGCGAGGCGCTGCACTCGCACTACGCCGCCACCAAGGGCGCGGTGATCAGCATGACCAAGTCGCTGGCGGTGGAGCTGGCGCCCTGGAACATCCTGGTCAACTGCGTGGCGCCCGGCTGGGTGGAGACCGACATGGCGGCGCCGGGGCTGCGCGGCGCGCAGCGCCGCAAGGTGGTCGCCCAGATCCCGCTGGGCCGCGTGGGCCGCCCGGAGGACATCGCCGCGGCGGTCCTGTTCACGGTCTCCGGGCTGTGCCAGTTCATGACCGGCGAGGTGCTGAACGTCAATGGGGGCGCGGTATTGTGCGGCTGAGCTGCGCGGCGGCGAGCGCCGCGGGCCGGGAAGGCCGGGCAGCGCCCGCCGGCCGCGCCCCGCGGGCGCCTACGCGCCGGAGCGCTTCTGTGCTATGCTCGTTCGCGGGTTGGGTGGAGTTGGTGGGGCCGCCTGCGCGAGTTGCCTCCATGCCGTCCCCCCGCGTCGCCCCGAGGACATCCACATCCTGCACAGAAGGCCGTTCGAGCCATGACTACGTTTGCCACCGCTGAAGAGGCTGTCAAGGTCATCCAGTCCGGCGACCGCGTGTTCATCCAGAGCGTGGCCGCCGCCCCGCAGCGCCTGATCGACGCCATGGCGGCGCGCGCCCCGGAGCTGCGCGGCGTGGAGATCGTGCACCTGCACACCGAGGCCACCGCGCCGTACGCCGCGCCGGAGGTGGCCGAGAGCTTCTACGTGAACGCCCTGTTCGTGGGCGGCAACATCCGGCAGGCGGTGAACGAGGGCCGGGCCGACTACGTGCCCAACTTCCTGAGCGAGGTGCCGGCGCTGTTCCGCAAGGGCATCCTGCCCCTGGACGTGGCCCTGCTGCACGTGTCCCCGCCCGACCGCCACGGCTACTGTTCGCTGGGGGTCTCGGTGGACGTGGCCCGGGCCGCGGTCGAGACCGCCCACCACGTGGTGGCCCAGGTCAACCCGCAGATGCCGCGCACCCACGGCGACAGCTTCATCCACTTCCGGGAGATCGACACCGCGGTGGAGGTGGACGAGCCCCTGCCGGAGGTGCCGGTCGCCAAGATCACCGACCTGGAGCGCTCCATCGGCCGCTACGTCGCGGAGCTGGTGGAGGACGGGGCCACCCTGCAGATGGGGATCGGCGCCATCCCGGACGCGGTGCTCTCGCACCTCACCGGCCACCGCCGCCTGGGCATCCACACCGAGATGTTCTGCGACGGCGTGATCCAGCTGGTGGAGAAGGGCGTGGTGACCGGCGAGGAGAAGAAGGTGCACCCGGGCAAGGTGGTGGCCGGGTTCGTGATGGGCACCAAGCGCCTGTACGACTTCATCGACGACAACCCGGTGGTGATGATGCTGGACATCGCCTACATCAACGACACCGCCGTCATCCGCCGCAACCCCAAGGTCACCGCCATCAACAGCGCCATCGAGGTGGACATCACCGGCCAGGTGTGCGCCGACTCCATCGGCACCCGCTTCTACTCCGGCGTCGGCGGCCAGATGGACTTCGTGCGCGGCGCATCGCTGTCCGAGGGCGGCAGGCCGATCATCGCGCTGCCCTCGACCACCGGGCGGGGGGAGTCGCGCATCGTGCCGGTGCTGAAGCTCGGCGCCGGGGTGGTGACCACCCGGGCGCACGTGCACTACATCGTGACCGAGTTCGGGGTGGCCAATCTGTACGGCAAGAACCTGCACCAGCGCGCGGCGGCGCTGATCAACATCGCCCACCCGGACCACCGCGAGAAGCTGAGCGAGGAGGCGGGGAGGCGCTTCGGCCCGCAGATGTGGGCCGCGACCCAGCCGGGCGTGCGGGTCTAGGCGCGGCGCCTCGCCCCCAAGAACCACCGCGCCCCCAGGGCCGCGACCCCTGCCACGTACAGCACCAGCGCCGCATCCAGGGCGCGGCCGCGCGCGAGGCCGGCCTCGGTGGACAGCAGCGCCGCCAGCAGCCAGAACACCGCCACGGTGGCCACCGCCAGCACCGGCACGAGCCCCTCGCGCCACGCCGCCAGCGACACCAGGACGCCCACCACGGCCGCGCCGCAGGCCGCCGGCACCAGCACGAACACCGCCAGCATCGGCGTGAGGTCGTCGCCCGGCCGGTGGAACGCCGCGAGCCGGTACAACAGGTAGAAGAACAGCACCACCACCGCCACGAAGAGATAGCAGCCGTAGGCCAGGTCCAGCCGGCGGCGGCGCTCCTCGGCCGGGGCCGGCGCGCCCGCGGCGGCCTCGCCTCCCCCGGGCCGCCCCCCCCGCAGCCGCCACGAGCCCAGCAGGAACACCAGCAGCGGCAGCGAGCCCGCCAGCGCCCACACCACCGAGGAGCGCAGCAGCAGCGGGGGCATCCCGAACTTGGCCTGCAGGTTGATCGAGACCAGCAGCCCCGCGGCCAGGCTCAGGAGCGAGCAGCTGCTCGAGAACACCACCACCCAGCGGCTCCAGGCGCGGTCGAGCACCAGCCCCAGCCCGCCCACCACCAGCAGCAGCCACAGCAGGGCGTCGATTCCGAGCGGCCAGGCGTCCACCCGGCCCGGGGCGCCCAGCGCGGCGGCCAGCCGGACCAGGGTGCGCGCGGAGAGCAGCGCGTAGCCCAGCAGGGCCCAGCCCAGCAACCTGGAGCGGTTCATCGCGATCCCCGCGGCGGCCGGCCGGGCCGGCGCGCCCAAAACGCGCTGGCCGGCGACGGCCCGCGCGTGCAACGATGGCCCGCGGCGTGCGTAGATGGTCCCAGCGGGCTTCGGCCCAAGGAGGACTCCATGGATCACTCGATGGTCACCACGGCACCCTTCCTGGACGGCTATCGCGTCTCGCGCCACCTGGGGGTGGTGCGCGGCATCGTGGTGCGCTCGCGCTCGGTGATCGGCACCATCGGCGCCGGGCTGCAGACCCTCTTCGGCGGCAACATCACGCTGCTCACCGAGCTGTGCGAGAAGACCCGCGGCGAGGCCTACGAACTCATGATCCAGCACGCGGACCAGCTCGGGGCCAACGCCGTGATCGGCGTGGGCTACGACGCCACCGAGGTGCTCTCGGGGGTCACCGAGGTGCTGGCGTACGGGACCGCGGTCGTGGCCCAGAAGGTCTAGCCGCGGCGCGGCCGGCCGCCCCGGCCCTCACGTCTTGAGGTACCGCGCCAGCCAGGCGTGCACCTCCCGGTACCACAGCCGCGAGTTCTGCGGCTTCAGCACCCAGTGGTTCTCGTCCGGGAACACCACCAGCCGCGCAGTCAGCCCGCGCGCCTTGTAGCACGCGTAGATCTGCAGCCCCTGCTGGTAGGGCACGCGGTAGTCGCGCTGCCCGTGCACCACCAGCATCGGGGTCTTGAAGCTGGCCGCGAAGCGCACCGGGTTCCACCGGTCCAGCCCGCCCAGGTCCCCCCAGGGCGCCCCGCCCAGGGAGGCCTCGTCGTCCTCGGTCACGTCGCTGGCGAGCTGGCCCTGGGTGTCGCTCACCCCGGCGTGGTTCACCAGGCACGCGAAGCGGTCGGTGTGGCCGGCGATCCAGCTCACCAGGTACCCGCCGTAGGACCCGCCGGTGGCCGCCATCCGGGAGCCGTCGATGAACGGCAGCCGCTCCAGGTGGTCGGTGGCCAGCATGATGTCCCGGAACGGCCGGTCCCCCCAGCCCCCCTGGATGCACCGGGCGAAATCCTGGCCCCACGAGGTGGAGCCGTGGAAGTTGACCAGGGCGACCACGTAGCCGGGGGCGGCGAACAGCGGCGCGTTCCAGCGGAAGTGGAACTGGTCCCCGAAGATGCCGTGGGGGCCGCCGTGGATCATGTGCACCAGGGGCCACTTCTTCCGCTCGTCGAAGCCCGGGGGCAGCACCAGGCGCATCTGGATCCGCCGGCCCTCCGAGCCCTCGAACTCGAGATCGCGCACCTGGCCCAGGTCCAGGCCCGCGAGGCGCTCGCGGTTGAAGCGGCTCACCCAGCGGAAGCCGGCTCCGCCGGCATCGAACGCCGCCACCTCAGGCGGGGCGCTCAGGGAGTCCTGCGCGAAGAACACCCCGCCCCCGCGCGCCGGCCGCAGGCCGGAGAGCGTGCCGCCGCGGTGCAGCTCGCGCGGCGTGCCGGGCGCGGGCGCCAGCTCGTACAGCGCGACGCTGCCGCGGTCCTCCGCGTGCAGGAGGATCTTCGAGCCGTCCGGCGACCACTCCCAGCCTTCCGCGCTGCGGTCCCAGTCCTCGGTCAGCACGGTGTGGGTGCCGCCCTGGCGGTCGTACCGCACCAGCCGCACCCGGTCGGCGTAGAAGGTGGTCTCCCGCTGCATGCCGTAGAGGATCCAGCGGCCGTCGGGGCTGTACCGGGGGCGCACGTCGTGCGCGGGGTTGGCGGCGGTGAGGTTGCGCACCGCGCCGCCGCCCACCGGCACGGTGAAGATGTCGTAGTTCTGGTGGGTGTGGGGCGGGGCGCTGGCGTCCGCCGAGAAGGCGATCTCCCCGCCGTCCGGCGACACGTCGAACTGGCCGGCGGAGTCCATGAGGTCGAACCACCGCTCCGAGGCCGGGGTGAGGTCGCGCAGCTCCCGGGTGACGGTGTCCAGCACGAACAGGTGGGGCACCTCGCCGTCGGTCAGCCAGCGGTCCCAGTAGCGGTACACGCGGTCCTCGGTGACGTGCGCCTTCACCGGGTCCTGCTCGCGCCGGCCGGCCAGCTCCCGGGTGCCCTCCACCGTGGGCGCCTCGCGCAGCAGCGGCACCAGCAGCGCGACGCGCCGGCTGTCGGGCAGCCAGTGGGGATCGGAGCAGCCCAACGGGAGGTCGGTGAGCTTCACCGCCTCGCCGCCGTCCAGCGGCATCACGTGCAGCTGGGGCTTGTCCTTGTCCCGCGCGCGCACAAAGGCCAGCCGCCGGCCGTCGGGGCTGACCGCCGGCTCGCGGCTGGACACGTCCTCCGCGGTCAGCGCGCGGGCCTCGCCGCCCCCGCCGGGCAGCGCCCACAGGCGGGTGCGCCCCTCGTTCTTCTCCAGGTCGTAGCGGGTCACGGGCACCACCACCAGGGCGCCGTCCGGCGAGATCGCCGGGGGCGCCACGCGGTCCAGGGCCCACAGGTCTTCCACGGTCAGGGGACGCTTGGAATGGGCGGACATGGTGATTCCTCCACGACCCGGGCGGTGACGGGAACGAAGAACCGGCGGAGATGCGGCCAGTCTAGCAGGTCCGGCACGGGCGGGGCGTTCTTGACCCCGGCCGGGCGGGCGCCTATCGTGGGGGGGTTCCATTCCTTGCACCGCTCGACCAGGAGGAGCTTTGGGCAAGAGCAAGCAGCGCATCCGCAAGAACCGCATCCGGCAGCGCTGGAAGCGGCGCCGCGACCGCAAGAAGGCCGCCAAGGCCCGCGGCCGCCGTTAGCCGGAACCACCAGCAGCGCACCCCCCTGTTGGACCCCGAGCGGGTCCAACGCCGTCCTGGGCTGGCCTGCGGGGCCGGCCGCCGGCCTGCGAATCTCGATCAATCTGCTGTAAACAAATAGGTTATAAATACCGTGGGGACCCTCCGAAATCCGCGGGGGGCCGGCCGCGGGGGGCCGATTTCGCTTGACTTACTAGAAATCATGACGATATCATAGTGACATCAAAGGAGGGCTGTATGATCCAGGAAAAGAACGCTTCGGCGCTCCCCGGAATCCCGATGCTGCTCGTGCTTCTCGCGGTGCTCCTGGGCAGCGCGGCGGGCGCGGTGCTGTGCGCGATCCACGTGCGGGTGGCCCTGAGCATCGTCCTGGCCATCGTGCTGGTCGCGGACTGCCTGCTCCTCGGCGGGCTCACCGTGGTGAACCCCAACCAGGCGGCGGTGGTGCAGCTCTTCGGCACCTACATCGGGAGCATCAAGCAGCAGGGCTTCTGGTGGGTGAACCCGTTCAGCACGCGCAAGCTGTTGTCGCTCCGGGTGCGCAACTTCGAGAGCGCCAAGCTCAAGGTGAACGACCGCGACGGCAACCCCATCGAGATCGCCGCGGTGGTGGTGTGGCGGGTGATCGAGACCGCCGAGGCGGCGTTCGAGGTGGACAACTACGAGAACTTCGTGACCGTGCAGAGCGAGGCCGCGCTGCGGAACCTCACCACCTCCCACCCCTACGACTCGCACATCGAGGGCGAGATGAGCCTGCGCGGCCACACCGCGGAGATCGCCGAGCAGCTCAAGTCGGAGATCCAGGAGCGGCTGACCAAGGCCGGGGTGCAGGTGATCGAGTCGCGCATCAGCCACCTGGCGTACGCGCCCGAGATTGCCAGCGCCATGCTGCAGCGCCAGCAGGCGGGGGCCATCATCGCCGCCCGCACCCGGATCGTGGAGGGCGCGGTGAGCATGGTGGAGATGGCCCTGGAGAAGCTGGCGGAGCGCAAGACCGTCACCCTGGACGAGGAGCGCAAGGCGGCCATGGTCAGCAACCTGCTGGTGGTGCTGTGCAGCGATCGGCACGCGCAGCCGGTGGTCAACGCGGGCACGCTGTACCAGTAGCCCGAGAGGCGCGAAGTGGCGGAGCGCAAGCCCTTCCTGCTGCGGATGGACCCGGCGGTGCTGGAGGCGATGCAGCGCTGGGCCGCCGCGGACCTGCGCAGCCTGAACGCGCAGATCGAGTTCGTGCTGCGCCGGGCGCTGCAGGCGGAGGGCCGGCTGCGGCTTGGGGCCGCGCCCGGCGGGACCGCCCCCGGCCCGGGGCGCTCCGGGCCGGCCGGGGCGGGGGGCCCCTCCGAGCCGCCCGGCCCCGCCTAGCCGCCGCCCGGAAGGCCGGCCCCCGAGATCCAGATTCCTCGCGCCGCACGCCGGGTCGCCGGTGCGCGCGCGGTGCGGCCTCCCGCCGCACCGGGTTTCGGCGACCCGATGCCGGGCCCGTGGCCCGAGAAGGGAGTTCCTCCATGTACCGACCCCGGTTCGAGCCCATGCGGCGCGCGCTGACGTGCCTGCTGCTCCTGGGGTGCGCGCTTTCGCTCTGCTGGTGTCGCGGCCCGGCCCGGGCCGCGGAGTCAGGGCCCGCCGGCCATTGGGAGGGCAGCGTGCAGGGCCCGAACGTGTTGATCCAGCTGCAGGCCGACCTGCGGCAGGGTGCGGCCGGGATCGACGGCAGCATGGACATCCCGCAGCAGGGCGCCTCCAAGCTGCCGCTGCGGGCGCTGCGCTTCGAGGGCGGGCGCGCGCACTTCGAGCTGTCCACCGGCGCCGCCCCGGGGATCTTCGACGGCGTGTTCGCCGGGGACTCCATGAGCGGCAGCTACACCCAGGGGCCGTTTCAGGGCACCTTCCGCCTGGTCCGCACCGGCGCCGCGGCGCCGCTGCCGCCGGCCGAGCCGGTGCCCTACCGCGAGGAGGAGGTCACCTTCCACGACGGGGAGGTGGCCCTGGCCGGGACGCTGACCCTGCCGCCCGGGCCGGGGCGCCACCCGGCGGTGGTGATGGTCACCGGCAGCGGGCCGCAGAACCGCGACGAGGAGATCTTCTCGTTCAAGCCGTTCCGGCTGATCGCCGACCACCTGACCCGCCACGGCATCGCGGTGCTCCGCTACGACGACCGCGGCGTGGGCAAGTCCACCGGCGACTTCTCCGCGGCCACCACCGCTGACTTCGCCGACGACGCCCGCGCCGCGGTCCGGTACCTCATGGGCCGGGCCGAGGTGGACACCGCGCACATCGGCGTGTGCGGCCACAGCGAGGGCGGGCT
>DATKKS010000281.1:0-11615 GCA_035542815.1 Saccharimonadales bacterium (SeqCode) | reverse complement strand
CGCCGCCCACCATACACCCCCGGCCTGCCCGGGGGAACCTGGCGTCTCATGGCCATAACCAGCAACCTCAGTGAGGGAAGACGGTGTCTCGCAATATCACTATCATCAATTGATAATCCGATTTGTTAGAGCGATTTGTATTGCCAGGGAAGGCGCGCTTCGCTAGCCTGCCCCCCTGTAGTTAAGTCGAGCCTCCATTCCGCGACCGACATAGGAAACCGCAGGCCGCCTTCCTCCGCTCGCGTCCTCGAGGCTCGCCCCCGGCCGACGTTCTCTTCGGGCTCCCCCAGGACCCGCACGACATCGCCCGACGTGCCGCAGACGAACTGGCTGGCCGCCTAGCCTCGTCCGACAGGAGGAGTCCATGGCTGGCAGCCCCACCTGACCGCGACGCACCCCACCGCGAAGGCCGCCGCACCCGACGTCGTACCCGCAACCAGACACGAACCGGACCACTGAGTTAGGAGGCAGCACATGACTCCGGACCCCCAGAGTGCCGGGCGCGAGCTGGACAAGGAGCGGGCCTCGTTCCGAAGCCTGCTCCTGGAGAACCCCAACTACTTCGGGAATCTCCCCTCCAGCCCCCTGAAGCCCGTAAAGCAGATCGTCTCGAACAGCCAGTACGAGCAGCTCACCTGCGTGGGCTACAACCCGAAGACCAACTTCCTCGAGGCCACCGTCGCCATCAAGCTGCCGTACGGCTACGGCGGCAACCTGTGCATGGCCGGCACCACCGAGTACGTCCGCTTCTTCCTGGACTACGGCTCGGGCTGGGAGGACGCCGGCCTGGCGGGGGTGCGGGTGCACGACATTCCCACCAGCAAGGACTGCGCGGGCCTCCAGGACAAGCCGCTGATCTACGTGGTCAGCCTCCGGCCCAAGCCGCATACCCGGTGCTGCAACCACCCGGTGCTGCCGCGGGTGCGGGCCATCCTCTCGTGGGAGTGGGCCCCTCCGCCCGGAGCCGGCAACGCCAACTGGAAGCCGGTGTGGGGCTCGGTGCACGAGTGCAACGTGCAGATCCAGCCGCACCCGTGGAACATCTTCTGCCTGCTGGAGCTGTTCTCCGAAGGCCTGGGCCAGAAGCTGAAGGTGCCGGAGCTGTTCGAACAGGCGCAGTACCAGCCCATCCCGCTGCCCGACCCGCCGCCGTTCACGCTGGCGCAGCTGGCGAAGATGTACGGCGCGGGGGCGCCCGGCGCGGGAGCGTCCGCCTCGGCCCAGGCGCTCCAGGTGGAAGCGCACCGCTTCGGGACGCCGGACCTGTACGCGGCGCTGGACTCCCCGGCCGCCTTCGACTCGGACGCGGTGGTGGCGAAGACGGCGCTGTGGGCCTCGCTGGGCCTCGACCTGGCATCCGCCGCCGCGGCCCTGGGCCAGACCAAGGCGGACGTGGCCTACGAGGAGCTGGAGTGCCTGGGGCTGGACGAGTCCTTCCCCGAGCGGCTGGTGGCGACCTTCCGCATCAAGCGCCCGCTGGGCTACTCGGGCGACCTGTGCCACGCCGGCAGCCAGGAGTACGTGGCGTTCTGGGCCGACTGGGACGACAAGTGCCACTGGACCTACCTGGGCACGGTCGCGGTGAACGTGCACGACATCAAGAGCATCCCCAAGGAGGGGCTGTGCTACTCGGCCATCCTCCCGGTGGACCTCACCTACCACCGCCGCTCGTGCGAGAAGCCGAAGATCGGCCGGGTGCGCGCGGTGCTGTCGTGGGCGGTGCCGCCGTCCACCACCGATCCCGACAAGCTGGACTTCTGGGGCAACCGGCTGGACGCCCACGTGCAGATCAACCCGGGCCCGGTGGTGGATCCCGGCAAGCCCACCGCGAACATCCGCAACCTGGGCGGCATCCCGATCGAGGACATCGCCACCGGCGGCACCGGCACGACCCTGCCGGGCGCGGTGTTCGCGCACTACCCGGGGCTGTCGGCCGACGGCTGGGGGCTGGGCCGGGCGTGCCCGTTCGGCGGCACCGTCCAGGTCGAGGGCCTCTACTACCTGGGCTACTTCTACCGGGTGAAGGTGCACAAGGTCGGCGACCCGTACACCTCCTACACGGTGCTCGCGGACAGCTTCCTGGTGGAGCGCTGGGACTCCGGTTTCGATCCCCAGATCTCCTCGGGCGGCTTCTTCAAGTACCTCGACCCGGCCTTCTACTTCGACCGCACGCTCGCGGTGTGGCCGTCCAGCGGCGACGCCCTGTGGGAGGTGCAGCTGGACATCGCCACGGCGCCCACCGAGGCCAGCATCTTCGGGAGCACCCCGTGGTACCGGATCCAGCTGGACAACACCGCCCCGGCCGGGCCGCCGGCGGTCCCGCTGACCATGGACATCCACATCACCTCGGGCGGCGGCGACTGCAAGGACATCGCGCAGGGGGACACCGTGACCGGCTACTTCATCGCCGACGACCCGCACTTCGGCGGCTGGGGGCTGTCCACGGAACCCAACACGCTGACCACGCCGTCGAACCCGCCGAGCGTGCTGGGGCTGGCGGCGACGGATCCGGCGCCGGGGCCCGGCGGCCACGCCTGGACCCTGGACACGAACAGCCCGATCGCGATGAAGCCCTGCGGCTACGTGGTGCGGCTGGACGTCTCGGACCGCACCATCGTCCACAGCGTGCCGTTCGCGCACAACTCGAACCACATCGAGGTGGGCTTCTGCCTGCGCGCGAAGAAGTAGCGCGGCGGCGCCCCGCCTGAACCACGAACCCCTCGGGCACCGGGCCTCCCGGTGCCCGAGGGCTTTTCTGCGCCCCCGCCTGCCCCCGGCCGCGCCGAACCCGGGCCCCCGGCCGGGCCGCGCGCAGACTGAGCCTGAGCCGAGCCCGGATCGAGTCCCGGCGGCCTCCGAACTCTCCGCCGATACAGCCGATGTCTGTCCCCCGATACAGGCCCCGCCGGGGGCCCCGGACTCCGCTTCCGCTCTCCCCCTCCAACCCCCAGTGCCGCAAGAGACTCCACCGCCGGCTCCGTCCCTCCACGGGTGGCACGGCTCTTGAGATGCAACCCGTCGGACCATCACGCGAAGGAGGTCGGTCATGCGGCGGATTCTGGCGGTGTTCTGTTCGGTGCTCGTCCTCGCTCCCCTCGGGGCGCCCGCGGTGGCGGCCGGCCCCGCCGAGGATGCCCTCTCCGGCAAGGCCCCGGCGTGCTTCTCGGACGTGTGCAGCACGTTGAAGCCGGGGACGCCGTTGACGACGCACCTGGCCGGCGGACAGCAGCTGTCGGGCTCGTTTCTCCGCTTCAGCCCGGACTCCGCGAGCCTGGCGATCCATCCCCTGGACGGTCCGCGCGGCGCGTCCCTCGCAATCGACCTGCGCGACGTGACCCGCCTGGACTACCGGGCCCGCGGGCACTTCCAGGGGGGCTACATGCTGCTGGGGATGTTCGGCGGGCTCCTGATCGGCTCGGCCGTCGGCGGGATCGCCGCCTCCACGCACCACGACGACGGCTTCATGGACTTCACCCGCTTCTTCATCTTCGCGGGCTGCGCGGGCGGAGGGCTGGTGCTCGGGGGCATCGTCGGAGCGCTTCTGCCGCTCACCCCTCACACGCAGACCGTCGAGTGCGCGGGGGACGCCTCCGCCACCGCCGCGGAGCGGTGAGGCGGGAGCGGGAAGGAGGCCATGCCATGCGTCCCGCGATCCTGCTGACCGGGGCCACCGGCTCGCTCGGGCGGGAGCTGCTGCCGAGGCTCCTGTCGCGGATGCCGGAGGCGGACATGGTGCTCCTGCTGCGCGCCCGCGACGGAGCCGCGGCGGCGGAGCGCCTCGAGGAGCTGCGGGCCTACCTCAGGCTGTACGCGCCGAAGGCGCCCACCCGGGCGCTGGCGGCGGTGGAGGGCGACGTGACCCGGCCCCGGCTGGGGCTGGACCCGGCGCGGTACGCGGAGCTGGCCGCCCGCGTGACCCACATCGTGCACGCGGCGGCCGACATCGGCCTGGGCCGGGAGCTGGAGCACGCGCGGGGCGTCAACGTGGGCGGGGTGCGCGAGGTGCTGGCCTTCGCCGAGCGCTGCCCGCGCCTGGAGCACCTGGCCCACGTGAGCACCGCGTACGTGGCGGGCACCCGCGCCGGGGCGATCCGGGAGGCCGAGCTGGAGTGCGGGCAGGGCTTCCGGAACCCCTACGAGCGGAGCAAGTGCGAGGCCGAGACCTGGATGCGCGCGCGGATGTCGCGCCTGCCCATCACCGTGTTCCGGCCCGCCATCCTGGTGGGCGACTCGCGCGACGGGCACACCTGCAACTTCGGGAACATCTACCTGCCGCTGAAGCTGACCGCGCGCGGGCTGCTGCGCGACATCCCTGGCCGCGGCGGGACCCGGCTGGACCTGGTGCCGACGGACTACGCCGCCGAGGTCATCGCGCGGTTGACGTGCCGGCCGAGCCGGCGCTGCTGCACCTACCACGTGACCGCCGGATCCGAGCGCGCGGTCCGCGTCCGCGACCTGCTCGAGGCGGTGATCGCCCGCTTCGACCGGGGCGGGCGCCGGCCGCTGCGCTTCGACGAGCCGGAGAGCGACGGCGCCGGCGGCGCGCCGCGCGGGGACGCCCCCGCTCCGGCCCGCGATGCCGCCCGCCAGGGCACGGCGCCCGGGAACGCCGTGTCCGCGCGGCGGGCGCGTCGCGGGGCCGAGCCGCTGGCCCCGTTCTTCAGCTACCTGGACGGCGGCCAGGACTTCGACGATTCGACGCTGCGCGCCGACCTGGGCGCGGCCGGCCCGCGCTTCCCGGCGCCGCACGAATATCTGCCCCGGATCCTCGACTTCTGCGAGGAGACCGATTGGGGGAGGGAGTTGCCGTGGAAAGTCCAGCCCTGTCAGCCCGCCGCGTGAGCGCGCCGGAGGCCGCCGGCCCCGCCGGCGCAGCCGCCGCGTCCCTGGAATCCTCCGAGATCCTGGACCGGCCAGTGTTCGAGCGGCTGCTGTTCGCCCAGTGCTGGGAGGACCCGCTCATGGACGTCGAGGCGCTGCGCGTCCGGCCCGGCCAGGTGGCGGTGGTGGTGACCTCGGGCGGCTGCACCGCCCTGTCCCTCGCACTGCTGGGGCTGGAGCGGGTGATCGCGGTGGACCTCAACGCCGCCCAGAGCTGTCTCCTGGAACTCAAGATCGCCGCCGCCCGCCGGCTCGCCCACGGGCCTTATCTGGAATTGCTCGGCGCGCGGCCCTCCGCCCGCCGCCCGGCGCTCTATCTGGAAACGCGCCCGGCGCTCTCGCCGCGGGCGCGCGGCTACTGGGACCGCCACGGCCGGGAGCTGGAGCGCGGGGTGCTGAACGCCGGGCGCTACGAGCGCTACCTGGGGATGTTCCGCCGGCTGCTGCTCCTGATGCACGGCCGCGGGCGGGTGGAGCGGCTGTGCCGCCTGAACGGGGCCGAGGCGCAGCGCCGCTTCTACGAGACCGAGTGGAACACGCCCGCGTGGCGGGCGTTCTTCCGGGTGTTCTTTTCCCGCCGGGTGCTGGGGGCGGCCGGGCTGGACCCGGCGTTCTTCACGTACGTGGAGGGCATTTCCGACTTCGGCGCGCACTTCCTGGAGCTGGCCCGCCACGCGCTGGTGGACCTCCCGGCGCGTGACAACTACTTCCTGCACCAGATCTGCCTGGGCCGCTACCTCGACGAGAGCGCCATGCCGCCGTACCTGCTGGCGGAGAACTTCGGGGCGCTGCGCGAGGCGCTGGACCGGGTGGAGGTGGTGACCGAGGAGGTCGGGACGCTGCTGGCCCGCCTGCCGGACGAGAGCGTGGACGCCTTCGCCTTCTCGAACGTCTTCGAGTGGGTCGCGCCGGCCGCCTTCGAGGCGCTGCTCCGCGAGACCCACCGCGTGGCGCGTCCCGGGGCCCGCCTGTGCTACCGCAACCTGCTGGTGCGGCGCAAGCACCCGCCGGCCCTGGACGGGCTGTTCCAGCCGGACGACGCCGAGGCCGCGCGCCTGCTGTGGCTGGACCGGTCCTTCGTGTACTCCCACTTCGAGGTGGCCACCGCGCTCAAGGGCGCGGCTGGGGCCGCCGGCTGAGGAGGCCCGCTGTGCGGATGTACCTGCGTTGGACGTTCCTCATCCACCTGTGGACGCTGGCCGGCCTGGCCTTCGCCACGCTGGCCGCGCAGCAGGTGATGCAGGGGCACCTGGAGGCCGCGGTGCGCTGGCTGCTGCTGGTGCTGGTGGTGGACCACACCGACGGGACGCTGGCGCGCGCGTTCAAGGTCAAGGACCGGGTGCCGGAGGTCTCCGGCGAGACCCTGGACCTGATCACCGACGTCGTCGGGCTGACCTTCGTGCCGATGCTGTTCTGCTGGCGCGCGGGCGTGTTCCTGCCCGGCTGGGGCGCGCCGCTGGCGGTGGCCGCGGCGGTCACCTGCAGCCTCAAGTACTCGATGAAGGCCCGGGTGCTGCAGGAGGGCGTGAGCCGCGGGGCCCCGCCGGCGTTCTTTTCGGTGCTGCTGTTCTGGTTCCTGCGCCTGCCGCCCGCCTGGGCCACCGCCTACACCGCCGCGCTGGTGGGGCTGTGCTGGCTGCGGGTGCGCTACCCCATCACCAGCCTGGTGACCACCCACTGGAAGCCCGGCTTCCAGAGCCTCAACAACTACCTGAGCTTCATCGCCCTGGTGCCCGCGATGCTGTGGCTGCGCGAGGCGCCGGGGGTGTTCTTCTGGCCGCTGCTGGTGCTGATGCTGTTCCACCTGTTCGCCGCGCCGGGGCTGCTGGCGCTGGGCGTGATCCGGCCGGGTTTCCGGCGGGTGTACTGAGGAGGTTGCCGTGCGGACGCGCATTCGCGGTTTCGCGGTCACGGTGGCGCTGGGGGCGGTGGCGCTCTGCGTCTCCGGGTGCTCGCTGATCGGGCTGGCCGTGGGCTCGCGGACCAACCATACCTGGGTGAACGCGGTGCTGGCCGACAGCGCCGAGGTGCGCGGCGACTTCGCGGCCCTGGACACCCTGGGCCTGGCGGCCGGCGCGCCGGGCGGGGCGGGGCGCACGGAGGGCCGGAGCACGCTGCTGCTTGCCGGGGACGACGGCTCGGTGCCGCAACGCCTCGAGGCGGCGCGGCTGCGCCGCGCCGAGGGCCACCGCGGCCGGCTGGTGCTGACGCTGGACGACGACTCGCGCGTGGAGTGCCAGCGGGTCGTGCCGGCCGCCGCCGGCGGGGACCCGGACTCGACCCCCGGCGCGGGGAGCGGCCCCGCGCGGTGGCGTCCGTCGAGCCTGCTGCTGGCCACGGATGTCCCCGGGGATCTCAAGATCCGCGACGGTGCCGCCTCCTGGGGCCGCCCGGCGCACTGGGACACCGCCCGGGTCGCGCTGGACCAGCTGCGCGAACTCCGCCCCAAGCGCACCCAGAAGGGCACCTGGATCGGGCTGGGAGTGGGGCTCGCCCTCGACGCGCTGGCGTTCCTCGGGCTGGCGATCGCGATGAGCGGATTCCAGGTGGGCCTCTAGGCCTCCTGATGGCAGGGCCGGGCACGGCACGAAGGAGAGACGACCATGATCCTCCTGGGCCTCCGATACGCGCTCCGCGAGCGCACCCGCTCGGCGCTCACCGCCGCGGGGGTGGCCTGCGCGGTGGTGCTCACGGTGTTCCTGGGCGGGGTGTACCGCGGGGCGCTGCGCGGGTCCCTGGGTTACGTGGAGCGCGCCGGGGCGGACGTGTGGGTGGCGCGCGCCGGCACCTGGAGCCTGCTGCGCTCGGGCGGCGTGCTGCCGGGCTCCGCGCGGAAGCGGTTGGAGGCGCAGCCGGGGGTGGTCTGGGCTGAGCCGATCCTGACCGGGCTGCTGTCGGCCCGGGTGGATGGCGAGCCGCACACCTTGCTGGTGATCGGGCTGGCCGACGGCGCCCGCGCCGGGGTTCCCCGGGTGATGGCCGCCGGGACGCCCGTCCCGCGGCCGGGGGAGATCGTGGTGGACCGCGCCTTCGCGCGCCGCGCGCGCCTCGCCCTGGGCGCGAGCCTGGACCTGGCCGGCCGGCGCCTGCGGGTCACCGGCATCAGCCGCGAGACCAACCTGCTGGTCACCCAGTACGCCTTCGTGAGCGCCGCGGACCTCCGGCCGCTCCTGGGCGTGGGCGACGTGGCGACCTTCTTCCTGGTGCGGACCGCGCCCGGGCGGGCCAACGAGGTGGCCCGCTGGCTGGGGCACGCACGCGAGATCGCCGTCTACACCCGCGGCGAGTTCCTGGAGAACAACCTGCGCGAGGTTTCCGCGGGCTTCCTGCCGGTGCTGTGGGCGGTGGCGGCGCTGGGGCTGGCCGCCGGCGGGACGGTGGTGGCGCTGATGACCTACGCGGCGGTGCTGGAGAAGCGCGCCGACTACGCCCTGCTGGCGGCCCTCGGCGGGGGCGGGGCGCGGCGCTGCGCGGT
This sequence comes from Saccharimonadales bacterium (SeqCode), assembly GCA_035542815.1. Classification (GTDB taxonomy): domain Bacteria; phylum Eisenbacteria; class RBG-16-71-46; order RBG-16-71-46; family JACRLI01; genus JACRLI01. Next base: position 3,259 of record DATKKS010000281.1, on the reverse strand, counting down.
GCTGATGGAGCAGGCGCTCTCCGCGGCCCTGGCGGGCGGGGTCGCGGGGCTGGCGGCGCTGGCCGCGCTGGAGCGGCTGCTGCCCGCGGTGGTGCCCGAGATCGAGATCGTGGTCGGCGCGCGCCTGGCCCTGGCGGCGCTGGCCGGGGCGGTGGGCATGGCCGCGCTGGGCGCCTCGGTGCCGGCGCGGCTGGCGGCCCGCGTGCCGCCGATGGAGGCGCTGCGGAGATGAGCGTGCGGCCGGAGATCCGCTTCCTGGACGTGCGCCGCACCTACCCGGGCGCGGCCCCGGTCCACGCGCTGCGCGGGGTGACGTGCGAGGTGGCGCCCGGCGAGTTCTGCCTGGTGCAGGGGCCCAGCGGCAGCGGCAAGACCACCCTGCTGGCGATCGCCGGCGGCCTCGAGCCGCCCAGCTCGGGGCGGGTGTGGGTGGGCGGGGAGGAGATCTCGGCGCTGCGCGGGCGGTGGCTGCGGGAGTTCCGCCGCGCCTGCGTGGGGTTCGTGTTCCAGGACTTCAAGCTGGTGGACGTCCTGACCGCCGAGGAGAACGTGGCGCTGGGCCTGGAGCTCCGGGGCTGGCCCGGCCGGGCGGCCCGCCAGCGCGGCCGCGAACTCCTGGAGCGCCTGGGCCTCGGGGCGCGGGGCCGCGCCGGCGTGCGGCAGCTCTCGGGCGGCGAGAAGCAGCGGGTGGCGGTGGCCCGCGCCCTGGCCGGCGGGCCGCAGGTGCTGCTGGCGGACGAGCCCACCGCGAACCTGGACTGGGAGTCGGCCCGCGAGGTGGTGGCGCTCACCCGGGAGGTGGCCCGGGAGCGCGGCGCCACGGTGCTGGCGGTGAGCCACGACGCGCGCCTGGCGCGCTTCGCCGACCGGGTGCTGCGCCTGGTGGACGGGCGGCTGGAGGGGATGGTGGCGCGGGCGGAGAGAACCACCCCCACGGCGCCGGCCGGGCGCCGGGAAGGAGCTGGTCATGAGCCTGGTGCCTGAGGACTGGGGTTTCGCGGTGGGCGAGGACGGCGCCCTCCGCATCGGCGGGACGCGGGCCGAGGACCTGGCGCGCCGCCACGGCACGCCGCTGCACGTGCTCGACGAGCGCGGGCTGCGCACCCGGGCCGCCGCGTTCCGGCGCGCCTTCCGGGAGGCGTGGCCCGGCCCGGCGTCGGTGCACTACGCGATGAAGTGCAACAACACGCCGGGGGTGGTGGAGATGGTGTTCGACGAGGGGCTGAAGCCCGAGGTGGGCACGCCCTACGAGTGGGAGCTGGCGCGGCGCCTGGGCGCCCGGGCCGAGGACATCGTGGTGAACGGACCGCACAAGGGCGCGCTGCTGGAGGCAGCGGTGGCCGAGGGCGCCGGCCTGGTGGTGGCGGACGGCCCGCAGGAGCTGGACCTCCTGGAGGCCGCCGCGCGGCGCGCGGGGAGGCCGGCGCACCTGCTGCTGCGGGTGAACCCCGACTGCGTGCCGAAGGGCATGAACCGCGCCTCGGCCACCGGCTCGCGGACCCACAGCGTGTTCGGCTTCGACCTGGCCACCGGCGAGGTGCCGGCGGCGTTCGCCCGGCTGCGCGGGGTCCCGCACCTGGTGTTCGAGGGCTTCCACTGCCACGCCGGCACCGGCATCCGCCGGGCGGAGGACTTCGTGCGCCCGGTGGAGATCCTGGCCGAGTGCGCGGCGCTGGCGGACGCGGCCGGCCTGGCGGTGAACGTGCTGGACGTGGGCGGCGGGTTCGGCGTGCCCACCAGCCGGGAGTTCGACACCGGCGAGTTCCTGCTGTACCAGGCCGCCGGGCGGCTGCCCCGCGCGCCCGACCCGGCGCGCTTCGCCTCGCCCGCGGAGTTCGCCGCGGCGATCTGCGGCACGCTGGGGCGGGCGCTCGCCCGGCGCGGCCTGCCGGTGCCGCGGCTGGTGGTGGAGCCGGGGCGGTCGGTGGTGAGCGGGGCGGGCGCGCTGCTGCTCACCGTGGGCCTGCTCAAGCGCCGCGCGGGCGTGGGCACCTGGGCCATCACCGACGGCGGCACCGGCACGGTGGCCTTCCCGCTGCACTACGAGTACCACGAGGTCCTGCGCTGCCGCGGGGTGCGCGCGCCACGCACCCAGCGCTACTCGCTGGTGGGCCCGGCGTGCTTCAGCGCCGACTGGATCTACCGGAACAAGCCCATGCCGGCGCTGGCGGCGGGCGACGTGCTGGCGGTGTGCGACGCCGGGGCGTACTTCACGGTGCAGGAGTCCAGCTTCGGCTTCCCGCGCCCGCCGGTGGTGGCGGTGCGCGACGGCGCGGAGCGGCTGCTGCGCCGGCGCGAGAGCTTCCAGGACATGGTGGCCCGCGACGCGGGCTGGGAGGACGCCGATGAGCAGCTTCACCGCCCTCGGGTGGCGGGCTAGCGCGGCTGGCGGAGCCACGCGGCTCGGGCGCGCCGCGGCCAGGGCCCCCGAGGCGGCCCACGCGGCCGTGCCGGAGGATGCGCAGGCGGCTGCGCCCGCGCCGCCTTCCCCCGCGCCCGCCCGCATCCGCCGGCTGGGCCCGCCGGACCGCGCGTCCGCCGCGCACGTGGCGCGCGCGGCGTTCCTGGGCAATCCCTTCTACCACGCCGCGCTGGGCCTCGACGCGCGCCAGTTCTCGGCCTACTGGGACGAGTTCCTGCGCCTGGCGCTCGGCGACCCCCGGGCGCGCGTGTTCGGCGCGCAGGCGGGCGGCTGCCTGGCAGGGGTGCTGGTGGCCTGCGTGGACGGCTTCCCCTCGGGCGGGCGCACCGCCGCCTACCTGGCGGCGCTGGTGCGGCGCATCGGTCCGCGCGCCGCGCTGCGCTACCTGCGCTTCGTGTCCGCCTACGAGCGCGCCATGCACCGCCCGCGGGTGCCGGGGGAGGCCGAGGCGCGCGGGCTGTGGCTGATGGCGGACCCGCGCGCCGCGGTGCGCGTGGGACCGGCCCTGGTGCGCGCGGCAATCGAGGCCGTGCGCGCCGAGGGATGCACCCTCTACACCGGCTTCGTGGACGCCGGCAACGAGCGCCTGCTGGACTTCTACCGCCGCCAGGGCTTCGTCGTGGGCCCGCGCTTCCCGTTCGCCGGGGGCTGGGCGGCGGTGGTGGAGCGGCGGTCATGCTGAAGGTCACGGTGCACGGCAGCGCCGCCGAGCTGGACCCGGAGCGCTGGGACGCGCTGTCCGACGATCCCTTCAGCAGCCACGCCACGCTGGCCGCGCTGGAAGGGGCAGGCCTGCCCGGGGTGCGCATGTGGTACGCGGTGGCGGCCGACGCGGCG
>DATKKS010000280.1:0-4817 GCA_035542815.1 Saccharimonadales bacterium (SeqCode) | reverse complement strand
GCCGGTGGTCACCACCCCGCTGGCCGCCGAGGGGGTGGGCGCGGCCCTCGGCGCGCACCTCCGCGTGGCCGAGGACGACGACGCGCTGGCCGCTGCGGCCGTGGCGATCCTGACCGACCCGGAGTCGGCCCGGGGGCGTGCCGCGCAGGCCCGCCGCACGGTCCACGAACAGTTCTCGTGGCGCAACATGCTGGACGCGCTGGAACAGCCGCTGGCCGGGGCCCCCGCGGCGCACGCCCCGCGCGCCCCCGCCGGGCGGGGCTGAGCCGGGGGCGCGGGGGATCGCCCTCCCGATGGCTTCGTGGGTCGGCGGCGCGCGCGCGGCGGTGGGCCTGGCTCGGCTGGTGGCGGTCCATCCCGCGGTGGCGGGCGGGCGCGGGCGTGCCGCACTGCGCATCCTGGGCTGGCAGTGGGGCAAGCGGCGCGGAGCGCGGCGCGCCCGGGTGCGGGTGGGCCCGCTGCAGTTGTTCTGCTACCCGGGCAGCGCGCCGGGCAGCGCGGCCCTGTACGTGGGGCTGCCGGAATGGGACGACATGCAGTTCGTGCTGCGGTACCTGCGCGCGGGAGAGCACTTCGTGGATGTGGGCGCGAACATCGGTTCCTACACCCTGCTCGCCGCGGGCTGCCTCGAAGGCGTCCAGGTCACCGCGGTGGAGCCAGACGCCGCCGCGCGCGCGCAGCTGCTGGAGAACCTGGACCTGAACGGCGTGACCTCCGTCACCGTAGTGGCGGCGGCGCTCGGCGCGCGGGTCGGGTCGGTGGCCTTCACGATGGGCCGCGACAGCCTGAACCGCATCGCCACCGGCTCGGACCGGGAGGTGGTCCAGGTGCCGATGAGGACCCTGGACCAGCTCGCCGGGGATCGTCTGGCGACCCTGGTGAAGATCGACGTGGAGGGAGCGGAGCTGGAAGTGCTCCGGGGGGCGGAGCGGACGCTGGCGCAGAACCCGCCCCCGGCGATCCTATTCGAGCTGAACCACAGCTGCGAGGCGTTCGGGAGTTCCCCGCAGGCCATCGGCGCCTTCCTCGCCGCGAACGGATACCGGCTGTTCGAGTTCGATGCTGCCGCCGGCGCGCTGCAGCCGTTCGTGCCGGACCACTATCCGGAGCGCGGCAACATTCTTGCGCTGAAGGATCCGCCCGGGGCGCTCCGGCGGGTCCGGGAGCCGCGCGATCTCCCGCTCACTCGGCCACCCATCGAGGTGAGTTTCACCCTGGAACGCTGAGTCTCCCGGGTCCGGCGGAGACTCACCGCAGGGCCTCGCCAGAAGCGAGAGGGGGCACGACCGTGCCGGGAACACCCAAAAACCCCGGGCACCATGAGCCGAATCGAGCGCTGCCCTACCTGGGCCTGGCGCTCCTCACGTGCCTGGCCTACGGCCGGGCGGTGAGGTTCGGCTTCTTCCACGACGACCTCTTCCTCGCCCGGCCGCTGGACACGTGGCGGTTCTTGGGGCTTTCCCCGGTCGGGTTCTACTGGCGCCCGCTGTGGACGCTGTGGATGTCGGCCCAGTACCAGCTGTTCGGCCTGCACCCCGGGGCCATGCACGCGGCCAGCCTGGCCCTGCACGTGCTGAACTGCTGGTTGGCGCTGTCCTTCCTGCTGGCGGCGGGCGTGCGCCGAAGCGTGGCCGTCGCGACGGTCGCGCTGTGGACGATCCTGGCCGGCAACTCCTACCCGATCGTGTGGATCAGTGCGTGCAACGACCTTTTGGCCATGGCGTTCCTGATCCCAGCCAGCCAGTTGATCCTGACGCCGGCGGAACGGCCGCCCTCAGCCGCGCGCACCGCCGTGTCCTCCCTGCTGTGGCTGCTCAGTGTGCTGGCCAAGGACATCGCCCTGGTCTGGCCCGTGGCCGCCGCTGCGATCCTGTGGGCCCGGGCGGGGCGTGCGGGGACCCGGGGGACGTCCCGCGGCGCGACCCTGGGCCGCATGGCGATGCCCCTGGTGGCGCTCCTGCTCTACGCGCTCCTCCGGGCCCGGGCCCAGGCGGCGGGCGGGGGGTACGCGCTCACCGACCTCCCCGGCCGCGGCGGCCATCTCCACGGATACTCGGCCGCGGTGGTGGTGCTGGGCCGGGCAGTCCACTTCCTTGAGGCTCTGGTCTACAGCTACCTCCCGCTGGACCTGTTCCGGTCGTGGGTGGCGCTGGGGCTCGGCACCCTGATCGCGATCGGCTTCGCCTCGATCCTAGTGGCCGCCTACCGGACCCGCCGGCACCCCCTGGGCACCCCGGTGGCCTTCGGGCTGGGGTGGCTGGTCCTGTTCTCGTTGCACGGCCTGGTCATCCCCCACCCGCGGGCCCTGTACGTCCCGACGCTGGGGCTGGCGTTCCTCGTGTGCACCCTGGCGCTCGGCACGGACCTCTTCCGTCGGCGCTGGGCGCCGGCGCTGGCGTGCGCGGCCTACCTGGGCATGCACATCCACCTCGGCCAGCAGTCCGCGGACTTCCACTCGCCCGACAGCCCGGCGACGCTCATCCACACGTCTCAGCTGGTGCTGGGAAGCGACCCGCGCATCACCCCCGAGATGAAGGCGTACCTCAGGAGCCAGCTGCGCTACGAGAACGTGGACTCCCTGGCGCGCCTGACCAAGGAAGAGAACGCGCTGTGGCGGACGCAGCTCCAGCGCACCCTACGGAAGGTCGGCGGGGAAACGGCCGGGAGGTGACTGCGGGGACCGCGCCGGGAAGCGCAGGCGGGCCACGACCGCCCGGACCCCCAGGGGCACCAGCATGGGCCAGGCCCGCCACCCGAAGTGCTTGCGGTAGTAGAGGTAGTTGTCGAGGTACATGCGGATGCGCAGGGCGCGGTCCGGGCGCTTGATGGTGTGGCTGCCCAGGTGCACCACCGAGACCTCGTAGCAGTAGTAGGTCGTCCAGCCCGCCCGGGCCATGGCCCAGCTCCAGTCCAGGTCGCTGCGCAGGATCCGCATCCGCTCATCCAGCGGGCCGGCCTGCTCGGCCGCCTCGCGCCGCACCAGCAGGCACGCCGCCATGGCGTGGTCCACCGCGGCGGTGTCTCGGTAGTCCCACCGCACCAGCGGGTCGCGCCGCCGCACCGGGTTGCCCGGCCACAGGCGGTGCACCTGGAAGTCGTCCAGGATCGCGCTGCCCAGCGTGGGGAAGGACATGCACGACTGCTGCCGCCGGCCGTCCTGACCCACCAGGCGCGGACTGACCGCCCCCACCCGGGCGTGCTCGGGCCGGTCCATGAACTCCAGCAGGCCGCGCAACGCCGCTTCGGTCAGGACCACGTCGTTGTTGAGCAGCAGCAGCCGCCTGCCGCGGGCCTCGCGCAGACCCTGGTTGATCGCCCGGGTGAACCCCTCGTTGCGCTCGTTGCGCAGGACCCGCACCCCGGGGAACTCCCGCCGCAGCAGCTCCAGGCTCCCGTCGGTGGAGCCGTTCTCGATCACCACGACCTCCCCGCCCGCCGCCGACAGCGCCGCGCACACCGAGGGCAGGCAGCGTCGCAGCATGGCCTCGCCGTTCCAGGTGGGGAGGATCGCGGAGACGGCGCAGGTCATGCCGGGAGGTCCCTCACGCACAGGATCTGAAAGGCCCGCTCGGGGCGCGACTCGAAGAACGGCTGGGTCAGCGCCGACACCCGGGCCCACACCGGATGGGGCCGCCACACCGGCTTGGCCAGCTCGCCGCGCAGCGGCTTCCAGCCGCGCACGCCGGTCACCCGGTAGCGCCGCGCGCGCATCTCGGCCGCGGTCCAACCAGAGAGATGCTCCTGGTGCGGGTTGCCCTCGTAGGCGCGTTGGGGCAAGAAGCCGTTCGGGGTGAACACGACCACCTTGCGGCGTGCCAGGCGCTCCATTATCCCGATCAGACGCTCGCCGTCCTCGCGCGTCAGGTGCTCGATCACGTCGGAGGCCAGCACGCAGTCGAAGGACCGGGGACCAAAGTGCGCCTCGGCCTCCAGCACGTGCATCCGCCGGGACTCCCCGTGGATGCCGCGCGCGCGGCCGGCCGCGAGGGCCAGCTCGAAGGAGTCCACCCCCACGGTGCGCTCGAGCCGGGAGGAGAAGGCGGCAACCGGCGAGTCGAAGCCGCAGCCGGGGTCGAGCAGGGTGCGGCAGGAGCCCAGGACCTCCCGCTCCAGCAGCCTCGGGTACTGGTCGAAGAGGCGCCCAAACAGGGCGCGATCCAGCCGCCGAAAGGCGGTCACCACCGTGCCGAACATGCCGCTCCCGGGATCGCTCACGGACGTGGCCCGGCGCCCGCTAGACGAGCTCGGCCGCGCCGCACGCGGTGGGCTGGCCCGGGGCCGGCGCGCTCCGGGGGGCGCGGCCGTCGCTGCTCCGTTTCAGCTCGTCGAACAGGCTGGCGTGCTTGCGGTAGAGGAAGTCGTCGCGCACTCCGTTGGCGAAGGCCTCGGTGGTCTCGAAGTAGCTCTCGGTGTACTTGGCCGCCGGCCGGCCTGTCTCCGGGTCCGGCTTGGCGGCCTTGTGGTCGAACTGCTCCCGGGACTGCAGATTGTAGTGGTTCTGGACCAGGATCATCTCACCCTCCCGGGCCCGCAGGCGGTCCGGGAGGAACGGCCCGGCGTCGATCGCGGGCGCATCCGCCAGCGGCGCGATGGTCCGGCCGATGACCAGGTGGCCGTGGATGAGCAGGCGCAGCACCCGGGAGGACCGCACCACGCCCTTCGCGTGCCAGTCCCGGTTGTTGCGGCTCAGAATGTTCTCGCGCATCCGGCAGCCCCGGACCACGCTGCGGGGCTGCCGCAGGTTGCCCGCCGTCCCGAACAGGTACCACGGGATCTTCACCTGGGACACGTGCCAGGGGAGCGTCCTGAGGTAGGCG
>DATKKS010000279.1:0-3350 GCA_035542815.1 Saccharimonadales bacterium (SeqCode) | reverse complement strand
TCGTCACGGGGGAGCGGAGACTGGGCGCCGGAAGGATGGATGAGGCTGCCGCGGCCTACGCGCGCGCGGTGGGCGCGGACTCGACGTTCAGTCTGGCGTGGGAGCGGCTGGCGCGCGTCGCCTCCCAGCGGGGCGACACGGCGACCGTGAACAAGGCGCAGGCGGCGCTCAGGCGCCGCTGAGCCGGTGTCAGCCCACCACTACTCCACTCGCGCTGGAATGTCCGCGAACACCTCGGACAGGCGTATCTCGAGCACTGGAGCGTCGGGCGCGACCTGCCAGCGCAGCACGGAGGTCACGGCCTCCGGCGTCTCGTCCCCCGCGCGCCACACTTCCACCGCCCGGGCGCGCATGTCCACGACCCAGTACGTCCCCACGCCGTGCCGCTGATAGACGGGCCGCTTGGTGACCCGGTCGTGCTCCACCGAGCTGGGTGAGAGCACTTCGACCGCGAGCGGCAGCGAGCGCACCCGCGTCCACGAGCCGAGAAACTCCCGTTCCGGGGCGACGTAGAGGTCGGGCTGCAGGTACGTCCGTTCCTCGCCCCAGGTGATCTCGGAGGGGCCGCTGAAGGCGTGCAGTGTCGGAGCGTTGGCCTCGAGGTACCGGTCCACCGCGCGTTGCAGCCGCGCCAGCACCAGCTCGTGAGGCGGGCGCGCTGCCGGCGTCACCAGCAGCACCCCGTCCACGCATTCGTAGCGGTTGCCGTCGTCGGGCAGCGCCCGGACCATGTCCACGGTCCACGGGCCGGTCTGGAGGACCATGGGCATAGGCTACATCCTCGGCGCCGAGGTGCGCAACCGGACCACACGCCCGAAGATGGCGTCCCACCTCGGCTATCGGGGGGTCAGATCATGGCGCGAAGGTACGGTTCCGTGCGGGCACTCGCGCAGCGCTTCCCAAGGAGCTCCCCCGCAGAGATTCAGGCCACCGGCGAGGCCGATCGGGTCCTGCTGCGTGAAGCGCCCCGCCTGGGGATCGTAGTACCGGTGCCGCATGTACTGCAGCCGGCTCCCGTCTGTCTTCTGATCGAGCAGGTTCCCGAACCAGGTGGCATAGGCCACCCCGCCTGTCAGCTCGCCATCGGCCGTGATGTTGCCCCCCGGCCACGTGATCGGCGGGCAGTCCGGATACCCCTGGGTGCAGGCATTCGTGGCCTGCCCCCGGTAGCTCCCCGTGATCCACGAGCCGATGGCGAAATCCCCCAGGAAGTTCGCGTGCGGCGCCACCCCCACCGTGGACTGCCCCGGCATCAGCATCCGGAACACGCCCAGCGGCTGGTCGATGCCGGTCGCGTGCACGTAGCCCACCCCGCCCAGCATCACATCGTACGGCGCGCTGCCCCCGCCGCCTTCCATCTCCATGATCACCGGCGAGGTGCTATCCGCTCCCAGCGAGCGGATCTCGTAGAGGACCTGGTCCCCGTCCCACACCGTCCGCTCCAGATACCCCCGACACAGCGGCTCCACCAGTCCGTTCGCCGTGCACCGCGAGCGCACCAGCACCCGCCGGCCCAGCGCGTCGTACCGATACTCCTCCAGCACCCCGCCCGCCGTCTCCGAGAGCTGCCCGATCCCGATGTGGCGGTTCACCACCCGCAGCCGGTCCTCGGCGTCATAGTAGTTGACCGCATTGTTGAGCCGCACCGCCCAGTGGTCCGCCGCCCAGTAGGGCTCCCACCCGGCCGTCCGCCCGACGTTCCCCGCCTGGTCGTACAAGGCAAGGTAGAACAGGCCGCTCACGCCCGTGAGCGCGTACGGCGTGCCCGCCCCGCTCCAGCGCATCGAGTCCAGCTGGAGCGTGGCGGGATTGAGATACGGGGTGCGCTGCCGGTCGTCCCACGTCGGGAAGTTCGCCCGGATCCCGTAGTCCTGCTGCCAGGTGCGGTTCCCCACGGGATCCGTGTCGAACTGCTCGTAGCCCGAGCCCTGGGTGGCGTTCTGGCTGAAGGCCAGCGCCCCCAGCGGCCCGTACCGGAAGACCAGGCTCGTGGTGCCGTTGGTCCCGGTGCTCAACCGGCCCAGCGCGTCCCGGTTGAGCTGGTCCACGACGCCGAACGGGTCCCGCCGCCAGGTCACCCGCGAATCCTGATCGTAGCCCGTGGTGTCGCTCGCCCCGGAGAGGTGCACCGTGCGCACCAGCCGGCCCAGCGCGTCGTACGTGAACGTCGCCACATGGCCCTGCGGATCGGTCACCGTGTGCAGATCGCCCGTGGCCGCATCATACGCGTACTGCGTGATGCAGCGGCTCGAGGGGCAGAAGTCCACGGCGTCCGGATGCGCGAGCGCCGTGCGCCGACCATCGCGGTCATAGGACACCTGCAGCGCGTAGACGTGCGTGAAGTCCGGCCAGTTGTGGTTGAGCCCGGCCGCGTGCCGGTCCCCGCCCCCGCACGGGCTCGGCGCATGCGTCTCGTAGGTCCGCACGATCAGCGTATCGTACGCCAGGAGCCCGTTCGGCGCATAGGCCCGGTGCACCAGCGCCCACCCGTTGTCCGCCCGCCGCAGGTTCCCCGTCGCGTCGTACCCGAAGGTCGCCGTGTCCTCGGCCAGGCACACATCGGGCCCATCGCGCGTCGGGAACGTGTAGAAGCAGGGCGCATACAGCAGGCAGTTCATCTGGCCGTAATTGACTTGCGGCACCACGCGCCGCACCGGCCGGTTCAGCGCGTCGAAGTCGGTCCGGATCGTGTGGCCGCGCGGCGTGCTGAGCCAGGTCACGTTGCCGGCCGGATCCAGGCTGTACACCCGGGCTCCGCCACCGGGACTCGACTCCCCGGTCAGGCGGTTCGCGTCATCCCACGTCCAGCCGGACGTCAGCTGCGCAGTGCCCACGCGCCGGCTCGCCCAGATCTGGTTGCCCTCGGCGTCGTACGTGTTCGTGAGCGTCACGCTGTCGGCCGGGTGCATGTGCCCCGTTTCCGGGACCGTCACGGCGTTCCCGCGCCACCGCGTGCTGTCCACCCGGTTCATCACGCTGTACCAGGTGCGCGTCCGGCCGCTGTCCGGGGCGACGACGAGCGTGTCCCGCCCGATGGCATCGCCGTACGTGTAGGTCACCAGACCCAGCGAGGAGCGCAGGCGCTGCACGTTGCCCAGGGCGTCGTAGGCGAGCGACTCCGCGGCGACCAGCGGGGGGAGGAGCGCCGCGAGCTGGCGACTGCCGTCGTAGGCGTAGGACACCCGGCGCGCGGCGTCCGACCCGTACTGCTGCCAGGTCGGCGCCGGGTAGTCCGTCCGGTAGGCCGCACTCGCGGTCACTCCGGTCGGGCTCACCACCTGCGTGGGCAGGTCCCAGAGCGCGTCCCAGGTGTAGCGGCTCGTCGCGTTGACGCCGTCGCCCAACGGGTT
>DATKKS010000278.1:0-15649 GCA_035542815.1 Saccharimonadales bacterium (SeqCode) | reverse complement strand
AATGCACCCGGGGGCGCGGGGAGCGCAAGCGCGTGGCGTGGACGGCGCGAGTACGCGGCTCGGGCAGCGCCAGCGCCCGGCGCGGAGCACGCCGTCGCCTGGCGCGGCCGCCGGAAGCGCCCGGGGTGGGCCGGCCCGCGCCCCGCCGTCCGCAGTCTCCCCCGTTCCCTCACAACCCGGATCAGGCTCCACCGCCACCCTCTTGCCGTAATTCAAGATGCGCCCCGGAGACGCCGACAATCAAGTGGGCAGGTCCGGGGCCCGGCCGCCGCCGGGGGAGCCCGCGGGCCTGCATGTCCGGGCGGCGCGGCCCCGCGCGCAGGCGCGAAAACTCCGCTGTCCGCCCGCTGGCCCCTGCTCGCCGGAGCCAATGTATGCCCGAGCCCATCCAGCCCCCGCCGCCAGACCCGCCGGGAGATGGCGCCAGGGTCCAGGGCCACCCCGGCCCGCCCCCCCTCACCCAGGGCGGCGATACCGGCGCCGTCCTCGAGGACGCCCCGGCCGCGCGCGCGCTGGCCGCCTGGGTTTCGCAGTGGGTCCGCGCGCTGAAGACCTGCCGGCTGTACGACGCCGGCAACCCCACCGTGCTCCAGATGCGGCGGGAGCTGGCCGCCGCCCTGCCCGAGATCCTGGCGCGGCACGGGCCCCTCGAGCTCACCTTCTCCACGGACGGCCTGCTGCACCGCGGGGTCCCCTTGCGGCGGACCCAGGCGGGCCCGGACGAGCTGACCCTGGCCTTCGTGCGGGAGGGGATCCGGGAGCTGAGCTTCGTGCCGGGGCTGGAGGCCTCCGAGGTCGAGGCGCTCCTGGACGTGGTGCTGCGCGCCACCCGCCCCGGCGGCGAGGAGGAGGACCTGGTGGCCCTGCTGTGGAACGCGGAGCTGCCGCACGTCGAGGTGCGCTACCTGTCCCTGGCGGGGGACCTGGAAGGCGGCGGCCCGGCGGAGGTCGGGGCGGAGGGCGATGGGACGGTGTCGCTGTGGCCGCAGGCCTCGGGCGGCGCCGCGGGGCCGCTCGGCTCCGCGGCGGCTGGCATCGGCGCCACCGGCCGCTTCCCCGCCGGGCCGGCCGGGGCGGCGGCGGGCGCGGCCGGCGGCGCGGAGGTGGGCGGGGCGCCCGATGGCGGGGAGGGCGAGGGCCGCTCCGACGACCGCATCACGCTCGGCCCAGGAGCCGACCTGGAGGCCGCCTTCGCGGCCCTGGACCGGTCCGCTCCCCAGGTGCTGGAGCAATTCGCGGCGCTGCGCGCGGCCGAGGAGCGCCGGGCGCTCACGGAGTCGGCGCTGGAGATGTTGCGGGTGGCGGCCCCCGCCGGGGCGGGCGCGCCCGAGGGCGAGGAGCTGGCCGGGTTGCTGCTGCGGGTGCTGCACCAGGCGATCGCCGACGGCGCCTGGGACGAGGCGCGCGCGGCGCTGGCCGGCGGCAGCGAGCCGGGCCTGGACCGCCGGCTCCAGTCCCGGCTGGCCGCCGACCTGGCCCGGGCCGACTCGCTCACCACCCGCCGCGTGGTGGAGCGTCTGAACCGCCCGGAGGCGCCGGCCCTGGAGTCGTTCGTGGCGCTGGCGCTGGCGCTGGGCCCCGAGGCGGTGGGCTGGCTGATGCGCGTCCTGGCCGAGAGCGGGCAGCGGCGGGTGCGGCGCCAGCTCACCCAGACGGTGGCCCAGCTCAGCCGCGACGACCCCGCACGGCTCGCCCCGTGGCTGACGGACCCGCGCTGGTACGTGGTGCGCAACGCGGTGCACGTGCTGGGCTACATCGGCGGGCCGGCGATTCTGGACCTGCTGCGGGCGGCTTCCCACCACCGCGAGCCGCGGGTGCGCCAGGAGGTCGCCGCGGCGCTGGGCCAGGTGGACCCCGACCTGGCCCGCCCGGTGCTGCTGGAGATGCTGGGCGACGCCGAGGGCCGGGTGCTGACCGGGGTGCTCCGGCAGCTCGCGCAGCGGCGGGACCCCGAGGTGGCCCGGCTGCTGCTGGCGTGGGTGTTGGACGAGCGCTTCCGGGAGCGGCCCGAGGACCAGCAGCACCACGTATGGACGGCCCTGGGCGCGGTGGGCGGCGACGATCTCCTGCCGGCCCTGGAGGCCGAGCTGTACCGCAACCGCTGGCTGTCCCGGGGCCAGTACGCGCGCCGGCGGGAGGTGGCCCGCTGCCTGGCGCGGCTGGGCACGCCGGCCGCGCAGCGCTGCCTGGCGCGCGGCGCGGCCTCCGGCTGGGGCCCCGCGGCCCGCGTGTGCGCCGAGGCCCTGTCCGGCGGGGGCGGGACGTCCGGGGAGCAGGCCGCGTGAAGCCCCCGCGCCCCTCCGGAGACGACCCGGCGCGCGCGGCGGCCGCCGGGCTGGCGCTGGCCGCCCGCCTGTACGCGCTGCTCCGGGCGGCCCGCCTGTACGACGAGTCCAACCAGTCCTTCGACCGGCACGTGCGCGAGGTGCTCGCGGCGCTGGCGGACTTCCCCGAGGAGGAGACCACGCTGGTGTGCCTGGGGGACTGCGTGCACCTGGACGGCGTGCGCCTCCGCGGGCGCAGCTCGCACCTGTCCCTGTTCCGGGGGCTGAGCGCCGAGTTCGGCGCCCGGGCCCTGGGCGCGGTGCGCTTCCAGCCCGGCCTCACCGCCGAAGAGCTGCGGGCGTTCGTGCGGCTGTGGCGCGCGGCGGAGACGCCCGAGCTGGGCGCCCGCCTGCCGGAGGAGCTCGCCGACGCCGGGGTGCTGCGCATCGCCCCGGTGCGGGCGGCCGACCTGGGCTCCGGCCCCGCCGGGGACGGCGGCACCGAGGAGCTGGACTTCAGCGACGAGCGCGCCCGCGCCCGCGACACCTTCTGGCGGGCGGTGCGCGGCACCGCCGGCCTGCTGGCGCAGGCGGCCCACGGCGGCCGCCCGCCGATGCGCCAGGCGCGCCGGCTGGTGCAGCCGGTGGTGGACAGCATCCTGCGCGACGAGTACTCGGTGCTGGGAATGATGGCGCTCAAGAAGCACGACGAGTACACCTGCGCCCACTGCGTGAACGTGAGCGTGCTGTCGGTGAGCATGGGGCACGCGCTGGGCCTGGCGCGCGGCACCCTGGCGCACCTGGGGGTGGCCGCCCTGTTCCACGACCTGGGCAAGATCGCGGTCGCCCCGGAAGTGCTGCACAAGCCGGGCGCGCTCACCGAGGCCGAGTGGCTGCAGCTGCGGCGGCATCCGCTCGAGGGCCTGCGGATCCTGGCCCGCATGCCGGGGCTGTCGGCGCTGATGCTGGACTCGATGCGGGTGTGCCTGGAGCACCACCGCAACCTGGACGGAACCGGCTACCCGGAGGGCGACCCCGGCGTGCCGCCCTCGGCGCTGTCCCGGATCGTGGCGGTGGCGGACGTGTACGACGCCCTCACCGCCCACCGCGCCTACCGCCGCCGGCCCTTCACCGGCCGCGAGGCGCTGGGCCAGCTGATGGGCCCGGAGTGCCGGCACTACGACCCGGCCGCGCTGTGGGCGCTGGTGCGGAGCGTGGGCCTGTACCCGGCGGGCTCGGTCGTGGAGGCCGAGTCCGGCCAGCTGGCCCTGTGCGTGAGCCCCAACCCGGCGGACCCGCGCCGCCCCCACTGCCGGCTCCTGGACCGCCCCGCGGCCGGTGGAGGGCCGGCGGAAGCCACGGACGGACGGTGGAGCCCGATGCCGGCGCACGAGCGGGTGGCCCGGGTCCTCCCCCCGGAGGAGCACGAACTGGACGTGGAGCCGCTGCTGGCCGCCTGAGCCGGCGGCGCTCGCCGCGCCGCGCCCGCGCCCGGGCCCGCGGGCTGCGCGCGCGGGTTGCGCCGGCGGGCCGGGATGCGCTCTCATGGGGGCTCGACCGCGACCCCCCACCCGCATCCCGAGCCGGAGGCCAGCCCCATGATCCGCCGCATCGAGGATTTCCAAGAGGCCTGGGCGTACGAATCCGAGGCCACGCTCAAGGTGTTTCGGGCCCTCACGCCCGCCTCCCTGAGTCAGCCGGTGACGCCCGGCGGGCGCACCCTCGGGGGGCTCGCCTGGCACCTCACCCAGACGCTGCCGGAGATGCTGGGCCAGCAGGCCGGGCTGGACGTCCCGGGGCCGGCTCAGGATTCCGCCCCGCCGGATCTGGACGCGATCCTCCGGGCGTACGAGACGAGCGCCCAGGCGGTGGCGCGCGCGGTCGCCGGGCGCTGGACCGACGCCATGCTCGCGGAGAAGATCCCCATGTACGGCGAGGAGTGGACCCGCGGCGCGGTGCTGACCTCGCTGATCGCCCACCAGGCCCACCACCGCGGCCAGATGACCGTGCTCATGCGCCAGGCCGGCCTCCGGGTGCCGGGGGTCTACGGCCCCGCGGCCGAGGACTGGGCCGCCCTGGGCATGCCGCCGCAGCCGTAGGCGCGGGCCCGGTGATCGCCGCCCCAGCCGGCCGCGGGCCGGCCCGCTCCCGCACCGGCGCCGCCCTGGCGCTGGCCCTGGCCGCGGGCGCCGCGCTGTACCTGCCCAATCTCCGGCTGCAGCTGCTGGCCGACGACTTCGCGTTCCTGGACGGGGCGCTGTCGTACCCGCCGCTGCAGTGGCTGGGCACCACCGCCGGGGTGTCCTACTACCGGCCGTTCTCCCGGCAGCTGTACACCGGGCTGATGTCCCGCCTGTGCGGCGCCCAGCCGCTGCCCTACCACCTGGTGAACCTGGCCCTGCTGATCCTGGCCGCGTGGCTGCTGGCGCGACTGGCGGCCCGGCTGGCCGCCCCCGCCGCCGGGCCGCTGGCGGCGGCGACGTTCCTGGCGCAGCACGGGGCCAGCGTGCTCACCGGGTGGGCGGCGGGCGCGCAGGACCTGTTCGCGGTGGCGCTCACCGCCGCCACCCTGCTGCTCCATCGGGCGGGGCGCACCGGGCTGTCGTTGGCGGCGTGCGCCGCGGCCTTGTTCAGCAAGGAGACCGCGGCGGCCGCGCCCCTGCTGGTGCTGCTGCTGGAGGGGCTGCGCCCGGGGGCCCGCCCCTTGACCGCGCTGCGGCGCGCGGCGCCGCACCTGGCGCTGCTGGCCGCTTGGGGCCTGGGGTACGCGCTGTGGTTCCGGCGCCTCCCGGGGGCCCCGCCGGTGGGGGTGCTGGACGTGCGCGCCGATGCGGGGGCGATCCCGGCCACGCTGCTGCGGAGCCTGCTGGCGCTGGTGAACCTGGATGCCGGCTTCTCGTTGCGGCTCACCGCCGGCGACCTGGTGCGCGCGCTGGTCGCGGCAGCGCTGGGGACCGCGGGGGTGCTGCTGGCGGGCCGCCGCGCGCGCGACGCGCACGCCGGCGCCGCGGCCTCCGGCGAGGGCGCGCCCCGCGGCCGGGAGCGCCGCGCGCCCCGCAAGCGGGCGCCGGGCGCCGCCCCCGGGCGCGCTCCGGAGGCGGCCTTCCCGCTGGCCCTTCTGGGTACGGGCTGGATCCTGCTGGGGCTCGTGCCGGTGATGTTGGTGGGGCACCGCTGGAGCAGCTACCTCACGGTCATGGCCGGGGCCGGCGGCGCGCTGCTGGCGGCGGCGCTGCTGCACCGGCGCCCCCGGGCCGCGGCGGTGGCGGTGGCGGCGCTGCTGCTGGCGGGGCCCGCGGCGGACGCGGTGACCGGGGGCCCGATCGAGGGCGGCTCGGCCTCCACCTGGAACCTGGGGCGGGTGCGCCGCCTCAGCGCCTTCGTGGACGGCCTCCGCCGCGCCTTGCAGCGGCAGCATCCCTCGCTGGAGCCCGGCTCCGCGGTGTTGCTCTCGCGCGTCCCGAACCTGAGCCTGGTGGCGTTGCACGGGCCGGCGGCGGTCCACGCCTGGTACGCCGACACCTCGTTGAGCACCGGCAGCGTGGAAGACCTGCGCGCGGAGCGGCTGCCGGCCCACCTGGTGGTGCTGGACTGCGACCCCACCGTGGAGCCGTACCGCTGGACGGTCGAGAGCGACGAGTTCGTGGGCCTGCGGGTGGCGGTGGCGCGGGCCTTCCGGGCGCAGCGCCCGGCCCAGGTGGTGGACGCCATCGAGCGGGCGCGGCGGGCCCCGGAGTGGCAGGCGCTGAGCGAGACCTGGCGCGCCGGCGCGCTGCTGACCCTGGGGCAGGCGTGCCAGAGTTCGGGCCGGCCGGCCGAGGCCGAGCGGGCCTACCGCGAGTCGGTCCGGCTGCAGCCGGACCGGGCGGCGTCCTGGTTCGGGTTGGGGATGGCGCTGACGGTGCGCGGGGCGCTTCCGGAGGCCCTCCCGGCGCTGGCGGAGGCGGCGCGCCTGCAGCCGGCCGAGCCGGTCTATCAGTTCAGCTACGGCGCGGCGCTGGCGGAGGCCGGCGGCGCGCCGGCCGAGGCCGCCGCGCACCTCCGCCGGGCGCTGGACCTGGGGTTGGCGGAACCCAACCGAAGGGCCGCGCAGGCGCTCCTGGCGGAGCTGGCCGCGCGGCCCTCCCGGTAGATCGGCCCCGGCGGTTTTTCCCATCCGGCGCAAGAGGTTAGGGCGCCCGCCTCGTGGAGTTTCTAGAAGATCGCGGGGCCCCGGCCGGGCTCAGGTGCCGGCCTCCCAGCTGGCCATGTACTTGACCTGCTCGGGGGTCAGGACGTCCAGCCCCGCGGCCAGGCTGTCCAGCTTGATCCGCGCGATCTCGCGGTCGATGGCCTCCGGCACCCCGTACACCTTCCGCTCCAGCCGCCCGCCCTCCTGCTTCAGGTACTCCAGGGACAGCGACTGGTTGGCGAAGGACATGTCCATCACCATCGCCGGGTGGCCCTCGGCGGCGGCCAGGTTGATGAGCCGCCCCTCCCCCAGCACGAAGACCCGCCGGCCGCTGCGGAGCTGAAACTCCTCCACGAACGGCCGGGCCTGGCGGCGCGCGACGGCGACCCGGCCCAGGGTGTCCAGGTCCAGCTCCACGTTGAAGTGGCCGCTGTTGGCCACGATGGCGCCGTCCTTCATGTTCTCGAAGTGCTCCTGGCGCACCACGTGCAGGTTTCCGGTGAGGGTCACGAACACGTCCCCGAGCGGCGCGGCCTCGCCCATGGGCATCACCCGGAAGCCGTCCATCACCGCCTCCAGCGCCGGCAGCGGGTCCACCTCGGTCACGATCACGTTGGCGCCCATGCCGCGGGCGCGCATCGCCAGCCCGCGGCCGCACCAGCCGTAGCCCGCGATCACCCAGGTGGAGCCGGCGACGAGCACGTTGGTGGCGCGCACGATGCCGTCCAGGGTGCTCTGGCCGGTGCCGTAGCGGTTGTCGAAGAAGTGCTTGGTCTTGGCGTCGTTCACTGCGATCACCGGGTAGGCCAGCACCCCGTTGCGCTCCATGGAGCGCAGCCGCACCACCCCGGTGGAGGTCTCCTCGGTGCCGCCCTTCACCTTGGGCAGCAGCTCCTTGCGCTCGGTGTGCAGCACCGTCACCAGGTCCGCGCCGTCGTCCATGGTGAACTGGGGCCCCGGGGCCAGCACCGAGCGGATGTGGCCGTAGTAGGTCTCGTGGTCCTCGCCCTTGATGGCGAACGTGGGCACCCCGTAGTGCAGCGCCAGGGCGGCGGCCACGTCGTCCTGGGTGGACAGCGGGTTGGACGCGCACACGTACGGCTCCGCGCCGCCCTCCTTCAGGGTGCGCATCAGGTTGGCGGTCTCGGTGGTGACGTGCAGGCAGGCCGCCACCTTCACCCCCTGCAGCGGCTTCTCCTTCGCGAAGCGCGCGCGGATCCCGCGCAGCACCGGCATGAACCGCTCGGCCCACTCGATGCGCTGGACGCCGGCCTGGGCCAGGCCGGGGTCGGCCACGTGGTGGGTGCGGCTGGAAGTGTCCGTCGGCATGCTGTTCCTTCGGTCTGTGGGGCGCGGCGAACCGCGCCCCGACGTGGCTCCGTGGGCGGCCGGACGGCCGCCCGGGGGCGCGCGGGGCGCCCCGGTGTCTCTACTTCAGCTTCAGGGCCGCCTGGAGGTCGGCGATGCAGTCGGTGATCTCCCAGGTGAAGCCCTCTTCGTCGCGGCCGAAGTGGCCGTAGGCGGCGGCGGCGCGGAACACCGGCCGGCGCAGCTTGAGCCGCTCGATCATGGCCTTGGGCCGGAAGTCGAACCGGTTGCGCACCACGTGCTCGATCTGCCGGTCGTCCACCGCCCCGGTCCCGAAGGTGTCCACCCGCACGCTCACCGGCTCGGCCACCCCGATGGCGTAGGCCACCTGGATCTCGCAGCGCTTGGCGGCCCCGGCGGCCACCAGGTTCTTGGCCACGTAGCGCGCCATGTACGCCCCGGAGCGGTCCACTTTGGTGGGGTCCTTGCCGGAGAACGCCCCGCCGCCGTGGCGGCCCATGCCGCCGTAGGTGTCCACGATGATCTTCCGCCCGGTGAGGCCGGTGTCGGCGGCCGGGCCGCCCTGCACGAACTGCCCGGTGGGGTTGATGTGGAACTTGATGTCGTTGTCCACGAACTGCGGCGGGATCACCGGCCGGACCACCTTCTCGATGAGGTCCCGCTTGAGTTTCTCGTAGGTCAGGCTGCCGGACAGCTCGGCGTGCTGCGCCGAGACCACCACCGCGTCCACCCGCACCGGCCGCCCGCCCTCGTACTCCACCGTGACCTGGGATTTCCCGTCCGGCCGCAGGTACGGGAGGATGGAGCCCTTGCGCACCTCGGAGAGCTTCCGGCACAGCCGGTGGGCCAGCGAGATGGGCAGCGGCATCAGCTCGGGGGTCTCGTCGGTGGCGTAGCCGAACATCATGCCCTGGTCGCCCGCCCCCTCCTTGTCCACCCCCATGGCGATGTCCGGGGACTGCGCGTGGATCGAGGTGAGCACCGCGCAGGTGGCGTAGTCGAAGCCGAAGCTGGCGTCGGTGTAGCCGATGTCCTGCACCACCCGGCGCACCAGCTCGGGGATCTCCACGTAGGCGCTGGTGCTGACCTCGCCGGCCACCAGCACCAGGCCGGTGGTGAGCAGGGTCTCCACCGCCACCCGGCTGCGCGGGTCCTGCTCCAGCATGGCGTCCAGCACCGAGTCGGAGATCTGGTCGGCGATCTTGTCGGGATGGCCCTCGGTCACCGACTCGCTGGTGAACAGGTGCCGCAGTTTCGGGTCCGGCATGCGTGCGCTCCTCGCGTTCCGGCGCGCCCGGTCGGGCCGCGCCGGGATCTCTAGCTCAGCTCCACCTCGGAGGAGTCCCCGACGTTCAGGCGCTTGTGCTTGCCGCGGACCAGCGCGTTCTCGCCGATGACCGAGTCCTCGAGGAAGATGTCCTCCACCCGGGCGTTCTCGTTGATGATGGAATTCTGGACCGAGCAGCGGCGCAGCACCGCGCCCGGCGCGACCGTGACGTGCGGCCCCACGATGGACAGCTCGACCACCGCGTCCGGGGCGATGGACACCGGCGGGCGGATCAGCGAGCCGGGGATGTCCACGCCGTCCCCGCGCAGCTCCAGCAGCTCGCGGTTGGCCTCCAGCAGCCGCTCCGGCGAGCCGCAGTCGAACCACGCGTCCACCGGCAGGGGCTGCATCGGCTCCCCGCGCTCCAGCATCCGCTGCAGGGCGTCGGTGAGCTGGTATTCCCCGCGGGTGCGCACCCCGCCCCGGATCACCTCGTCCAGGCAGTCGAACAGCAACGTCGAGTCGCGCAGATAGTAGAACCCCACCAGGGCCAGGTTGCTTGTCGGCCGCTCGGGCTTCTCGATCAGCCGCACCACCCGCCCCTCGCGCAGCTCCACGATGCCGTAGCGCCGGGGGTCGGCCACCTCCATCACCCCCAGCTGGCTGGGACAGCTTGGGCCCAGCCGCGACAGGTCCGCGCGGATGATGGTGTCCCCCAGGTCGATGAGCACCGGCCCGCCCTCGGCCGCCGCGCGCGCCAGGTGCACCGCGTGCCCCAGCCCCAGCGGCTCCGGCTGCTGCACGAACACCGGGTTCATGCACGCGTAGCGGGCGCGCACGAAGCCCTCGATGCGGTCGGCCATGTGGCCCACCACCAGCACCACCCGGGCCACCCCCAGCGCCGCCAGGTCGTCCAGGATGTGCGCCAGGATCGGCTTGCCGGCCACGTTGATGAGCGCCTTGGGCACGGTGTGGGTGTGCGGGCGCAGCCGCGTCCCGACGCCCGCGACAGGGATGACGGCACTCACACGGTCAAGCGGCACCGGACTCCTCCAGGCGCTTCTTCAGCGCCTCCAGCCTAGCCACCGGGGTGGGATCCACGTGGTTCAAAAACGCCAAGTATACGCTGACCCAATCGCCGGTCACAACCAGCCCCAGCAGCCGCTCCAGCAGCGTCTCCCCGCGGCTCTCCACGGCGTGCACCGCCGCGCCGGCGGCCGCGGCGTGCGGCACCGCCAGGTCGAAGCGCGCCCGCACCCGCGGGTGCTCGCCGCGGTCCCGCAGCAGCACCACCGCGCACCCGCGCAGCAGCTCCGGCGGGTGGGCCCACCCCTCCACCTCGTTGTGGTTCTGCTCCGGCAGGCTCAGCTGGTGCGCCAGGGTCTTGGCGTTCTCGTTCAGCTGCTGCCGCCAGCGCAGCGCCACCGGCTCCAGCGGGCAGGCCGCGGCGTACACCACCGGCAGCCGCCGGTGCAGCGCCCGCGCCAGCCGCTTGGCCGGGTTGGCCGCCTCCGGCACGGCCGGCCCCAGTTCCTCCGCCGCCCGCTCCAGCTGCCGCACCGCAGCCGCCACCTCGCGCTCCCGGCTGCCGGCGAAGCCCCACTTCACGAACGCCCCCAGCAGGGTGAAGAACGACCACGCCAGGGCCGCGCGGGGCGGATAGCCCGGGGGCAGCGCCGCCCGCGGCGCGCCGTCCTCCCGCGCCAGCTCCGCCAGCCGGCCGCCCGAGCACACCGCCGCCCGGGGCGCCCCCCGCCGGCGGGCCTCGGCGTAGGCCGCCACGGTCTCCTCGGTGTTGCCCGAGTAGGAGGACGCCACCACCAGGCACTCCGGGCCCACCCACGCCGGCAGGCGGTAGTCCCGGACCACCTCCACCGGGAACTCCAGCTCGTCCGCGAGGTAGCCGCGCAGCAGGTCCGCGGCGATGGCCGAGCCCCCCATCCCGCACACCGCCACCGCGCGCGGCCGCGGCCGCGCGGCCCAGTCCAGCGCCGCCGCGGCCTGGTGGGCCCGCACCGCGTCCGCGCCCAGGCCCGCCACCCGCGCGCACATCCCCGAAGGGTCCAGCCGCGCCAGGTCCAGGGCGTCCAGGTCCACCGGGCGGTCCGGGCTCATGCCCCACCCTTCCGCCCGCCGGCGCCCCAGCCGAGCATCTCGGAGGCCTGCGGCAGCCGCTGGGTGAGGTAGGCCTGCACCTCGGCCGCCGACTCCAGGCCCACCGCCTCCTCCATCCACCCGCGGGCCTCCTCGTACGCGATGGACCGCAGCAGGCTCTTGATCCCCGGCAGGCCGAAGGGGCTGGTGGAGATCTTGTCCACCCCCAGGCCCACCAGCGCCACGCACGCCAGCGGCTCGTTGGACATCTCGCCGCACACCGAGATCCACAGGCCCCGCCGGTGGCCGGCCTCCACCGTCTGGCGGATGGCCCGCAGCACCGCCACGTCCAGGGGCTGGTACAGCCGCGAGGCCCGCTCGTTCCCGCGGTCCACCGCCAGGGTGTACTGCAGCAGGTCGTTGGTGCCGATGCTGAAGAAGTCGCTGTGGCGCGCCAGGTGGTCCGCCATCAGCACCGCCGCGGGGGTCTCGACCATGATGCCGAGGGGCACCTCCCGCGAAAACGGGTGCCCCTCCCGCTCCAGCTCGTCCATCACCTGCCGGCACAGCTGGCGGGTGCGCTGCACCTCCTCCACCAGCGTGACCATGGGGATCATGATGTGCAGCCGGCCGTACGGGCTGGCCCGGTAGATGGCCCGCAGCTGGGTGCGGAAGATGTCCTCGTGGGCCAGCGAATAGCGGATGCCGCGCCAGCCGCGGAAGGGGTTCTCCTCGGGCGTGGCGCCCATGTACGAGGCCACCTTGTCGCCGCCCACGTCGATGGTGCGGATCACCACCGGGTCCGGGGCCACCGCCTCGGCCACCTTGCGGTAGGCCGCGAGCTGGGTCTCCTCCGAGGGCAGCTCCGCGCGGTTCAGGTAGAAGAACTCAGTGCGGTACAGCCCCACCCCCTCCGCCCCGCGGGCGCGCAGCTCGGCCGCCTCGTCGGGGGTCTCGATGTTGGCCAGCACCGCGATGCGCCGCCCGTCGCGGGTCACCGCCGGCTGGTTGCGGGTGCGCTCCAGCCGCTGCTCGAATTCCTCGAAGTCGAGCTGCCGGCGCCGGTAGCGGGCCAAGGTGGCCGGGTCGGGGTTGAGTTCCAGCCGGCCCTCGTTGCCGTCCAGGATCAGCAGGTCGCCGTCGCGGGCCAGGCGGGACACGCCGGGCACGCCCACCACCGCCGGGATGCCCCGGGCCCGGGCCACGATCACCGAGTGCGAGGTGCGCCCGCCGGACTCCAGCGCGAAGCCCAGCACCTGGCCGGGCTGCATCAGCACCGTCTCGCTGGGGGGCACGTCGTGCGCCACCAGCACCACCGGCTCGCTCAGGTCGCGCAGCCCGGTGGCGCTGCGGGCCAGCAGGTGGTGGAGCACCCGCCGCTCCACGTCCAGCACGTCGGTGGCCCGGGCGCGCATGTATTCGCTGGACATCTGCTCCAGGTGGCTGCGGGCCCGGGTGAGCACCCCCTTGAACAGGAACGCGGCGTTCTTGTGCTGCTCGCGGATGGCCTGCACGGTGGCGTCGCGCACCATGACGTCGGACAGGAGCAGGACCTGCGCATCCAGGATCTGGGCCGCCTCCTCGCCCATGTCGCCGGAGTAGCGGTCGCGGATCTCGCCCAGCTCGCGGGCGGCCGCCTGCAGCGCGGCCTCGAACCGCTGCACCTCGGCCTCCACCCCCGACTCCGGCACGTCGCGCTCGGGCACGCGCAGCTCGTCCCACGAGAGCACCAGCACCTTGCCGATGCCGATCCCGGGGGAGGCGGCCACCCCTTCGAGGGTCATCGACCGGGCCTGCAGGTTTCCGGTTTCAGCGCTCACCGAACTTCCCTTTCACCAGATCCACCAGCGCGGTCACGGCGTCGCGCTCGTCCTCGCCTTCGGCCTGGATGAGCAGCACCGTTCCCTGGTAGGCGGCCAGCATCATCACCCCGAGGATGCTCTTGCCGTTGATCTGCTGGCCGTCCTTGATGACGTACACCTCGGACTTGAAGCGGCTGGCGGTGCGCGTGAACAGCGCCGCCGGGCGCGCATGCAGCCCCAGCTCGTTCTCGACGGTGACTTCTTCAGCGTACACGGGGCAGTCCCCGGTTCAGCAGCACTGCCGCCGCCACCAGTGCGAGGGCCAGCAGCGATCCGGCCCGCGGGCGCCCGGGCAGCACCCCCAGCGCCAGCACCACTGCGCCCGCGCCCAGCACCACCGCCGCCGGCCCCCAGCCCGGCCCGCGCAGCGCCACCGCCACCGCCAGGAAGCCGGTCAGCGCCAGGCCCGCGCGCCGCGCCCGCTCCGCCCACGCCGACAGCCGCTGCACCTGCGGCCCGGGCGGGGCGCCGGCCGCGCCCGCCCGCCACAGGGACGCCCGCAGCGCCAGCTGCGGCGCGTCGTAGGCCAGCACCAGCGCCGCCGCCCCCAGCCACGCCTGCTGCGAGAGCCACGCCACGCCCGCCCCGGCCAGGCCCGCGAGCGGCCGCAGCAGCTGCCACGCCAGCCGGTCCCCCGCGGCGGCGAAGGCCGAGGCCAGGAACCCGCGGTCGCGGCGGAACTCCTCCAGCGCCGCGGCCGGCTCGGGCGGGTCGCGCCGCGCCAGGAACGGGATCACGAACGCACTGGCCACCGGGTTGGTGTTGAACGGCTCGGCCAGCGTGGCCAGACCCAGGCGCGTGCCCGGGGCGCGCCGCCGGTACAGGGCGGCGAAGCCCAGGTTCTGCTTGAACGCGTAGCTCCAGGACGCCTGGAGAAAGAACGTGCGCCACCACACGGCTAGTAGGCCCCCGCCAGCTTCAGCGCCCCGGCCGCCGCGGCCCCGCCCACCAGCCACGCCCAGTCCCGCCGCAGCTCGCCGCGAAACGTCAGCAGCGCGCCTCCCACGCCCAGCCCCCAGCCGAGGGCCACCAGCGCCCCGCCGCGCCCGCCCGAGTCCGGGATCCAGCGCAGCACCGCCCGCCCCAGCCCGGTCCCGGCGACCGCCGCCAGCAGCACCCAGGCGCCTGAGAGGGCCGCGGCCGCCAGCCAGGCCCACCGCTGCGCCGCCTCGACCCGGCGGGCCCGGTGCGCCTCGTCCGCGCCCGCCAGGGCCCACGCCGTCCAACGCGCGTTCAGGCGCCGGTTCCAGAAGGCCGGCCAGATGCCGGCCCAACCCGCCAGCAGCGCCACCAGCAGCCCGGCCACCGCCGCCCGCAGCGGGCCCTCGGCCGGCAGCAGCTGGGACCCCGCCACCACCCCGGCCAGCACCCCGCCGGAGGTGTCCGGGGTGGGGCGGCTCCCCACCGGCACCGCCCCGTTCCACGCCAGCTGCATCCACACCCCCACCAGGAGGCCCAGCTGCGGCTGGCCGCAGGCCAGCCCGCCCAGCGCCCCGGCCACCACCGGCTGCGCCAGCATCCACTGCGGCCCGGCCACCTGGTCGGCGCCCAGCAGCGCCCCCAGCGCGAACAGCCCGGCGCCCGCCGCCAGCGGGCTCACGCGCGCTCCGCCCCGGCGGCCGCCGCGCGGCGGGCGCGGCGGTGGCGCGGCGCGAAGCGCACCGCGAAGCTCTGCCCGGCCGCCAGCTCCAGCGGCCAGTGGAACAGCAGGCAGGTGCCCTGGTAGTTGCGCTCGAAGCCGGCCTCCGAGAGCGAGACCGTCTCCACCGGGTGCATCCACACCCTGGCCGCAGGCTCCACCTCCGTCTCCACCGCCAGGTCCAGCCACTCGTCGCCCAACACCAGGGAGTCCACCCCGGACAGGCTGAGGCTCTCCCCCAGACCCACCCGACCGCCGTGCGCGCCGAAGTCGGCCCACCGGTCCTCGGCCTGCGCGGTCAGGAAGGTGATGTTCCACTCGACGCCGAAGCGCGCCGCCAGCGCCGGCCCGCCCGCGTGCACCACGTGGTACTCCACCTCGAAGCCGGACTGGCCTTCCAGCAGCCGGTAGTGCTTGTGCACCTCCAGCTCCACATCGCCGGCCGGGCCGGCCCGCGCCCGGCGGCGCAGCTCCAGGCTCACCCGCCCGCGGTCCCAGTCCAGCTCCGCGGCGTACGGCCCGGTGGCGAAGCCCCCCCACTCTGCGGGGCGCCCGGCCTGGAAGTCCTCGAACGCCGCGTCCGGCGGCAGGGCGTGGTCCAGGAACGAGGCGCGCACGTGGCTGTCCTCGGCCAGCAGCGCCTGCAGGCCCGGCTCCTTGGACGCGACCCGGTCATGGATGCTCACCGCGCCGGCCCGGGCGCCGTCCTCCGGGACGGTCTCCAGGAGCCGGGCGTGGTAGGCCTCCCGGCGCCGGGTGAGGGTGTTGCCCAGATCGTGCCCGGTGCGCAGGTCGGCCCATTCGAACAGCATTCCGCCGCGCTCCGGCGCGACCCCCAGGCTCACCGCGGCGTTGCGCAGCACCCAGGCGCGCCCCTCTTCGTTGAACAGGTCCAGCTCCCGGGCCGAGAGCGACAGGCCGCGCGCCCGGTCCAGCTCGCTCTCCGCCTGCTGCAGCCGCCGGTGCACCGCGTCCCGGAGGTGGGGCAGGTACAGCCCGCCGAACACGCCGTGCCAGTAGGCG
>DATKKS010000277.1:0-3364 GCA_035542815.1 Saccharimonadales bacterium (SeqCode) | reverse complement strand
CAGCCATCCCGGACACCCCGCCGCCCAGGATCAGGAGGTCGGGCAGTTCCGCGGCGCGCGGGGCCGGCGCCGCGGCCTCCGGCGCCCCGGGAACGCCCCGGCCCGCGCCCAGATCGGCCGCGATCGCCCGCGCCGCCCGCGCCCCGGAGTCCAGCGCGAACTTGAGCAGCGGGAGGCCCGCCAGGTCCCCGCACACGTACACTCCGGGCACGTTGGTGCGGCCGCCCTCGCCCACCCGGGGCAGCTTCTCCACCCGCCCGGCCGGCCAGCCGGTGTGGAGCCAGCGCGCGTACCGCCCGATCCAAGAGAACATGCCGCCCTCATGCGCCCGGGGCGCACTCGTGTGCGCCCCGCGGTCCTGCGCCCGGTGTGTTTCCGCCGGTCCGCCGCCCAATGCGCCCTAGCCCGTGGTCTCCTGGGACGGGTCGGAGCCGGCCTCGGCCGCTCCGCCCGGGCGCGCCTCGCGGTAGGCTCGCAGCGCCGCGCGGAGCGCCTCGCTCGCCCGCTCCATCCACTGCTCGGCCTGGCCGCGGGCGGCCTCGCCCGCCTGCCCGGCCTTCTCGCGGAGGTCCCCGGCGGCCCCCCGGAGGTCCCCGCGCATCTCCCGCCCGCTCTTCGGGGCCAGCAGCAGCCCGACCACCGCCCCGGCCACCGCGCCCGCCAGGAAGGACGCGGCCAGCATCGCGAAGTCGTTGCGCTCGTCACTCATGTCCGTCCCCCTCCGGCGCCCGCCGGCGGTAGTTCAGGAACGTCTCCACGCCCTTCAGCGCCGCCACCGCCACCGCCACGGCCGACCCCGCCGGTCCGCGCGCCCGGCGCGCCAGCCCGCTCCCCAGCTCGGTCACCAGGTCGTGCGCCGCGTTCACCGTGCCGGCGATCCGCTCCAGCTCCGCGAGGCGCGCCCGCAGGCTGTCCAGCACCCCGTCCACGCGGTCCAGGGTGTGGCTGCTGCGCTCCAGCGTCGCGTCCAGCCGGCGGACGGTGAGGGTGAGCTGGTTGAGGGCGCGGATGGCGTACCCGATCAGCACCACCAGCGCCACCGTGAGCACCGCCGCCGACGCCGCCAACACCACCTGCATCTGCGCCTCCTTTCGCCGCCTGAGAGGCCGATTGTCCGTCCCGCCCCGCCGGGGGTCAAGCCGCGCCTCGGCCGCGTTTGAGGCGCGCGCGCCCAGCGTGCTAGCATGCAGCGTTCCGATCGTCCCGGAGGACCCTCCGATGCACGCTCCGCCCTACAGCACGTTCCTGGCCGCGGCGCTGGCGCTCGCCGCGGGGCTGGCCGCGCCCGCCGCCCGCGCCATGACCCCCGACGAGATGTTCCGGTACGTGGACCTGGACGCCCCGCAGCTCGCTCCGGACGGCCGGTCGCTCCTGTGCGCCCTCCGCACCCGCGACTTCGACAAGGACCGCCTCGCGTCCTGGATCTGGCGGGTGGACCTCGAAGGGGACTCCGCGCGCCCGGTCCAGCTCACCCGTTCCGGGGACGACTACCAGCCGCGCTGGTCCCCCGACGGGCGGACGCTGGCCTTCCTGCGCAACTCCGAGTCGAACGGCGCTCAGCTCTACCTCATGGACGCCCGCGGGGGCGAGCCGCGCGCGCTGACCCACGTGGAGGGGGACCTCCACGACTTCGCCTTCGCCCCCGACGGCCGCGGCATCTACTTCAGCCTGGCGTACGAGGCCGCCGCCGACAGCGCCGACAGCCTCCCCGACGTGGGTGACGCGGTGCGCTACGACCACGACGCCCGGGCCACCGAGCTGGACCGGGTGGACCTGGGGAGCGGCCAGGTCACGACCCTGGCGCGCCTGCCGTACGAGGTGTCGCAGCTGGCGGTGTCCCCCGACGGCGCCCACATCGCCTTCGCCACCTTCACCCCGGAGGGCTTGGAGGAGAACGTGGCCGACGCCGAGGTGTGGGTGATGGGCGCGGACGGCTCCGCGCCGCACGCGCTGACCCACAACCAGGTGGACGAGGAGCAGGAGCTGCAGTGGAGCGAGGACGGGCGGGGCCTCTACTACGTGGCCACCGGGGACGAGAACGCCCCGCGGAACATCATCACCCAGGCGCGGCTGTACCGCGTCGAACTCGACGGCGGGCCGCCGCGCTGGCTCACCCGCGGCTTCCCGGGTTCGGTGGGCTGCTATCTGCTGGGCGGCCCATCGTACCTGCCCCCCGGCGGCGGCCGGCCGGCGCTGGTCACCGCCCAGCAGGGGCTGGACGCCCCGCCGGCGCGGCTCGAGGAGGCCACCGGGCGGCTCCTGCCGCTGGCCTTCCCGCACGGCCTCACCTGGGGCTACGCGGCGGCCCCCGCCAGCCCCCGGGTGGCGTTCCTGCGCTCGGACATCCGCCAGCCGCCCGAGGTGTGGGTGGCGGAGTCGCGGGAGAAGCTGGGCGAGGCCCGCTGCGTCACCCGGTTCAACGCCGCGTTCGCGGCGGGCGTCATCCCGGTGACCACCGACTGGCGCTTCCGCGCCCCGGACGGGCGCCCGATCGAGGCGCTGCTCACCTGGCCCCCGGGCCAGGAGCACGCGCGGAACCTGCCGCTCCTGGTGGACCTGCACGGCGGCCCGGAGTTCTTCGTGGGGCACTACTGCATGCCCGGCTACGACCAGTACCGGGTGGCCAGCGCCCCCCGCGGCTTCCTGGTGTTCGAGCCCAAC
Organism: Saccharimonadales bacterium (SeqCode); assembly: GCA_035542815.1. Classification (GTDB taxonomy): domain Bacteria; phylum Eisenbacteria; class RBG-16-71-46; order RBG-16-71-46; family JACRLI01; genus JACRLI01. The sequence continues at coordinate 703 of DATKKS010000277.1, read as the reverse complement.
TACCGCGGCAGCTACGGCTACGGCGACGACTTCCACACCGCGCTGGTGGGCCACCCGGTGTCCAAGCCGGCCGAGGACGTGCTGGCCGGCGTGGAGGAGCTGATCCGGACCGGGCTGGCGGACCCCGCGCGGGTCTCGGTCACCGGCTACAGCTTCGGCGGCTACCTGTGCAACTACCTCATCACCCACAGCCGCCGCTTCCGCGCCGCCGCCACCGGCGCCGGCGCCGCCAACCACTCCTCCACCTGGGGCAACCACGACCTGGGGGTGTGGGGCGAGTACCTGTTCGGGGGCAACCCGTTCCAGCAGCGCGCCCGCTACGAAAGCGAGTCCCCCTTCTGGCGGCTGCCGCAGGTCACCACCGCCACCCACATCGTGGCCGGCGAGGACGACACCACCGTGCCGGCCGAGGAGGCCTACCAGCTGTACCGGGGGCTGCGGCTGTCGAGCGCCCCGGTCAGCCTGCTGATCTTCCCCGGAGAAGGCCACACCTTCACCCGCCCCACCCACGAGCGGGCCAAGGTGGTGAGCGAACTCTACTGGTTGGAGCGCTACGGGCTGCGCCCCGCGGCGAAACCCTGACCCCCGCGCGGGCCGGCGCCTGCGCGCGCCCGCCCGCCACAGGAGACGCCATGCGACTGCCACGAACTCTGGTCCTGCCCCTGGCCTCGGCCGCCCTCGCGCTGGCCCTCGCGCCCGCCGG
>DATKKS010000276.1:0-3013 GCA_035542815.1 Saccharimonadales bacterium (SeqCode) | reverse complement strand
CAGGCGGAGCAGGTGAACGGGCTGCTGGCGCGCGCCGACCAGGCGCGCCAGGCCCGGCGCTACGACGAGGCGCTGGAGGCGCTGGCGGGGGTCGCCACGCTCGAGCCGGGCGAGCCGCGGGAGCGAGATCCGCGACCGCTTCGCGCGCGCCATGGACGCGTTCGCCGCCGACAGCCTGGCGGCCGCCCGCGAGGGCTTCGCCGCGGTCCTGGCGGCCGACTCCGCGGACGCGGACGCGCGCGCCATGCAGCAGCGCACGCTGCAGGCCATCGGGCGGCGCGCCGCCGCCCTGGTGGACCGGGCCGCGCGGTTCCTGCGCGCGGGCGTCCCGAACGACGCCGCGCCGCTGCTGGACCAGGCGGCCCGGCTGGACCCGGACGCCCCGGGGCTGGACCCGGCGCAGGCGGCGGCTGGACGCGCACAACGCCGCGGCGCTCCTCGACCACATCGCCCTCGTGTGCGGCGCGCGCCAGCACCTGGTGCTGAACCTGGCAGAGGTGCCGTTCATCTCCTCCAGCGGCATCGGGGCGCTGCTGGCGCTGGCCGAGGACTTCACCCAGGAGCGCCGTGCGATCCGCATCGCGGCGGCCTCCCCGGCGGTGGACTCGGTGCTGCGACTGCTGAACCTGGAGGGCTTTCTGGCCCTCGACCCCACCGAGGCCGACTCGGTGCAGGGCCTCAAGGCGGCATGAAGAACGCCGCCCAGCCGGCGGAGCGGCCCGCTTCCCGGGCGCGGTTGCCGGGCCCCGCGGACCCGGCGGCGCCGGAGGCGGCGCGGCCGGAGGAGCGCGAGTACTCCTTCCGCTCGCTGCTCCAGCTGGGCAGCGAACTCACGGTCTCCCTGGGGCTCTACGAGATCGTGGATCTGGTGCTGTTCAACCTGATGGGGCAGTTCCGCACCGGCCGCCGCCGCGGAGCTGAGGGCGGAGGTGGGCGGGCTGGGAGCCGCGCTCATGCGGCAGGCCGGCGCGGCGGTGTTCGCGCCGGTGCCGGCGCGCGGGGAGCTGCTGGGCTGGGTGGCGCTCGGGGAGCGGCTCGACCGCCGCGCGTACTCGGCCCAGGACCTCAATGTGGCCCAGTCCACGCTGGGGATCGCCGGGGTCTCCATCCAGAACGCCCTGCTCTACCAACGGGTCCAGGAAGCCAACCGCCAGCTGCGCGTGAGCAACGAGCGGCTGGGCGAGCTGGACCGGCTCAAGTCGGAGTTCCTGTCCAACCTGAACCACGAGCTGCGCACCCCGATGGCGACGGTGCTGGCGTCGCTGCAGTGCCTGGAGGGCGGCATCCCCGAGGCCGACCCGCTCCGGGGCCTGGTCCAGACGGCCTCCCGGAACGCCGAGCGCATGGCCTGCGTCCTCGAGGCTTCGAGCCAGCCGGGCGAGGGCACGACCTTCAGTCTGCTCCTGCCCGCGGCCTGAGCGCGTCCGCCGGCCGGGAGCCTAGCCTCCGGCGGCCGCCCGCGTGAGGGCGGCCGCAATCCCCCACAGCGTGTCGGTGCCCGAGCGGTGGCCCATGCCGGCCAGCGCCGCGGCGGCCTCCTCCACCGAACCCGCGGCCGGCCCGGCGTCTGCCAGGGCCGCCAGCAGGCCGAGGACCGGCTCGGCGTAGAGCCCGTCCACCGCCGCCGCGAGCATCTGAGCGGAGAGCCGCGCGGTGCGCGGCGCCGCCGCCGCGAGCGCCTCCGCCAGCTCGGCGCGCAGCGCGCGCGCGGCGGGAGCGGCCTCGCGCGCGAGGTCCAGGCCCGCGAGCACCCCCACCAGCGCGTCATCTCCCGAGGGCGTGAGCCCTTCTCCCAGCCCCACCAGCGTGGCCAGCTCCGCGGCCGGGCCGCCGGCCCGGAAGCGGGCCAGCGCGGCGCTGAGCGCGGCGTCGAAGGGTCCGGGCGGCGCACCGGCGCCGGCCCCCTCCGCCCGCCGCTGCAGCCACGCCGCCGTGCCCGGGGCCAGCGCGGCGGGCCGTGCCGAGAGCCGCAGCCCGGCGACCTCGGCCGCCTCGAGCGACACCCGGACCGCCCCCGCGCACAGTACCGGGCCTTCGATCCAGACCGCCTCGCCCTCGCGCAGCGCCGCGGGATCGAATGGCATGCTCACCGCCCAGGGGTGGATCGGGACGCCCTCGGGCAGCAGGGTCACCAGCGCGCCGGTTTCCAGGAGGAGGTTGGCGGCGCGGCGGTGGACCGAGGCCACGCGGCCGCGGAGGGCGGGCGCGGGCGGAATGGCGGACGGCGCATCGGGCGCACCGCCGCGCGCCCCCACGGGCGGTTGCATGAGGCGTGGGGCGGCCGGAAACGCCAGCGCGCCGGCCGCGAGCGGTCCGGCGCGCAGGGCGCGGAGCATGGTGGCCGGCTCCTCAGCGCTGCCGGCCGGGCGCCGCGGTCCGCGGCGCGACCCGGGACCTCCGGCCGTGCAGCTGGGGGGCCAGCGAGCCGGCGACGTCGCCCCAGCGGGTGAGCTTGCACTTGGCCTTGAGCTTCATCAGCTGCGCGTGGCGCGCGTCGTCCACGAACGCCACGATGCGCGAGATGCAGCTCTCGCCGTCCACCAGGCGCCACGGGAAGCACCCGAGGGTCACCCGCTGGTTCAGCAGCAGGTCGATGTCCCCGCCCAGGCACTCGGCGTGGATGATGCCGTGGTTGAACATCTCCAGGTGCATGAGCTGGTACTTGCTGTCGTCGAAGTACTCGGCCAGCGGCTTCTTGTACTTCTTGCGGAAGTGCCGGTCGGCCTCGCGGGCCTGGCGCGGCATCCAGTCGCGGATGATGGTGTTCATGGGATGGTCCGCGCTGCCGCAGTCCACGCCGATCCAGCGCAGCTTTTTGGCCTTGGCCCATTCGGCAAACTCGCGGTCGGGGCCGGGATGCATGACCATGTAGCGGATTTCGTTGGCGTTGGGCTGGTCCCAGCCGAAGTGGTGGTAGCCGGTGTGGATGATGAGGATGTCGCCGTCCTTCACCTCGACCCGCTCCTCGACCATCTTCGAGGTGTAGACGTCGTAGTCGCCGCAGGCGTCCGAC
>DATKKS010000275.1:0-18607 GCA_035542815.1 Saccharimonadales bacterium (SeqCode) | reverse complement strand
AGGAGTTCGGGTGCTTCGGGAGCAGGCACGAGGCCGCCCTGGCCCAGGCCCGGGGGGACTCCATCCTGGCGGTTATCAACCTGGACATGCTGGCCTACGCCCCGCGCCTGGACTCGCTGTACGTGATCACCGACGCCCGCTCCCAGTGGCTCGCCGACTCGCTGGTGCGCGTCTCCCGGCGCGCCTGGTCCGACGGCCCCGCGCTGAGCGTGTTCGTGGACGCCTTCCCCACCGACGACAGCGACCACGCCCCGTTCCGCGATCTGGGCTACCCGGCGGTGATGATCACCGAGGGCAGCCTGCCCCCGCGCACCAACCCCACCACGCACACGCTCGCCGACACCCTGGGCAACCTCAGCATGCGCGCCATCCGGCGCACGGTGCAGCTGGTGGGGCTGTGGCTGCGGGAGCTGGCGGAGCCGGCGGTGGCCCTCGACAGCGTGCCGCTGCCCGCGCTGGGCTCGCGCGACGCCCCCAACCCGGCGACGATCCTGGAATCCGACGACAGCCTCACGCTGGGAGGGTCGGTGGCCCGGGTGCTCTCGGGGGTGGCCGAGGCCCAGACCTGGCAGATCCTCGACATGCTGTACCCCTTCGTGAGCCCGCCTCCCCCGGGGCCTCCGGCCTCGCCTAGGTTCGGCGTCGGGTTCCCTCTCTGCAGCGTGCCCGGCGGGGTCGGCTTCCGGCCCGGCACCCGGGTGCGCCTGGGCCCCCGCCGGGTCGGGCTGCGAGCCCGGGACTACGGAAGCTACGTCCTGGAGGAGTATTGGTACCACCCGCCGGGGAGGGTTGGCATCGAGTGGCTCGCGGACTGGGAGTCCTGGGTCCGGATGGTGCCGCGCGCGGGGCGGGCCGACTGGGACCTCGGGCCGCACCCCAACCCGCTCGACCCGGCCGCCTACCCGGCCGCCACGCGGGTGGCCCTGCGACCCGGGACCCCGGTGGACGTGCGGCTCCTGGACGTCGCAGGGCGCGCCGTCTACCACGCGCGGGACGCCGTCCGCGACGCGCCGGGCATGGCCTGGGTGGCGCTGGCCCCGCCCGGGGCGGCGACGCTGCGCTCGGGCATCTACTTCTACCAACTCACGCTGGGCGACGGCCGGCAGAGCCACGGCCGGCTGGTGCTGCTGCGGTGAGCCCGCCCCCGGGGAGCCGACCATGAGGCCGTCCGACCGCCTCCGGGCCGAGCGGAGGTTCTGGGGCTACGCCTGGATCGCCATCAACTTGGTCACCATGGTGGGCATCGGGATCCTCATCCCGGTATTCAGCCGGACCGCGGAGGTCGCCGGCGTGCCGCGCCAGATCCGGGTGGCCTTCTATGTGGTGGCGGTGCTGGCGATGGCCAATGCAATCCGGCGCATCGTTCTGCAATGGCTCCGGCTGCGGCGGCTGTCCGGCGAGGGCGGCGAGGACACAGGTTAGCCGCGGCACGCGCCTTGCGATCCCTCGGGTGACCATTGCCTCGTTCGAGGGTCGCCATGCCACTCGGAAATGCTCTGTCGGATGCCAAATACCTGCGCGCGCTGTCCGCCGCAGTGACCCGCGCCACCAAGGCCACCGACCCCGGAGCCCTGGTGTGCGGGATCCTGCGCTCCTGCGTGCGGCCCGGCGGCGCCCTGGCGGCGGCCCTGGTGGTCCCCGACGGCGCCCGGCTGCGGCTGTGGGTGCAGCGGCCGGGGGCGCCGCACGCGACCGAGGAGCCCGCGCCCTCCCGGCTGGACTGCCTGCCGGCGGCGGTGGGCCGCCACAGCGAGCCGCGGCTGCTGGACCCCGGGCCGTTCCTGGCGGAGCTGGGGCTGCGCCCGGGGCGGCCGTGCCACTGCCTGGAGGTGAGCCTGCGCGCGCGGCAGGGCCCGGTGGCCAGCCTGCTGCTGTTCGCCGTGGGCGAGGTGGAGCGCCTGGAGCGCGCGGAGCGCGAGTTCGCCTCCTCGATGGCCCAGGTGATCGCGCTGGGGCTGGAGCGGCTGCGCTCCCAGCGCCGGCTGGGGCTGGTGGCCACCCGCGACGACCTGACCCACGCGTTCAACTACCGCTTCCTGAAGAGCGCGCTGCGCAAGGATCTGGCCCGCTGCGAGCGCCGCCACCAGCCGCTCTCGGTGATCATGCTGGACGTGGACCAGCTCAAGCACTACAACGACCGCTTCGGCCACCTGCTGGGCAGCGCCCTGTTGCGGGACCTGGCGCGGCTTCTGACCCGGGAGCTGCGCGGGGTGGACTGGGTGGCCTAGTACGGGGGGGACGAGTTCCTGGTCATCCTGCCGGCCACCGCCAAGCCCGGCGCGGCGGTGCTGGCCGAACGGCTGCGCCAGGCGGTGGGCTCGCACGCCTTCGACCGGGCGGTGGCCGGCGAGGTCACCGCCAGCCTGGGCGTGGCCACTTTCCCCGAGGACGGCCTCACCCCGCTGGCGCTGATCGAGGCCGCCGACCAGGCGCTGTACCAGGCCAAGCGGGCGGGCCGCAACTGCACCTGGATGGCCGGCCCGGCATCGGAAGCGGAGGGCCGCGCCGCCTGACCCAGCCCGCCCCGGCCCCGGTGCCGGGCACGGGCCGCGTCCGCCGCCGCGCGGGCGCGCCGCCCGGGTTGCCCTCAACTTGCGCTAAGCCCAAGCCGACAAAGCGCATTGACACTCCTCTCTCGCGGTCCGTATACTCCCGGCTGGCCGACGAGATTTGTTTTTCGTTATTCGACAAGGAGTTGGAATGCCCCGTCCGATTCTCGCAGGCGTGCTCGCGGCGCTGGCTCTGGCCCTGACCGCCCAGTCCGCCGCCCCGGTGGCTTCCCCGCCCGGCTCCCCCGACTACAAGATCGGCGTGGACGACATCCTCCAGGTCGGGGTCCGGCCGCGCATGGACCTCAACACCCAGGTGACGGTCCTGGCGGACGGCACCATCAGCCTGCCCTCCCTGGGCCCGGTGCACGCCGAGGGCATGACGGTCAAGGAGCTGTCCTCGGAGCTGACCCGGCGGTTCGGCCTGTACGACCGCGACATCACCCAGGTCACCGTCACGGTGCTGGCCTACAACAGCCAGAAGGTGTTCCTGCTGGGCGAGGTGTACAAGCCCGGGCGCTACGCCTTCCCGGTGATTCCGGGCATCTGGGACGTGGTGCGCGAGGGCGGCGGCCCCACCAGCGAGGCCGACCTGACCGCGGTGCAGGTGATCCGCGGCGAGGGGGAGAAGCGCGAGACCATCACCGTGGACCTGGGTTCGGCCATCACCTCCGGCAACTTCGACGGGCTGCCCAAGCTGCGGCCGGGGGACACGGTGCGGCTGCTCCGCAAGCAGGTCACGGTGCCCCCCAAGGACCAGGTGTACGTGATGGGGGAGGTGAGGAGTCCGGGCATCTTCTCCACCCAGACCGCCAGCGACGTGGTCTCGGCCATCATGGCGGCCGGCGGGCCCACCACCGACGCGGACCTGTCGGAGATCACCCTGACCCGGCGCAACGTGGAGGGCACCCGCAGCCTGGAGTTGGACCTCAAGGGCTACGAGACCGGCGACCGGATTCCGGCCGACCTCGCGCTCAAGCCGGGGGACGCCATCAGCGTGCCGAGCCGCAGCGGGGGTCTGCTGCACGGCCTGCTGCCGTTCAACACCGTCCTGCCCCTGCTGCAGGTGGTCATCTCCACGGTGATCGCGATCGAGTCCATTCGCGTCGCGCGCGGGACCCCCTAGGCCGCGCGCCGGGCCACCACAGGAAGCTTCATGGAAGCCAGCGGCCGGCACATCGACCCGCGCATCTACCTGCGGATCCTCTGGAAGCGGAAGGCGCTGTGGCTGCTGCCGCCGGCGGTGATCCTGTGCACCGTGGCCATCGGCATCAACGTGGTGCCGCCGGTGTACGAGGCCCGCACCAAGATCTACTACGAGGACCGGCCGAACCTCACCCGCCAGCTCCAGGAGCTCACCGGCATGGCCGGCCAGGGCTACAGCCGCACCGAGGAACTCACCACCCAGCGCATGATGGACATCACCGCCAAGATCCGGTCGCGGCCGTTCCTGGAGCAGGTGGTGCGGCTGCTGCGCCTGAACGAGGACCCGGGGGCCCAGAGCGAGGGCCGCAGGATCCACGACCGGCACCCGGAGATCGCCCAGGACGAAGCGGTGATGCAGATCCTGGTCGAGAACCTCCGGATGCGCCTGGCGGTGGAGCCGGGCGGGGCCAACGTGTTCAGCATCGTGGCCCGGGACAACTACCCGCGCAACGCGCAGCTGCTCAGCAAGTGGGTGTCCCAGCAGTTCGTGGACGGGGTGGTGCGCGGCCAGATGTCGCAGATCCGGGCCGCCGGCAATTTCAGCGAGGAGCAGCTGTCCATCTACGAGCGGAAGCTGCGGGCCTCGGAGGACGCGCTGCGCAGCTTCCAGGAGACCATGCTGGGCCGGCAGCTGGCCTCCAACCCGGTGAGCGAGAAGAGCCGCGACCAGGCGCGCTCGCTGGTGCGCGCGGCGGAGTCGGAGCTGTCCGACCTGGACCTGCGCATGGGCAACTTCGACCCGGCCATCCGCGCCCTGCTGCGGCAGGACCCGGCGCTGCTGCGCTCCGGGCGGCTCAAGACGCTGGGCGAGGACCTCGACCGCGCCGAGATCGACCTGGGGCTGCTGCTGCTGGACAAGCTGCCCTCGGACCTGTCGGTGAGCGCCCAAAAGGACCGCGTGGGCCGGGCCCGCCAGGACGCCTACGACGCGCTCACCGCGGCGGTGGCGGCGCGCCACGGCAACCTGTCCGAGGACGACCAGCGCGCGGCCCGCGACGCCTTCTACGCCCAGATGCAGGTGAACTCCATCCGCGCCCGCCGCGACAAGCTGCAGAAGAGCCTGGACGACTACGAGCGCAACTACCGGCAGGCCCCGCGCGAGCAGCTCGAGCTGGACCGGCTGCGCCAGGACGTGGCCACCAACCGGGCGCTGCTGGAGGCCTTCCGCAACCAGTCCACCGGGAGCCGCATCTCCGAGGCGGTCGAGAGCACCAGCCTGGGGATGCGGGTGGAGGTGCTGGAGCAGGCCGACCGGCCGCTGGAGCCGGTCAGCCCGAACGGGCCGCGGGTGTTCGCCATGGCGCTGCTGCTGGGCCCGCTGCTGGGGTTCGGGGTGGTGTTTCTCACCGAGTACCTGGACACCTCCTTCCGCACCATCGAGGAGGTGGAGAGCGAGCTGGGCCTGCCGGTGCTGGGGACCATGCCCCGGCCGGTGGCGGAGAAGGGCCTGCTGCCGGTGCGCCGCCGCTGGATCCCGATCACGGTCACCGCCATGGTGGCCGTCACCGCGGCGTTCTTCGTGCTGAAGCTCACGCTGTTCCCGGACCTGGGGCGCTTCCACCACACCGCGCGGGCCCAGGAGCCCCCGTCCTCCACCCAGACCGCGAGTCCCTGACCCATGGCCCCGAGCAAGCCCGAGACCCCCAACATGTTCGCCGCCTACCAGCCGGAGTCGCCGGTGGCCATCGAGTTCCGCCGGCTGTTCGTGCGCGTGAAGCGCCTGGGCGCGGCCGGCGGGGTGCACACGCTGATGGTGACCAGCGCCCGGCGCGGCGAGGGCAAGACCACCGCGGCCTCGCAGCTGGCGCTGACCGCCGCGCTGCACGGCCACCGCCAGGTGCTGCTGGTGGACCTGGACCTGCGCCGCCCGCGGGTGCACGCGGTGACCGGGCTGCCCCAGCGCCCCGGGGTGACCGAAGTGCTGCGGCGCAGCAGCAGCCTGGACGAGGCGCTGTGCGACACCCCGCTGGCGAACTTCAAGGTCCTGCCCAGCGGCCGGGTGCAGCACGCCCCGTCGGTGCTGCTGGAGTCCCCGCGGCTGCGCGAACTGCTGGAGGAACTCAAGACCCGCTTCGAGTTCGTGGTGCTGGACGCCCCGCCGGTGATCCCGGTGACCGACCCGATGGTGTTCGCCCCCCTGGTGGACGTGACGCTGCTGGTGGTGATGGCCGGCGAGACCCCGCGGGCGGTGGTGCAGCGGGCCAAGGCCCTGCTGCAGGACGCCGAGGTCCAGCGGCTGGGGGTGGTGGTGAACAACGTGGACGAAGTCCTGCCGTACTACTACGACTACCGGTACTACGGCTACAGCTACGAGAGCCATGAGAGCCCGGCAGAGGCGCCGGCAGAGGGGAAGGAGTCGAGTTGAAGCTCGAGCAGAAGATCAAGAGCCGCAAGGCGACGCTCGGGGTGATCGGCCTGGGGTACGTGGGGCTGCCGCTGGTCGCCGAGTTCGGCAAGGCCGGCTTCCGGGTGATCGGGGTCGACATCGACGCGCGCAAGGTGGAGCAGCTGAAGCGCGGCCGCTCCTACGTGAAGGACGTGCCGGCGCGGGAGGTCGCGGCCCTGGTGCGGACCGGCCAGTTCCTCCCGACCACCGACTTCTCGCAGCTCCGCAAGTGCGACACCGTGGACATCTGCGTGCCCACCCCGCTGCGCAAGACCAAGGACCCCGACGTCAGCTTCATCGTGGCCGCCACCGAGCAGGTGCGGAAGTACCTGCACCGCGGCATGCTGGTGGTGCTGGAGTCCACCACCTACCCGGGCACCACCGACGAGCTGGTGCTGCCGGAGCTGGAGGCCGGGGGCCTCAAGGTGGGCCGCGACTTCTACCTGGCGTTCTCCCCGGAGCGGGTGGACCCCGGCAACGAGCGCTTCACCACCAAGAACATCCCCAAGGTGGTGGGGGGCGTGACCCGGGCCTGCACCCGGGTGGCCACACTGCTCTACCGCCAGACCCTGAGCCGGGTGGTGGGGGTGTCCTCGACCCGGGTGGCCGAGATGGTGAAGCTCCTGGAGAACACCTTTCGCAGCGTGAACATCGGCCTGGTGAACGAGATGGCCCTGATGTGCGACCGCATGGGCATGGACGTGTGGGAGGTCATCGACGCCGCCGCCACCAAGCCGTTCGGCTTCATGCCGTTCTACCCGGGCCCGGGCCTGGGCGGGCACTGCATCCCGATTGACCCGTTCTACCTCTCGTGGAAGGTGCGCGAGACCGGCTTCGAGGCCCGCTTCATCGAGCTGGCCGGCCAGGTGAACGGCCAGATGCCGCACTACGCGGTGGACAAGGTGGTGCTGGCCCTGAACCAAATCCGGCGCAGCCTCAAGGGCTCCCGGGTGCTGGTGGTGGGGGTGGCCTACAAGGCCGACATCGACGACGTCCGGGAGTCCCCGGCGCTGGACATCCTGGAGCTGCTGCGGCGGCGCGGAGCGAAGGTGGCGTACCACGACCCGTTCGTGCCCAGCATCCGGCTGGACGGCGGGCGGCTGCGCAGCATCCGGCTCACCCCGGCGGCGCTGCGGCGCTTCCACTGCGCGGTGGTGGTCACCGCCCACAAGGGCGTGGACTACGACCTGATCCTCCGCCGCACCCCCACGGTGGTGGACACCCGCAACGCGTACCGCGGCCGGCGGGCCGCGCACCTGTTCAAGTTCTAAACGGGAGGCCCGTGCAAGCGCGATACCTCGTGACCGGCGGCGCCGGCTTCATCGGCTCGAACCTGGTGGAGCGGCTGCTCGCCGACGGCCACCCGGTGCGGGTGCTGGACGACTTCTCCACCGGGCGCCGCGTCAACCTGGAGTTCGGGGCGGAGCAGGCCGGCCGCCTCGAGGTGCTGGAGGGCGACGTGCGCGACCCGGCCGCCTGCCGCCAGGCGGTGCACGGGGTGGAGGTGGTGTTCCACCAGGCGGCGCTGCCCTCGGTCCAGCGCTCGGTGGAGGACCCGGTCTCCACCCACGAGGTGAACGCCACCGGCTCGCTGCGGGTGCTGGCGGCGGCCCGCGAGGCCGGCGCGCGGCGGTTCGTGTATGCCAGCTCCTCGTCGGTGTACGGGGACCTGCCCGAGCTGCCCAAGCTGGAGGCCCACCCGGCGCGCCCGATGAGCCCGTACGCCGTCTCCAAGCTGGCCGGGGAGCAGTACGCCCGGGTGTTCTTCAAGCTGTACGGCTTCGAGACGGTGGCGCTGCGCTACTTCAACGTGTTCGGCCCGCGGCAGGACCCCGACTCCCACTACTCCGCGGTGATCCCGCGGTTCATCCGCAAGCTGCTGGCCGGGGAGGCCCCCGAGGTCTACGGGGACGGCGAGCAGTCCCGGGACTTCACCTACGTGGCCAACGTGGTGGAGGCCAACCTCAAGGCGGCCACCGCGCCGGCGGCGGCCGGCGGGGTGTTCAACGTGGCCCTGGGCGGGCGGGTGTCGCTCAACCAGCTGCTGGAGATGCTGGGGCGCATCCTCGAGGTCCCGGCCCGGGCCAGCTACCGGGAGCCCCGCACCGGCGACATCAAGCACTCGCAGGCGGGCATCGAACAGGCCCGCCAGGTGCTCGGCTACCGGGGCGATGTGCCGCTGGAGGAGGGGCTGCGCCGGACGGTGGAGCACTTCCGGAGCCTGTCCCGGGCGGGCTCCTGACCCGCGTGCCGGGAGGGACGCGGGAATGATCCTGACCAACTCCCGGATGCACCAGAGCGCGCTGTGGCGGGCGCACACCCGCAACGTGGCCGCCCCCGGCCGGGCCCGGGGCGAGCTGGCCGACGCCCTGCGGCTGGTCCGGGCGCGCCGCGGGGCGGAGGGCGTGGTGGTGCTGGGCGCGCGCGCGGCGCTCTACTACGGGGCGCTCACCCGGCTGCTGGGGGCGGGGCCCCCGTGGGTGGCCAAGGAACTGCTGCTGGACCCGCCCGGGCGCGGGCCGCGAGCCGCGCTCAAGCGGGCCGCCTACCGCTGGGCGGTGCGCGGCTGCCGGGCCTTCGCCGTCTATTCCGAGCACGAGCGGGCGGCGTGCGCCGCCGGCCTGGGGGTGCCGCCGGAGCGGTGCGTGTTCGTCCCCTTCCACTGCCGCCGCGAGCCGGCCGCCGAGCCACTGCCCGGAACCGGGCCGTTCCTGGCCGCGGGCCGGTCCCGGCGCGACTACGCCACCCTGGCGCGGGCGGTGCGGGAGGCCGGGTGCCGCCTGACCGTGGTGGCCCCGCCGGCCGAGGCGCGCCACTTCGCCGGCCTGCCCGGGGTGGAGTTCCGCGGCGAGCTGCCGGACGCCGAGTACCGGGCGGTGCTGGAGGCCGCCACCGCGGTGGTGGTGCCGCTGCCGCCTACGCCGCGCTCGGTGGGGCAGGCGGTGGTCCTGGAGGCCATGGCGCTGGGCAAGCCGGTGCTGGCGGCGGCCGTGCCCGGGCTGGCGGACTACCTGGACCCGGAGGAGACGGCCCTGACCTACCGACCCGGCGACGCCGCCGACCTGGCGCGACAGTTGGGCCGCCTGGCCGACCCCGCGCTGCGCGCGCGGCTGGGGCGCGCGGCCCTCCAGCGGGTCCGCGAGCGCTACACCCCCGACCACCACGCCCGCGCGGTGCTCGACCTGGTGCGGCGCGCCGGGGAGCGGCCGTGAGCCTGTCGGCGCGCCTGGGGCGGCACTCGCTGATCTACGGGGTCAACGTGCTCGCCAGCCAGGCGCTGAGCTTCCTGCTCATCCCGGTCTACACCCGCACCCTGGAGCCGGCCGACTACGGCGCCCTGGAGGTCCTGAACCGCACCGCCGAGGTGATGACCGTGGTGGGGCTGGCCGGCCTGCGCCTGGCGGTGGTGCGCTTCGTGCAAGACCCGGCGTTCCGCGGGCGGCGCAGCCAGGTGGTGGGGAGCGCGGTGCTGGCCATCTCGCTCCTGGGCGGGGTGCTGGCGGGGCTGCTGCTGTGGCGGGCCGACGCGGTGGCCGAGCTGCTGCTGCCGGGGCGCGGGCTGGGCTGGGCGGTGCGGCTGATGGCCGCGGGCTCGCTGTTCGACCTGCTCACGGTGCAGCCCATGGCGCTGCTGCAGGCGGACCAGCGCTCCACCCGGTTCGTGACCCTGAACCTGGCGCGCTTCGTCCTGGGCCTCGTCCTCAACCTGGCCCTGGTCGCGGTGTGGCGCCTGGGGCTGCGCGGCATCCTGGTGGCCACCCTGAGCTCGGCCGGGGCCATGGCGATCTACCTGCAGGCCCGGATGCTGCGCGCGGAGCGGCCGGAAGCGGACCGCCGGCTGCTGCGCGAGCTGCTGCGCTTCGGGCTTCCGTTCGTGCCAGGCGGGCTGTTCTTGTTTATCCTCAACAACGGCGACCGGTACTTCCTGGCCCGGATGGCACCCCCGGAACAGGTGGGGCTGTACGCGCTGGGTTACCGCCTGGGGACGGTGATCCTGTTCCTGTTCGTGACCCCGGTGATGATGAACTGGAATGCCATGATGGTGGAGATCGCGGCGCGGCCCGACGGGCGCACCCTGTTCAGCCGGGTGTTCACCCTGGTGATGGCCGCCTACCTGGTGGCCAGCGCGGCCTTCTCGCTGCTGGCGCCCGCGGTGCTGGCGGTGGTGGCCGGGCCGCACTTCCAGCAGGCCGCCGGGCTGGTGCCGTGGGTGTGCCTGGCGTACTTCTTCTGGACCGCCTCGCTGTTCTTCGACACCCCGTTCTACCTGGCGCGCAAGACCGGCGCCAAGCCGCTGCTCCTGGGCACCGCCGCGGCGCTCAACCTGTGGCTGTACGCCACCCTCATCCCGCGCCACGGGATGTACGGCGCGGCGTGGGCCACGGTGGTCGCGTTCGCGTTCTTCGCCTGGCTCACCTGGGCGGTGTCGCGCCGCCACCTGGACGTGCCGTACGCCTGGGGCCGGCTGGCCGCGCTGCTGGGGGCGTCCGCCGCCAGCGTGGCCGCCGGGATGCTGGTGCCGATGCCCACGCCGGCCGCGGGCCTGGCGTGGCGGGCGCTGCTGGCGGCGGCCCTGGCGGCCGCGGTGTGGTGGGGGCTGCTGCCGGCCGCCGACCGCACCTCGGTGCTGCAGGCCGCGCGCGGCCTGTGGGGCGAGACCGCGGAGGGAGCGCATGGAGATTAAGCCCGCCCCGCTGCACCAGGCCGAGCCGCGCCCGATCCTGATGATCCGGGCGCGCCAGCTGCTGCTCCCCGGGGTGCTGCTGGCGTCGGTGCTGGGCGGGCTGGGGCTGCTGTACCTGCGACCGGAGATGGTGCTGGTGCTGGTGGCGGCCGCGCTGGTGGGGGTGATCCTGGTGTCGCGGCCGTTCACCGGGCTGCTGATCCTCATCGGGATCATGGTGGTCCAGCCCGGGGAGCTGCTGGAGGCGGCCGGGGCGCTGCACGTGGAGCGGGTGTCGGCGGCCCTGGTGATCCTGGCGGTGGTCATGGAGCTGCGCCAGGCGCGCCGGCTGCCGCAGGTGGTCGGGCACCCGGTGCTGACCGCGATGTACGCCTTCCTGGGAGTGATGGTGCTGTCGCTGGTCGGCTCGGTGTGGCTGGGTGCCACCATCGCGGCGGTCCAGAGCTACCTGCGCACGCTGGCCTACTCGCTGCTGATCATCAACGTGGTGCGCACGCCGCGCCGGCTCACGGTGCTGATGCGCTTCCTGATGCTGCTGCACACCTACCTGGCGCTCACCACGCTCAAGGGCTACTACAGCGGCGACATCATGTTCGCCCAGGGCATCAGCCGGGCCGAAGGCCAGACCAGCTTCGGCGGCGGCCCCAACGAGCTGGCCGCCACGCTGGTGGCCGCCATGCCGCTCTTCTTCATGGGCTTCCGGGTGGAGAAGTCGTGGCTGTGGCGGCTGCTGTGGATGGGCAGCCTGGCGGCCTGCGTGTGGTGTGTGGTGCTGACCGGGTCGCGCTCGGGCTTCCTGGGGATGCTCATGGTGGCGGTGCTGTTCTGGCTGATGAGCCCGCGCAAGGTGCTCACCCTGGCGGCCGCGCTGGCGCTGCTGGTGGGCCTGTGGGTGGTGATGCCCCAGCAGTACAAGACCCGCTACGGGACCATCAAGAGCGCCGAGCTGGACGAGTCCTCGCAGGGCCGGATCGACGCCTGGAAGGCCGGGGTGCGGATGTTCGTGGACCGGCCGCTGCTGGGGGTGGGCGCCGGGAACTTCGGCACCGGCCACGCCCGGCAGGCGGGGGAGTTCCAGCGGGGCAGCTGGCTCGAGGCGCACAGCCTGTACGTGCAGATCATCGCCGAGCTGGGCATCCTGGGGGTGCTCTCCTTCGGCTGGTTCCTGCTCCGATATCTGCAGGCCGCGGTGCGGCTGGTGCGGCGCTTCCCGCTGGACCGCCGCGACGGCGACTACCGCGGCGTGGTGGCCCGGGCGGCGCTGATCGCGTGCCTGGCGCTGCTGGTGACCGGGATCTTCGGGCACAACCTCTACCGGATCACCTGGTACCTGATGGGGGCGCTGCTGGTGGTGGTGGAGCAGGCCCGGGAAGGCTGACGCGTGCGGGTGCTGGTGCTGGACGAGTGGCTGCCGGTGCCCCCGGACTCCGGCAAGCGCCTGCGGAGCTACGAGCTGCTGCGGCGCCTGGCGGGGCGCCACCAGCTCACCTGGCTCGCGCCGGCCCGGCCGGGCCCGGCCGCGGCGGCCGCCCGCGCCCGGATGGAGGCCGACGGGTTCCGGGTGGAGACGGTGGACCTGGCGGTCCCGGGCCGCGGGGACGCGGCGTTCTACCTGAGGGCGGCGGCCTCGCTGTTCTCCCGCGAACCGTACGTCGTCTCGCGCTATCATTCGGCGCGCCTCACCCGCCGGCTGGAGGAGCTGCACCGGGCGGGGCCGTTCGACCTGCTCCACGTGGAGTGGACGCCGCTGGCGGCCAACCTCCCCCGGGGCTGGGACCGGCCGTGGCTGGGGGACGCCCACAACCCGGAATGGCGCAACTGGGAGCGCCACGCCCGCGTGGCGCGGGCCCCGCACCTGCGCGCCTTCTACGCGCTGGAGGCGCGGCGGATGGCGCGCTACGAGCGGGCCACGTTTCGCGCCGCGGGGCTGGTGCTGGCGGTGTCCGAGCCGGAGCAGCGCGAGATCGAGGCGCTCGGGGGGCGGGCCCGGTGCGTGGACAACGGGGTGGACCTGGAGCGGCTCCGCCCGGGCGGCGGGCCGGAGGCGCCGGCGCTGCTGTTCACCGGGGCGCTGGACTGGGAGGCCAACCTGGACGCGGTGGCGCACTTCACCGCGGACCTGTGGCCGGCGGTGCGCGCGGCGTGCCCGCAGCTGCGCTTCCAGGTGGTGGGAGCCCGGCCGGCGCCGGGGTGGCAGGCGCGCACCGCGGC
This sequence comes from Saccharimonadales bacterium (SeqCode), assembly GCA_035542815.1. GTDB lineage: Bacteria > Eisenbacteria > RBG-16-71-46 > RBG-16-71-46 > JACRLI01 > JACRLI01. The sequence continues at coordinate 5,571 of DATKKS010000275.1, read as the reverse complement.
CTGCCCGGGGGTGGAGGTGCACGCCACGGTGCCCGACATCCGGCCGTACTTCGAGCGCGCCGCGGTGGTGGTGGTGCCGCTGCGGGTGGGCGGGGGCACCCGGCTCAAGATCCTGGAGGCCCTGGCCATGGAGAAGGCCGTGGTGAGCACCGGGGTGGGAGCCGAGGGGCTGGCGCTGGTGGAAGGGGAGGACTACCTGCGCGCCGAGACCCCGGCGGAGTGGGCCGCGGCGGTGTCCCGGCTGATGCGGGATCCGGCCCTGCGCCGGCGCCTGGGGGCCTCGGGCCGGCGGCGCATCGAGGGGCGCTACGGGTGGGACACGCTGGCGGCGGCGGTGGAGCGGGCGTGGCTGGAGCTGGTCGAGCGGAGGGCGGCCTCGTGAAACCGGTGGTGGTGCACGTGCGTGCGACGAACTTCCTGGGCGGGCCGGAGCGCCAGATCCTGGGGCACGCCCGGGTCTCGGGCGACGCCTGGTACGAGACGGTGGTGGCGTCGTTCTCCGAGGGCCGGGAGCGGGTGGAATTCCTGGAGGCCGCGCGGGCCCAGGGCACCCGCACCGTGGTGCTGCGCTCGGGCGGCCCGTTCGATCCGCGGCCGCTGCGGGAGCTGGCGCAGTTCGCCCAGCGCGAGCCGGTGGCCGCGTTCGTGGCCCACGGCTACAAGTCGGCCGCGGTGTGCGACCTGGTGAGCCGGGCGGTGGGCCGGCCGTGGCTGGGCGCGGTGCGCGGCTTCACCGGGGAGAACCGCCGCGTCCGGAGCTTCGAAGCGGTGGAGATGCGGCTGCTGCGCGACGCGCGGCTGGTGATCGCGGTGTCCCAGGGCACCGCCGAGATGCTCGCCGGGCGCGGCATCCCGCCGGAGCGGATCCGGGTGGTGCCGAACAGCGTGGAGGTCGACGAGTGGCGGGGCGCCCCGGCCGACCGGGGCGCGTCGGGCGCGGCAGAGGAGCGCTACTGGGTGTTCTCCGGCCGGCTCTCCCCGGAGAAGAACGTGAGCGGGCTGCTCCGCGCGGTGGCCGCGCGCCCCGGCGGGGCGCGGCTGGTGATCGCCGGGGCCGGCGCGCTGCGCGAGGCGCTGGAGCAGGAGGCGCGGGAGCTGGGGGTGGCCCACCGGGTGCACTTCGCCGGCTTCCAGAAGGACATCCGCGCCCTGTACGCGGGAGCGCTGGGCCTGGTGTTGCCCTCGCTGCGCGAGGGGCTGCCCAACGCGGTGCTGGAGGCGCTTTCCGCGGGACTGCCGGTGGTGGCCACCCGGGTGGGCGGGGTGCCCGAGGTGGTGCGCGACGGGGAGACCGGCCTGCTGGTCGAGCCCGGCGACGTGGACGCGCTGGCCGCGGCCATGGGCCGGGTGGAGTCGGACCCGGCGTGGGCCGCGCGGCTGGCGCGCCAGGGGCGGGAGCACCTGCGGCGGCACTTCGGCTTCGAAAGCCAGCGGCAGCACTGGGACGCGGCGCTGGCCGAGGTGGTGCGGGGCGGGCCGCGGGTGGCGGTGCCGATCCGGGAGCGGCTCAAGGCCGGGGTGAAGGAGCGCCTGGGGGCGACCTCGCGCACCACCGACCGGAGCCCGGTGGTGCTCACCTTCCACCGGGTGGTGGACCTGGAGGACCCGCTGGAGGTCAGCGCCACCTGCCCGTGGATCTCGCTGCGCACCTTCGAGGCGCTGCTGGACCGCATCACGCGGGAGTTCGAGGTGGTGCCGCTGCCGGCGATCCTGAAGAGCCCCGGGCGCGGCCGCACCCGCCTGGCACTGACCTTCGACGACGGCTGGGCCGACAACCTGCAGCTGGCCGCGCCGGCGCTGGCCGCCCGGGGGCTGCCCTGGGCGGTGTTCCCGGCCACCGCGTACGCGGGCACCGACCGGCGCCACTGGCAGGACCGCCTGTGGGAAGGGGCGCTGGCCCTGTTCCGGAGCGGGGAAGGCATGCCGGCGGTGTGGCGCGGGGTGTGGCCCGCGGAGCCGGCGCGCTCGCGGATGGAGCTGGCCGGCCGCTGCCAGGCAGTGGTGGCCCAGCTCAAGCGCTGGGAGCCGGAGCGGCGCGACGAGCTGCTGGCGGCGCTGCCCGAGCCCCCGGGCGGGCCGCCGCGCTACCTGGGCCCGCAGGAGCTGCGGGCGCTGGACCGGGAAGGGGTGCTGGTGGGCTCCCACACCCACCAGCACGTGCTGCTGGCCCGGGCCGGGGAGGCCCGGGTGCGCGCGGAGCTGAGCGAGTCGGCGGAGCACCTGGCCGAGTGGCTGGGACACCGGCCCGCGGCGGTGGCCTATCCCGACGGCAGCGTCACGCCGCGGGTGGCGGCGCTGGCCCGGGAGGCCGGCTACCGCATCGGGCTCACCACCCGCGAGGGCCGGGTGGACCGGGACGCCAACCCGCTGCTGCTGCCCCGGGTGGACATGACCGAGGAGCGCCTGCTGGGGGCGGACGCGCGCTTCACGTACGACCGTTTCCGATTCGAGCTGTCTCGGGTACCCTGAGCGGTTCGGGCCGCCGAACCGTGGACCTGGAGGAGGCACCCCCCGCATGAGCACGCTGGAGACCCGCGACACCCGCCCGGCGGACGCCCGGACGCTGCTGGCCTGGGCGGCGCTCATGGGGGTCACGCTGGGGGTGATCTACGCCCCGATCCTGCGCGACCTGTGGTCGGACTGGGCGCACGACGACAACTACTCCCACGGCTTCCTGGTGCCGCTGGTGACCGGCTACCTCTTGTGGACCCGGCGGGCCGCGCTGCGGGCCGCGCCGCTGCGCACCGACGTGCGCGCGCTGTGGCTGCTCGCGCCCTCCCTGGCGCTGCTCCTGCTGGGCACCGCGGGGGCGGAGTACTTCCTGCAGCGGGCGTCGCTGGTGGGCCTCGTGGGCGGGCTGCTGTGGTTCGGCTGCGGGCCGGCCTGGGCCCGGCTGTGCCTGTTCCCGGTGAGCTTCCTGCTGTTCGCGGTGCCGGTGCCCTACGTGCTCTACTACAGCGCCAGCTTCCCGCTGCAGCAGCTGGCCGCCCGCGCCGCCACCGCCGCGCTGACCGGGATCGGCATCCCGGCGGTGCGCGTGGGCAACACCATCGAGCTGCCCAACACCAGCCTGGAGGTGGCCGAGGCGTGCAGCGGGCTGCGCTCGCTGGTGTCGCTCCTGGCCATGGGCGCGCTGTTCGGCCGGTTCGGCCAGGACCGCGCTGCCAAGCGCTGGGTGCTGTTCCTGAGCACCATCCCGATCGCCATCCTGGGCAACGCGCTGCGGGTGTTCGTCACCGGCCTGGGGGTGTACCTGGGCGGGCCGAGGTGGGCCGAGGGCGCGGTCCACGAGGCCATGGGGCTGCTGGTGTTCGCCTTCGCGCTGGTGGCGCTGCTGATCACCTCGGTGCTGCTGCGCGGCCTGCGGATCCAGCCCGCGCCGCCGCCGGAGGCGCCGTGAGCGCCCGGCCCGCCCCGGCCCTCGTCCGCCCGGCGCTGGTGGGGGCATGGCTGCTGGTGGCGGTCGCCGGCACCTACGCGCGCATGCTGCGCTCGCACGAGGTCCCGCCCCCGAACCAGGCGCACCTGGACCGGATCCCGGCCGCCGCTTCCGCCTGGATCGGCACCGACGTCCGCTTCGACCCGCGCATCTACCAGGTGCTGAGCGCGGACACCACCCTGATGCGCCTGTACCGCGCCCCGGAGACCGGCTCGGAGCTGTGGCTGTTCGTGGCCTACTTCCGCGGCCAGCGCACCGGGGCCCAGATCCACAGCCCCAAGAACTGCCTGCCCGGGGGCGGTTGGAACATCGTGTCCAGCGAGGAGGTGCGCATGCCGCTGGGCGACCGCCAGCTGGCCGCCAACCGCTTCCTGATCGCGCGCGGCCGGGAGCAGCAGGTGGTGTACTACTGGTTCATGACCCGCGCCGGCGTGATCCGCAACGAGTACGTGCTGAAGCTGGACCTGGTGCGCAACGCGCTGCTGCGGCGGCCCACTGACGCCGCCTTCGTCCGCCTGTCCAGTCCGGTGGTGGCGGGGGACCTGGCCGAAACCGACCGGCAGATGGTCCGCTTCGTCGCCCTGCTCTCGCCCGGCCTGCTGGAGGCCCTGCCGTTCCCCGCCCGGGAGGCCTTCTGACGCACGCCTTCACCGTGGACGTCGAGGAGCACTTCCAGGTGCACGGTTTCGAGGGGGTGGTGGCGCGCGCGGACTGGGAGCGTCACGAGTCGCGCGTCGGGCGCAACGTGGAGCGGGTGCTGGAGCTGTGCCGGGCCCACGGGGTGCACGGCACGTTCTTCGTGCTGGGCTGGTGCGCGGAGCGCGCCGGGGCCTGGCTGGGCGAGATCGTCTCGGCCGGCCACGAGATCGCCAGCCACGGCTACGCCCACGAGCTGCTGTACCGCCAGGGCCGGGAGGCCTTCGCCGCCGACCTCCGGCGCAGCTGCGAGCTCCTGGCCGAGCGCGCCGGGGCCGCGGTGCTGGGCTTCCGGGCCCCCAGCTACTCGGTCACCCGCCGGAGCCTGTGGGCCTACGAGGTGCTGGCGGCGCAGGGCCTCGCGTACGACTCCAGCGTCTACCCCATCGCGCGCCGCCGCTACGGCATTCCCGACGCCCCGCTGCGGCCGTACCGGGTGCCGGTGGCCGGCGGGGGCTCGGTGGTGGAGTTCCCCATGACCGCGCTGCCGGTGGGCCCGTGGCGGCTGCCGGCGGCCTCCGGGGCCTACCTGCGGCTGCTGCCGCTGGCGGTGCACCAGGCGGCGCTGCGGCGCTGTGCGGCCCGCGGGGCGCCCGGCATCGTGAACGTGCACCCCTGGGAGCTGGACCCGGCCCAGCCGCGCATCCGCGCCCGGGCGCGCTCCCGTTTCTTCCACTACACCGGGCTGGGCCGCACCGCGGCGGTGCTGGAGGCGCTGTTCGGCGAGTTCCGCTTCGCGCCGCTGCGGGACGCGCTCGCCGGCGTGCCCTGACCGCCATGCCCCCGCGCCTCTCGGTGGTGGTGCCGGTGCTGAACGAGGCCCGCTTCGTGGCCGGCACCCTGGGCGAGCTGCTGGACCAGGACCTGCCCGAGGACCAGTTCGAGATCCTGGTGGTGGACGGCGGGTCCACCGACGGCACCCGCGCCGCGGTGGCGGCGGTGGCCGGCGCGCACCCCGGGGTGCGGCTGCTGGACAACCCCAGGCGCCGCTCCAGCGCCGGCCGCAACGTGGGCTGGCGGGCGGCCCGGGCCCCGTACGTGCTGTTCGTGGACGGGCACGTGCACCTGGGCGGCCGCGGGCTCCTGTCGGCGACGCTGGCCGCCTTCGAGTCAGGCGCGGTGGCGCTGGCCCGGGCCCAGCCGCTGGATCCGCCCGGCCTCACCCCGTTCCAGCGCGCGGTGGCCGCGGCGCGCGCCACCTGGCTGGGCCACCAGGGCGGATCCCACATCTACGAGGAGCGCGAGGGGGAGGTGGATCCCTCCAGCTCCGGCGCGGCCTACCGGGTGGACCTGCTGCAGGCGCTGGGCGGCTACGACGAGCGCTTCGACGCCTGCGAGGACGTGGAGTTCAACGAGCGGGTCAAGCTGCGCGGGCTGCTGGCCCGGACCTCGCCGGCGTTCACGGTGCGGTACTACCCGCGCGAGGACCTCCGGGG
>DATKKS010000274.1:0-2701 GCA_035542815.1 Saccharimonadales bacterium (SeqCode) | reverse complement strand
ACGCTCCACTTCCTCGGCCAGCCCGAGGGCGAGCTGGCACTGGCCGAGGCGGTCGTGTACATCGCCACGGCCCCGAAATCGAACCGGGTCTACGAGGCGTGGGGGCGGGCCCTGCAAGCCGCGCGGGAGCACCCGGCCGAGCCGGTGCCGCTGCACATCCGCAACGCTCCGACGGCGCTGATGAAGGAACTCGGGTACGGGGCAGGGTACCAGTACGCGCACTCGGTCCCGGAAGCGTATCTTCCGCAGGAGTACCTGCCCGAGCGGCTGCGCGGCTCGGTGTTCTACGAGCCCGGCCCGTTCGGGTTCGAGAAGGACGTGGCGAAGCGCATCGCGTGGTGGGAGGATCTGAAGCGGCGCGCCTCGCAGGGCGCGCGCCCGACACCGGAGTCGCATGACGAGCAGCAGGGTTGAGACCGCCGTAGTGCCGAGCGTGGGCTTCCGGGCCCTGCGCTGGGCGCTGGCGTTCGCCGGCGCCATCGTGGTGCTCGGCGTCTACACGCAGCTGTCGCTGTGGAACGTGGAGCGCTTCGAGTCGGGGGTGCGGGTCCACGAGCTGTGGACGCCGTGGGACTCGCGGCTGCCGACGCTGCCGTGGATGATCTGGCCCTACATGCTGTACTACCTCCTGATCTTCGCGCCCATCGCGCTCACGCGGCGGGTGGTGGACCTGGCCGAGCTGGCGACGGCGTACTTCGCGGTGTCGGCCACGGCGTGGGCGATCTACGTGCTGTGGCCGGTCCGGATGGTCTATCCGCCGCTCGAGTGCGGCGGGGTGTCGTGCCGCATCCTGAGCGGGCTGTACCAGGCCGATCAGGGCGTGAACGTGATGCCGAGCCTGCACGCGGCGCACGCCATCCTCGCGGCGATGTTCTTCTTCTCCTACCGCAACCGCTACGCCCCTCTGGTCCTGGCGGGGGCGGTGATGGTCTCGGTGGCGGCGGTCCTGACGCGGCAGCACTTCCTGCTGGATGTCCCGGCCGGGCTCCTGCTCGGCGTGGCCGGCTGGTGGCTGGTGCGGAGCAGCTTCCGGCCGCTGCGGGAAGGCCGCCCTGCGCAGTGGCCGCATGGGCCGGTCAGTCTGACCGGCGGCGACTAGCCTCCCCTGGAGCCGGTCCTTCTGACGGCGTCATGACGGCCCTTCGGTCACGGTGAGTCCCCGACAGCTGATCGATATCGCGCCGCCCGTGGAGCGGGCGCTGCTGGTCGGCGCGCCGCGCAAGGGCAGCGCGGAGGCCGGACAGGTGCACGAGCACCTGGACGAGCTGGCGCGGCTGGCCGATACGGCGGGGGCTCGGGTGGCGGGCCGGGTGGTCCAGGTGGTGCGGCGGCCGGCGCCGGACTTCTACGTGGGGCGGGGGAAAGTGGCGGAGATCCTGGGCGAGGTCGCCTCGCTCGGCGCGACCATGGTGATCTTCGACGAGGAGCTGAGCCCGGCGCAGGGGAAGAACCTGGAAGAGGAACTGAAGGTGCGGATCATGGATCGCACCGAGCTGATCCTCGACATCTTCGCGCTGCGGGCGAAGAGCCACGAGGCGCGGATGCAGGTGGAGCTGGCACAGCTGGAGTACATGTTGCCCCGTCTGGCGCGGATGTGGACGCACCTCTCGCGCATCCGGGGCGGCATCGGGCTCCGGGGCCCGGGCGAGACCCAGCTGGAAACCGACCGCCGGATGATCCGCCAGAAGATCGGGGCGCTGAAGCGGAAGCTGGGGGAGGTGACCGACCACCGCGAGCGGGTGCGTGCGCGGACCCGGGACCGCGGGGTGCTGCGGGTGGCGCTGGTGGGCTACACCAACGCCGGCAAGTCCAGCCTGCTGCGGGCTCTGACGGGTGCCGAGGCCCACGTCGAGGACCGGCTGTTTGCGACGCTGGATACGCAGAGCAGAGAAGTGGGGCTGGGGGTTAGGGGCGAGGGGTTAGGGACCGCGCGGGTCCGTTTCACGGATACCGTGGGATTCATCCGCAAGCTGCCGCACGGCCTGGTGGCGAGCTTCCGGGCCACCCTGGAGGAGGCGCTGGACGCGGACGTGGTGGTGCACGTGGTGGATGTGGCGCACCCTGACTGGCTGGAGCAGGCGCAGGTGGTGGGGGAGGTGTTGCACGAGGCCGGGCTGGACGATGGGGCGCGGGTGGTGGTGGCGCTGAACAAGGTGGACCGGCTGACGTCCAATGAGGCGGAATCGCGCTTGGGGACAGCGCGGGAGCGGGGCTGGGAGGCGCTGCTGGTGAGCGCGGCTGGGGGCAACGGTGTCCGCGAGCTGCGATCGGGTTTCGCGGGTTGATTCAACAGCGCGGGTTCACCTTTCGGGTTTTCCCGAAACTGTGAGTAGTCACAGGTTGTCGAACCTGGCGGGGCCTTGCACCTTTGCTCACTTGAGCGACGCCTCCGCTCCGGGCCCGCACGTCGTCTCACGACTTCCTCGAGGCGCCGCCAAAGCTGCCTCACCGACTTGCGGACCGCCGCTGGCTGAAGTTCGAGTGGATCGGATACAGGCTTGCAGGTTGCGTCGTCGTAAGCACTGGTGGGAGAACCAGATGCATCGTTCTGCTTGCCCTAGTCAAACGCCGGCGGCATGGCTATGATAGTGACTGGGGCGATCGGGACCGCTTGGTGAGTTCGATGACGGCGGTCGCACCTGATCCCACGCCCATTGAGGGCTCGTCGCCGCGTTGGAAGTGCTCCGGCGAACGGCGGGCT
>DATKKS010000273.1:0-3260 GCA_035542815.1 Saccharimonadales bacterium (SeqCode) | reverse complement strand
GAGTGCTGGCGCACCGCCAACCACCTGGACGACGAGCTGGACGGCTCGCTGGAGTACGCGTTCTCCGAGGAGCTGGGCTACCTGACGGCGTGTCCCACCAACGCCGGCACCGGCCTGCGGGCCTCGGTGCTGATCCACCTGCCGGCGCTGGTGCTGACCAAGCAGATCACCAAGGTGCTGCAGGGCGTGAGCCAGGTGGGCCTGGCGGTCCGGGGCTTCTACGGGGAAGGCTCGGAAGTGATGGGCAACTTCTTCCAGGTGAGCAACCAGACCACCCTGGGGCAGCGGGAGCGGGAGACGGTGGACAAGCTGGAGCGGGTGACGCGCCAGCTCATCGAGTACGAGGAGAAGGCCCGGGAGGTGCTGCTGCGGGACGCCCGGCTGCAGCTCGAGGACAAGATCTACCGGGCGCTGGGGACGCTGCGGTACAGCCGCAGCATCAGCTCGCAGGAGACGCTGAACCTGAGCTCGGCGGTGCGCTTCGGCGTGGCGCTGGGCCTGGGGGAGCTGCCGCGCCTGGACGCACTGAACGAGATCCTGGTGTTCTCCCAGCCGGCGCACCTGCAGCGCATGCTGGAGCGCGAGCTGGACTCGTCCGACCGGAACGTCGCGCGGGCCAGCTACGTGCGGGAGAAACTGAGCCGGAACTGAATCGCGCCTCGGGCGCGTCGGAGAGACTGGCGGGGGAGCCATGCAAGACAAGTTCACGGAGCGCGTGCGCAAGGTGATGTACCTGGCGCGCGAGGAGGCGGCCCGGCTCCAGCACGACTACATCGGGACGGAGCACCTGCTGCTGGGCGTGGTGCGCGAGGGCGAGGGCATCGCGGCGACGGTGCTGAACAACCTGGGGCTGGACCTGGACCAGATCCGGCAGGCCGTGGAGAACATGGTCTCCAGCAGCGGCGGGACCCTCACCATCGGCGAGATCCCGTTCACCCCGCGGGCCAAGCGGGTGCTGGAGCTGGCGGTGGACGAGGCCCGCCAGCTCGGGCACAACTACGTCGGGACGGAGCACCTGCTGCTCGGCCTCATCCGCGAGGGCGAAGGCGTCGCCGCCCGCGTGCTGATGGAGCTGGGCGTGGACCGCAAGAAGGTGCGCGAGGAAACGCTCAAGCTCCTGGGGGGCGCCCCCTCAGCGGGCGCTCAGGAGAAGGAAGAGAAGGTGGAGACGCCGGCGCTGAACCAGTTCGGGAGGGACCTCACGCAGCTCGCGCGGGAGGGCAAGCTGGACCCCGTGATCGGCCGGGAGACCGAGATCGAGCGGGTGGTGCAGGTCCTGTGCCGCCGCAAGAAGAACAACCCGGTGCTCATCGGCGAGCCGGGGGTGGGCAAGACCGCCATCGCCGAGGGCCTGGCGCAGCGCATCGTCGAGGCCAAGGTGCCCGAGCTGCTCAAGGACCGCCGGATCGTGACCCTGGACCTGGCGGCGGTGGTTGCCGGCACCAAGTACCGCGGCCAGTTCGAGGAGCGCCTCAAGGCGGTGATGAACGAGATCCGCGAGTCGCGGGACACCATCATCTTCATTGACGAGCTGCACACCATCGTGGGCGCCGGCGGGGCGGAGGGGGCCATCGACGCCTCCAACATGCTCAAGCCGGCGCTGGCGCGCGGCGAGCTGCAGTGCATCGGGGCCACCACCCTGGACGAGTACCGCAAGTACATCGAGAAGGACGGCGCCCTGGAGCGCCGCTTCCAGCCGATCATGGTGGACCCGCCCAGCCTCGAGCAGGCGATCCTCATCATCCGCGGCCTGCGCGACAAGTACGAGGCGCACCACGGGGTGAAGATCTCGGACGCCGCGGTGGAGGCCGCGGTGCGGCTGTCCGACCGCTACATGAGCGACCGCTTCCTGCCCGACAAGGCCATCGACGTCATCGACGAGGCCGGCTCCCGCACCCGGCTCTCCAGCGCGCACGCGCCCGCCGAGATCCGCGACCTGGAGAAGAAGATCGACGAGGTGGTCAAGGAGAAAGAGGCCGCCATCGGGGCCCAGGAGTACGAGAAGGCGGCCAAGTTCCGGGACCGGGAGCGGGAGCTGCGCAGCCAGCTCAAGGAGCTGAAGCGGAACTGGACCGAGTCCAAGATGGACCGGGACGCGGTGGTGGACGAGGAGGTCATCGCCAAGATTGTCTCCTCCATCACCGGGATCCCGATCGTCAAGCTGGAGCAAAGCGAGTCGCAGCGGCTGCTCCACATGGAAGAGGTGATGGGCCGGCGGATCGTGGGCCAGCCCGAGGCGGTCAGCGCGGTGTCCAAGGCGGTGCGCCGCAACCGCGGCGGGCTGCGCGACCCGCGCCGCCCGATCGGCTCGTTCGTGTTCCTGGGGCCCACCGGCGTGGGCAAGACCGAGCTGGCCCGGGTGCTGGCGGAGTTCCTGTTCGACGACCCGGAGGCCCTGATCCGGATCGACATGTCGGAGTTCATGGAGAAGTTCAACGTGTCCCGGCTGGTGGGGGCTCCGCCGGGCTACGTGGGCTACGAGGAGGGCGGCCAGCTCACCGAGAAGGTGCGCCGCAAGCCGTACTCGGTGGTGCTGCTGGACGAGATCGAGAAGGCCCACCCCGACGTGTTCAACCTGCTGTTGCAGGTGCTCGACGACGGGCAGCTCACCGACAGCATGCGGCGCAAGGTGAACTTCAAGAACACCGTGCTGATCATGACCAGCAACCTGGGCTCGCGCATGCTCCGCGGCAGGAGTTCCCTGGGCTTCCAGAAGTCGGACCAGGAGGCCACCTACGAGAGCATGAAGCGGACGGTGCTGGACGAGGTCAAGCGGGTGTTCAACCCCGAGTTCCTGAACCGCATCGACGACATCATCGTGTTCCGGGCGCTGGGCATGCCGGAGATGGAGAAGATCGTCCAGATCCTGGTGGACCAGCTGCGGGCCCGGCTGCTGCAGCAGAAGATCGCGCTGGAGGTGGCCCCCGAGGCGGTCCAGCTCCTCATCCAGCGCGGATTCGACCCCCAGCTCGGCGCACGGCCGCTGCGGCGAGCCATCCAAAGGCTGCTCGAAGATCCCCTCGCCGAGCAGGTCCTGGCCGGCGCGATCAAGGAAGGATCGCGCGTCCGGGCCGTGGCCCAGGGCGAGGAGATCACGTTTGAGCACGAGACCGTTGCCTCCCAGCCCTGAGGCCTCCGGGCGGCCGGGCGCCCCGCGCCCGGGCCGCCCCGGTCGGCCGGCCGCGGCCGTGGCGCTGGCGATGCTGATGGCGCTGGCGGCGTTGCCGCGGCCCGCGGGGGCGCAGGCGCCGGCCGCCCCG
>DATKKS010000272.1:0-7529 GCA_035542815.1 Saccharimonadales bacterium (SeqCode) | reverse complement strand
CTCCATGTCCGTCACCCCATAGCACCGTGACACTATCCCTGCTCAGGCTCGGGCAGGCAAGGTCAACCGCCGAGTCTCCGTCTAAGTCCGCGGCCACAATGTCCCACGGATCTGCGGCCACGCGCCAATTCGTAGCCGGCGCAAACAGGACCTTGCCGCTGTTCGCCCCTTGGGCCCAGGAGAGCTGTCCGGCCCGGCCTTGGGCGGCCGGTGCGGATAGCACGAGGATGGAAGCGAGGATAGGCAGGACCGGGAGCGCGAGGACAAGCTTGCTCCCCCGGGTGACTTGGCGGAGCCAGGCGGCGCGCCAGGCAGCTATCCAGCCCCAGAATACGACCATTTGTACTCGCTTTGCCCAGGCTCGCTTAGAAGCATCTCACGAACCAGTTAATCGTACAAGCTGCTCCCCGACGGCGTCATATGGCGCCGAGGCGGGAGCCATGGACCTCAAGGACGAGCAATGGGCGCTTCTCGCACCGCTGATCCCGAATCCGCGACCCCGAGCCGATGGCCGTGGCCGGCCTCGCTGCGGTCACCCACACGATTCCCGGAAGAGCCCTAATGTGTCTGACGGGATAGGCCCAGCGTCGCTCGAGACCACATTGGGAAGAACATGCGCACCGAGACCGGGTAGGTCCCAGGACTGATCAACGGCACTGCACCTGGGCGGCCCGTGACTTCGAGAGTTCCGGGAGACGTATCGGCTGCCACGTGCATGACAGCCTGGATCTGGTTGAGGACCACGCTGCCCGTGGAGTCTCTTCTGAACACGTCGTGGTTCAGGCCCAGGAGACGGGCCGATGGCGCGGCGGGCGACGGCACATGCCACGAGAGTGCCAGATCCCCGTTCAGGTAGACTCGCCCGCCTCCCTGGCGCCCCGGAGGATCCAAGATGACGCTGTCGACCGAAGCCTCGGCGATTCCTGCTGCAGTCTTCACCTTGTAGACAAGCGGGTTGCTGGATCCCTCGAACAGACTGAACCACGTCCGGGTCGGCGGAGTCCTCTCCGCTCCGACCACGGGTCGCACGTCTTCCAGGCCACGGATGGATAGCCAGACCCGGACTTCCTGCGCGAGTCCTTCGTCTTGGCCATCGATCCACAGTTGCGAGCAGTCATGCACGATGATGACAACCCGTGCCTTCCCTTCCACGAGCGCAAGTGGGAAGCCGGGGCCCACGAAGTCCTGAAACGGACGCGGATCGAGGTGCAGCTCCAAGGCGTACTCGTTGCACTGCCTGACCGCGAACATCAATGACTGCTGGGGCTGCGCCCTGACTGGCTGCCCAAGAAGGACCATAGCGGTCAGGGCCATCACCACCCTCGTTTGGGCGTTCATGGCATTGACCTCGCTTTCTGTGAGGTCCATGGCGCTGTCGGAGAGCAGATTAGCACGTCAGAGCACTTGTGAGACAGGCTCTAGTCTTGTCCGGCTCAGCGATCCCGGCCCGCCATCAATGATAGCACTCCGCTCAGGATCCGGGAGGACTACAGCACCGCCCCCGCCATCATCCGCACCCGCGCCGCGAACTCCTCCGCGTCGAACACCGGCGCCTGCGGCACGCCCAGCATCTGCATCCAGAAGTCCGGCGCGGGCGGGTCGGCGCCGGTCCAGCGGGCCGCGGGCCCGTACACGAGGTAGATGTCCCACGGATCGCGGTCCACGCCCAGCGCGCGGCGGAAGGCCTTCATCGCCGCGCGCCGGCCGTCCCAGTAGTGGGTCACGCGGGGATCCAGGAGCCGCGCGGTGGCGCCCGGAACGTCCCGCTCCCCGGTGAACCAGCTCGTCCGCACCCAGATCACCTGCCCGCGCAGGTGGCGGCCGGGGATCACGTTGAACACGCTCTGGGCGACTTGGGAGGCCCCCCCAAGGCAGACGCTTCAGGTGGGCGAGAGCAGCAGCACCACGCGCACCGAGCCGGCCCCGGCGTTGAAGGCCGAGCGCAGGGCGCCGAGGTCCGGCCCGAGGCTCACGTGCGGGGCCTGCGGGCCGCGGTAGGCGCAGCCGGCGGCGAACAGCAGGCTCGCGGCGAGGGTGAGGCCCGCGATCGCGCCGCGCCGCAGGAACCGCGGCACGCCGCGCGCCGAGGCCCGCGCGCCCAACTCGCCGCGTCTCACCACGGGATCGCCTTCCGGTCGCGGAAGAACCCGCCGTTGGGGCCGTCCGGGGGCAGCGTGGCCAGCCACACGATGGTCTCCGCGCCCTTGCGCACGCCGCGGGTGGCGTTGGGCCCGCCCATCCGGGTGCGCACCCAGCCGGGGCACACGCAGTTCACCTTCACGTCCCCGCGCGCCAGCTGGGCCAGCTTCACGGTGAGCGCGTTGAGCGCGGTCTTGGAGATGCAGTAGGCGGCCGGGCCGGCCAGCTTCTCGCCGAAGGACGCGTCGCCGCTGGAGACGTTCACGATCCGCCCGTAGCCGCGCTCCAGCATGCCGGGCAGGAATGCTCGGCACAGCCTCAGGGGTCCGAAAAGGTTGGTCTCGAACGCCTCGCGCGCGGTGTCCTCCCCCACCTCCAGCGCGCCGCCCTGTGGGTAGACGGCGGCGTTGTTCACCAGCACATCCAGGTGCCGCTCGGCACGCCGCAGAGTGTCCGCCAGCGCCTCCGGGGCGCCCGCCTCGGTGACGTCCAGGCGGCGGAACTCCACCTCCAGACCTTCGCGGTGCAGGCTCGCCGCGGCGCCGCGTCCCAGCCGCTGGTCGCGGGCGGTGAGGATCACGCGGAGCCCCCGGCGCGCGAGCTGGCGGCACACTTCCAGGCCGATGCCCCGGTTGCCCCCGGTCACCAGCGCGGTGCGGGGCTCCGGCGCCTCGGCCTCGTGCCGCGCGGCCCCATTGCCTTTTCCGTTCTTTGCCGCCATGCCCGCCCTCCCTCTCGCCCGGCTGGGGCGCGGATGGCCCGTCCCGCGCCACGGCCGGGGCCGATGCCGAGCCTCAGCGTACCACAACCACCTTCACGCTCGGGCCCGGGGCCGGGCCTTCGAGCCGCAGGAAGTAGATCCCGCTCTGCATGCGGCGGCCGCCGCCGCCAGCCGCACGTGCGTTCCGGCCATGGAATCGCCCGCGAGGTCCCGGTACCGATCGTAGAGCGGGCCGGGCTTGTAGGACAGCGGACCGTTGGCGTTCCACACCGCCTTGGCCGCGTAGCCGTTCGGGCGCTGCAGCTTGCAGGTCCAGGTGCCGTTGGCCGCCAGGCTGCACGGCGAGGCGGTGGCGCCGGCCATCCAGCGGAAGACCTGGCCGTACGCCGTGCCCGCCGCGGTGGGCTGCTGCGAGCGGGTCTGGATGTCGCCCCAGCCGAAGTTGGAGTCGGCCCAGGCGAACCACGAGGCCAGCTGCAGGTTGGTGGAGGCGCTCAGCCCCGCCTGCAGCAGCATGTAGCGCGCCAGCCAGGCGGTCTGGCTGTCCGGGTCCGTCACGTTGAAGTTGCCCCAGCTGCCCTCGGTCTGGAACATGGGTTTGCCGGCCAGGCCGCTGGTGTCGAACACCGCGCGCATCTCGGTGACCTTGGTGATGATCGAGCCGAAGCTGCCGCTGTCCTCCGGCATCGGGAACAGGCTCGATCCGTTCGCGCCCATGTAGCCGTGGAAGGCGCCGCCGTCGGCGTACTGCCACCCGCCCGCGTGCAGGTAGCCGGCCATCCAGCTCACCATCTTGCTGACCTTGCTGGTCACCGAGGGCGTGAGCAGGATCGAGTACGGATCCTGGTGCACGATGGGGTAGGCCGCCTGCGCCAGCTGCAGCATCTGGGTGTAGGTGCCGGGGGGCGCGCTGCACTGGAAGTGGCCGCTGGCGGCGTCCTTGTAAGTGCAGGTGCTGTCGTTCTTGAGGGCCCAGTCGGGGGTGAGACCCAGGGTGAGCCCCATGCGGACGGTATTGGTGGCGCCGTCCACCAGCCCGTGGTGCACGGCGTCGGCCACCAGGGAGTCGAGGTTGGTGAAGTCGAAGCTGTCCTTCACCGCCTCGACCGCCCCCCAGGCGAAGGTGAAGTGCGAGATGTTGCCGAAGGCGATCGGCGGGTAGTCCCACGGGTGCTGCACGGCCAGCCCGAAGAACTTGGAGGGCACCTCGGAGCCGGACTGCGCTGCGCAGCTCGAGGCCATGAGCAGGCCGAGGAGCGCGGCGAGGAGCGGGGCGGCGATCGCCCGGGCGCGGGTCGCGCGGGGGAGGCTTGCGGAACGGATCGGTCCGGGGAGTCTGCGGGGCATTCTGGCCCTCCAGCGGGTGCGAGGCCCTCGTGGCTTGGTCGCCGTGAAGGCCCCGGTGGTGAGCTACCCGAGTGGCCAGAGTTCGGGGGTGGGGACGAGGCTCAGTGGGTCAACGCGTACATCACGATGTTGATGGCCATCTGCATGGCGGCCTCCCGCTTCTCCGGGGGGTCGTGGTGCATCTCGTTGTCCTCGATGCCGTCGCCGATGTCGGAATCGAAGTCGTAGAACACCACCATCCGGCCGCCGTGGTACACCGCCAGCGCGCGCGCCGGACCGCCGTCGTGCTCGTGGATCTTGGGCAGCCCGCCCTGGATCTTGTAGAACGAGCGGTAGATCTCGTGGTCGAAGGGCAGCTCCACCAGGGAGTCGCCCGGCAGCACGCGCTTGATCTCGCGGCGGAACGAAGGGTCCATGCCGTAGTCGTCGTTGGCCCACAGGAAGCCCCCGCCCTGCAGGTAGGCGCGCAGCCGCTCCACCTCCAGCGGGGTGAACTTGATGTTTCCGTGGCCCACGATGTACAGGAACGGGTAGTTGAACAGCTGCTCGTCGCCCGCCGAGACCACCACCCGCTCGGACCGCGCCACCTTCACCGTGGTGCGCTCCTTGAGCGCCGCCAGCAGGTTCTCGATGGAGGTCTCGTCGGCGTACCAGTCGCCGCCGCCGCCGTACTTGAGCTGGGCGATCGCGAAGCCCTCGGGCGAGGCGGTGACTTGGTGAGGCTCGCTC
Source organism: Saccharimonadales bacterium (SeqCode) (assembly GCA_035542815.1). Classification (GTDB taxonomy): domain Bacteria; phylum Eisenbacteria; class RBG-16-71-46; order RBG-16-71-46; family JACRLI01; genus JACRLI01. Next base: position 2,593 of record DATKKS010000272.1, on the reverse strand, counting down.
GGGGCCGCCGGCGGAGGCGGGGTCACGATCGGGTACGGGCCGCGGCGCGCCGGCCGGACCGGGCGGGCCGGCTGCAGCTGGCCCGGCGCCGGCGCCGGGATCTCCCCCAGCCCGGGACCCTGCGGCGCGGTGTCCGGGGCGGCCTGGACCAGGGGGGCGGGCGGAAGGCCGCCGGGCGCGATGGCCGCGGCGCCGGCGCGCGGCGCCACGCCCCACAGGGCAGCTACGAACAGCGCCGCCCAGATCGGCCGGGCGGCGCGGCAGCCTGCCGCGAACTCAAGAAATGCGATCATGCTAGCCAGATGATAGGGGAGTCGCCGCGGCCGGCGCAACTGCCATGCGCCCCTACGAATCGGCGTCGGTGTCCTCCGAGTCGCCCAGCCTCACCGGCCGGTCCCGCAGCGCGCGCAGCGCGCCGAGCGCCTCGGGCGCGCTGTCCGGGGCCACCAGCAGCCGGATGGGCCGGACGGAGTGCGGGTGCGCGCGGCCGGGAAGCGCGATCTCCTCCACGATCCCCGGGTGCCCGAACGGCTCGAAGCCGGTGGCGCCCTCCAGCGGGTAGATCATGGCCTCGATGCCCTGGGTGGCCAGGAAGCCCTGGGCCAGCCGCGCCTGCACCTCGTCGGGGGTGCGCAGCACCACCACCCAGTCCTCGAGGGTCTCCGGCGGCTCGTCCGGCTCGGGGATCCCGCGCAGGAACTCGGGGTCGCGGCCCACCGACCCGCACTTCGGACACGCCGGCTCCAGGGCCGAGTACTCCTCGCTGCACTGCGGGCAGACGTACATGGGCACCTCCTCGGCTGCGCCGGGCGTGGGCAGGTCAGGCCTCAGGCCAGGTTCACGGTTTGACCGCGAACCCCACCGAAGCTCGCGTGGTGTCCCAGTCCATGTTGAGCGTCCCGCCGGCGGCGGAGGGCTCCACCCCGATGGTGAAGCGCTCGACGATCTCAGGGAGCGTGGAGAGCTTCATGGCCACCTTGTAGACATCCCGGGCGGGGTCGTGCATCGTCCCCCACTGCCCCGTCTGGCTGTTGAAGATCAGGGTCCAGGCCCCGGCCTCGGGGACGACCCACAGCGAGTAGAAGCCTGCGGGCACCACCGTGCCGCCGAAGTCCAGGGCCTTGTCGGTGCGGAACTGGGTGGCCGCGTTGGCTCCCGCGCGCCAGACGGCGCCCAGGGGCACCACGTTCCCGAAGATCGGGCGGCCGCGCTTGCCCGGGCGGCCGTAGTCGATCCACAGGGCGGCCCCCGCCACGGTCGTCTTGACCGAGTCGCGTGGGGAAAGCACCCCGAGGCCCGTGCCGGCCTTCTCGCGGGCCGCGAAGGCGTCGGCCATGGCGTCGAGATCCAGGCTCGCCACGCGCTCCAGGCTGAACTTGCCAGTGCCCGCGATGGGGAGCAGGCCGAGCACGTGTCCCTGGGAGTCGATCCGGGCGTGGGACAGGTCGCTGTTCCCGGTGGAGATCTCCACGGAATCGCCGCCCAGACGGTGCAGGCTGAGCCAGGTGGTGCTGGGGAACCCGACCAGGTAGAGCGTGAGCCGGGAGCTGTCCTGTCCGCTCCCGACCATCCGCATGATCTCGGACTCGTAGACCGTCAGGGGACTGGAATAGACCGCGACGCACGTGCCGCGGGGAGCCGCGAGGGCCGCGGTCTGGGACGGGCCGTTGGCACCCTGGATCTTCACGCGGAGGGAGTCCGGCTCCGCCGTGACCTCGACGGTCTGCATCGGGGTGGCCGAGCCCGGGGCCCTGACGTCCACCGCGAGATGGGTGAACGCTCCGCCCGAGTAATCGTAGACGAAGTGCCGCCGCAGCACCCGGGGCGAGCGCCCCACCTGGTTCACCTCCAGGCGGTTGGTCGAGCGGGTGTATTGCTCGACGCTGGTGGTGTCCTGCCCCAGGCGGAGCACGAAGTTCCCGGCATCGTCAGCCCTGGCGGCGCCGGCCAGGAGCAAGGCGGATAGAGCGGAGACAGCGAAGATCGGGGGCTTCATTCTGCGACTCCTTCCTGGAATGGAGGCCGGACGCAGGGCCAAGGGCCCTCGCCGGGGGAGAGCGTACGTCGCGGCCGCATGGATCGTAGATCGAGGTGCCCGGGGAGCGCAACCGGCAGAAGCTGGGCAACGGCCTGACCTCGGTTTGACTCCCCACCACCCCGGCGCTAGCTTCTTTTCCCGGCAGATGAGCGCCCCGGCCCGGGGAGCGGTGCCGGCCAAGGGCGAGCCGCCGGCTGCCGGGAGTCCAAGACCGGCGGGAAGTCCGCGAAGTAACCTCGGACCCGTCACAGGAGGACGAACATGAAACGTGTCGTGGTGATCGCCCTGCTGGCGTGCGCCGTGCTGGCTGCGGCCATGGCCGCCTTCGCCGCCGCGCCCAAGACCTACCAGGTCACCGGCCCGGTCCTGGAGAAGACCGCCGACATGATCGTGGTGCAGAAGGGCAAGGACCGCTGGGAGCTGGCCATCGACGCCGGCTCGAAGATCCCGGCCGACCTCAAGGTGGGCGACAAGGTCACGCTCGAGTACCGCATGACCGTCACCTCGTGCGAGGTCAAGGGGGCCAAGCCCGCCAAGGCCGAGGGCGCGAAGGCC
>DATKKS010000271.1:0-18024 GCA_035542815.1 Saccharimonadales bacterium (SeqCode) | reverse complement strand
TGAGATCCCAGGTCGCGGTGCGCTCCGTCGCCGCCGGACCCGGAAGCTCCGCCAGGGTGCGCACCCGTCGCCCGGATATGTCCAGGATCTCGAGCCGCACCGGACCTTGCCCGGGCGCCGCGAAGCGCAGGGAGAGGCTGCGCGTTGCGGGGTTGGGACCGGGGAGGGACAGCCGGGCCGCGGCGCGGGCCGGAGCCGCCCCCACGCCGACCACCGGGTTGGCCGCCTTGGTGGTGTCCACCAGGTGCAGCCAGGCCGTGTCCCGGCGCCCGGCGGCGTCCCGGGCCACCGCCTGGAAGAGCGCCGAACGGTACGGCTGCCCGGAAACCGCGGGGATGGACAGCACCGTGTCCTGCAGGGTCACCCCCGCGGGCGCGTTGAGCAGCGACCAGGTCACCGGCCCGCCCAGGGGCGAGACCCGCAGCGTGTCGCGCTGCACCGCGCCGCTGACGCGGAACGAGCGGCTCACCGCCGGGGACACCCGCGGGCCGTACACCGTCGCGGCGCCCACCTGCACCTGGATCTGGCGGGCCACCTGGCCCGCCCCGGTGAGGATGCGCGCGGTCCACAGCCCGGTGTCCGCGGGCGTGGCGTAGGGGCTGAAGTACACGATGTAGTACCGCCAGTCGAACTTGGCCTTGTACTGGATGGTGTCGGGCCAGGAGGCGTACAGGCTGAAGTCCGGCTTGCGCAGCTCGAAGCGCAGGGTGTCCCCGTCGTTTCCCTGGAATTGGAACCACACCGGCATGAACGGCTCGGTGACCCCGAAGATCACCGGCTGGATGAGCCGCTCGAGGAACAGGTTGCGGTCCACGTACCACACGTTGCCGCCGCCGGAGGTCTGGGTGAACGCGCCCATGTCGTAGATGCGCAGCGGCAGGTTGCCCACGTACGGCTGCTGCGCGAGCCACAGGCTGCTCAGCGGGTTGGCAGGCCCGTTCCACGGGTCGCGCGGCCGGTAGTTTCCGCCGGGGAACCAGCCGGCCTCGAAGTGCAGGTGCGGCACGGTGACGTAGCCGGAGGCCCCCACCAGCCCCAGCAGCTGCCCCCGCTGCACGCTCTCCCCCACCTTGACCGCCGGGGAGAACTTGCGCATGTGGTAGTAGTCGGTGACCGTGCCGTCGCCGTTGTCCACGAACACCCAGTTGCCGTCGTCGGGCCACGGGGCCGAGGTGTTGCGGTCGTGCACCAGGTCGTAGTGCACGCTGGTCACGGTGCCCGGAGCGGCGGCCAGGATCTGCATGCCGCGGTCCATGTCCCGGAAGGTGAACAGGGTCATGTCGGTGCCGGCGTGGGTGTCGTAGGTGTTGCCGCCGAACATGTAGTCGTGGATCCCCGAGGTGCTGTCGTCGTCCACGTAGTTCTCCAGCACCACCCGGTCGTGGAGCTGGTTCTGGAGCGGCCAGGAGTACTGCGGGAAGAGCTCCGCCTGCTCGGGAGCCGCCGGTCCCGGGGCGAAGGCGCGCGGCGCGGGGCGGGCCGTGGGCGCGTCCGCTTCCGGCTCGGGGGAGACGGTGCCGCGGACCACCGGCGCCAGGGCCGGAGGCGGGGCCGGGGGCTGGCCGGCGCCGGCCGCGGCGGCCAGCCCCAGGCACAGCAGGGAGCCGACGAACCATCCGAGGTTGTGGCGGAGATCCAGGCCGGGGCCGAAGTGCGCGCGGAAGCGGGGAGCTGGCCGTGACATGGTGCCTTCCTCGAGGTGGGTCCCGTGCGGGAATCCAGGCGGCCAGCTTGGTGACGATCGAGAGCAGGATACCACGGCGCGCCGGCCCGGCGCGCCAGGTTCCGGCGGCGCCCCGCCGGCGCGGCCCGAAAAAGAGCAGGCCCGGGCGAACCGGGCCTGCTCCTCAAATCTCGCCGGCGCGGGCCGCGGCCCGCCCCGGGGCGCCCTCCCGCCGGGCCCGGCGGGACGCCGCGGCTACCGCTTCGCCCCCACCGGCCGCTCCGCCACCCGCGGGGCGCCGGCCTTCTCGACCGGCCTGGCCGCGCCCTTGTCGGACTCCGCGCCGTTGCCGCCCGCGGGCGGGCCCGGGCCGCGCTGCACGCCGGCCTTCCGCAGCACCTCCACCTCGATCTTGGCCAGGACCTCGGGGTGCTCCTTGAGGAACAGCCGCGCGCTCTCGCGCCCCTGGCCGATCCGCTCGTCGCCGAGGCTGAACCAGGTGCCGCTCTTCTGCAGCACCCCGGCCTCCACCCCCATGTCCAGGATCTCGCCCTCCTTGGAGATGCCCTCGTTGTAGATGATGTCGAACTCGGCCTCGCGGAACGGCGCCGCCACCTTGTTCTTCACCACCTTCACCCGGGTGCGGTTGCCGATCACCCGGTCGCCGTCCTTCAGCGACTGGATGCGCCGGATGTCCAGGCGCACCGAGGCGTAGAACTTGAGCGCCCGGCCGCCGGCGGTGGTCTCGGGGTTGCCGAACATCACCCCGATCTGCATCCGGATCTGGTTGATGAACACCACGCAGGTGCGGGACTTCGAGATCACCCCGGCGAGCTTGCGCAGGGCCTGGGACATCAGCCGGGCCTGCAACCCCATGTGGCTGTCGCCCATCTCGCCCTCGATCTCGGCCTTGGGCACCAGGGCGGCCACCGAGTCGATCACCAGCACGTCCACCGCGCCGGAGCGCACCAGGTGCTCGGCGATCTCCAAGGCCTCCTCGCCGGTGTCGGGCTGGGCCACGTGCAGGGCCTCGATGTCCACCCCCAGCTTCTTGGCGTAGGCCGCGTCCAGGGCGTGCTCGGCGTCGATGAACACCGCGTTGCCGCCGGCGCGCTGGGCGTTGGCGATGATCTGCAGCGCCAGGGTGGTCTTGCCCGAGGACTCCGGGCCGAAGATCTCCACCACCCGCCCGCGCGGCACCCCGCCCGTGCCCATCGCGATGTCCAGCCCCAGGGAGCCGGTGGCAATCACCTCCACCGGAACGGAGGCCCGCTCGTCGCCGAGCTTCATGATGGCGCCCTTGCCGAACTGCTTCTCGATCTGGGCCACGGCCAGCTCGAGCGCCTTGGCGCGTTCCTTGTTGGGAACGATCTGGGACATGGATTGACTCCTCATAGAGGGGCAATGCGGAACGGGGGCCGAGGGGGCCTCCGGAACATCTTTCGAGGGGAACCACCCCAAAGCTAGGGCTGCGCCCGGGGCGGGTCAAGCGGGGAAAATGCTACCTCACCACCACGACCTTGCGCTCCAGGTGCCGGCCGCCCCACTCCAGGCGCACCACGTAGGCGCCCGCCGCCACGGTCCGGCCGCGGTCGTCGCGGCCGTCCCAGAAGGCCTGGTGGTCGCCGGGCGGGAGATCCTGGTCCAGCAGCGCGCGCACCGCGCGGCCGTCCAGGCTGTAGACCGTGAGCCGCACCCGGGCCCCGGCGGCGCCCGCCGCGGGCACCGAGAAGCCCACGCGGGTCGTCTGCCGCAGCGGGTTGGGCTGGGCCGGGGCCAGCCGCAGCGCGCCGCCGGCGGGCCCCACGCCGACGGTGGGGTTGGTGATGTGCAGCTGGCCGTTCACCACCTGGGCCACGGGGTGGCCCTCGTTGAACATGAGGCTGGAGAGGGTCAGCGGGACGTAGGTGCCGGGCACCGCCAGGGGCGAGATGTTCAGCGTGACCGAGGCCAGCAGCGGGCCGCCCGAGCCCAGGGCGTGGGCGCCGGCCGAGGACACCAGGATGCGGTCACTCATGCTGTTGTAGACCGGCGGGCCCCACGCGCCGGTGAGCCCCGCGGCGGGGGCGCTCGCGCCGGTGACCACCGAGGCGTTGTGGATGAGCGTGTACTGCGCGGAGAAGACGCCCAGGGCCGAGACGTCCCGGTCCACGTTGATCGGCACGACCACCGGGGAGCCGGCCGGGGCGTCCAGGGAGGCCGGCAGGGTCACCTGGAAGTCGTACACGGTGACCGAGGTGTTGCTGGCGGTGTCGCCGTTCGCATCCGTCACCCGCACCTGGGTCACTCCCCCGGCCACCGCGGTGAGCAGCCCGCTGGAGTTGATGGTGGCCACCGACGGGTTGAGGGTGGTCCACACGACCGGCAGCGCCGGGGAGCCGCCCACGGTGAACTGCTGCTGCTGGCCGGCCAGCAGCGTCACCGTCGGCGGGCTCACGGTGAGGGTGGGGAGCTGGGTCACGTTGACCGAGCCGCCGGAGCGCAGGGCCGGCAGGGTCTCGTTGAACAGGGCGGTGTTCAGCGGCAGCGGTGCGTACCCATAGGTGGTCGTGGTGGCCTGGAAGTTCAGGATGAACAGGGTGCCGGAGCCGGTCAGATCGGTGGCCCCGGCAAAAGTGAAGTTGATCTGGCCGTTGGCCACGCCGAACGAAGTGCTCCCGTAGCCGGCCAGGAGGGTCCCCGCCGTGGTCGCCCCCAGCGGGGTCAGCAGCGCGGCGTTGTAGCCGATGGCGAACTGGCCGGAGCGCACCCCCAGCCCGTTGAGGCTGGTCACGGTGACCGGCACGGCCACCATCTGGCCCTGCAGCGCGTTCACGGCCGCGACCGTCACCCCTGCGCCGTCCACCTGGATATTGCCGTTGGTGGTGTCGCGCAGCCCGGCGTTGTCCACCGCGAACACCTTCACCAGGCCGGGCGCCACCCCGGTCAGCAGCCCGCTGGAGCTGATCGTCGCCACGGTGGGGTCGGTGGTGGCCCAGGCCACCGGGTTGGTCACGCTCCCGGAAACCGTGAACGCCAGGGTGGCGCCGCGCACCAGCTCCCCGGTGTTGGGGGACACCGAGATCGTCGGGGTCACGCCCACGCTGAAGCTGCCGTTGGCGGTGGTGTCCACCGGGCTGCCTTCGTTGAACAGGAAGCTCTGGAGGACCAGGGTGGTGCCGCCGCCGCCCAGGGCCGCCGGGTTCACGTGGAACCGGATCAGCACCAGCGGGCCGGAGCCCGCGAGGGCGGTGGCCCCGGCAGCGCTCACGGAGACCTTGCCCGACTGCCGGCCGGACGTGGCGGGGCCCCAGGGGGCGCTCAGCGTCCCGGTGGTCACCACGCTGTCCACCGACAGCAGGTTCGCGTCGTAGGTGACCGCGAACTGGTAGGACAGCACCCCCAGCCCGGTCAGGTCGGTGGTGTTGACGGGCACGTCCACCACCTGGCCGGCGAGGCCCGAGCCGGTCCCCGCCGTGGTCCGCACCGCAGCCGCGGGGCGGGCCGCGGCGGCCACGCCCAGCAGCACGGCGAGCCCCCGGGCCGCCCAGGCCGTCATTTGGCAGCGCATCTTCAGTCCTCCCGGCCCGGGCCGCTCAACGGACCACGATCAGGCGCCGGGTGGCATCCAGGTGCCCGGCGCGCGCACGCACGAAGTACGCCCCGGCGGGCACTTCCTGGCCCCGCGAGTCGCGCAGGTCCCACTCCAGCGGGTGCAGGCCGGCCCCCAGCGGGGCGGCCACCAGGGAGCGCACCAGGCGGCCGGAGAGGTCGTAGATCCGCACGCTGGCCGCCCCTCCGGCGTCGCCCTCGGACACCGTGAGCGCGAGGCTCACCCGCCCCGAGGCCGGGTTGGGCGCGGCCGGGGCCAGGAAGGAGACCCGCGGGCCGGCCGCGACCTGGCCCGGCACGGCGATCTCGGTCTCGTTGACCCGCGCCCAGGCCAGCGGCGGCGGGCTCCAGGAGGCGGCGTTCCCGGCCGGGAAGTGCAGCTCGGCCACTTCGCCGGGCCCCAGGGGTTGGACGGAGGCCAGCGAGACGCGCGCGACGGCCGCGTCGGAGCCCAGCGCCCACAGTCCGTCGCCGCCCCCGGTGAAGGCCACCTGCTGCGGCGCCACGGGGGTGCCGCCGGCGAAGTGCAGCTCCAGCGCATACACCGGCGCCGAGCCCTGGGCCAGCACCGACACGACCCAGCCGTCGGCCTCGCGGCGGGGCTCACCCAGCCTCACCTGGAACTGTCCCGCGGTTCGCGCGAGCGCCTGGCGCGCCTGGCGCGCCGCGGCGGCCAGGGCTCCCGGCGGTCCGCCCGGCGCGTTGTTCACCGCCGGGAACGCCGGAATGAGGTTGGCCACGTACTGCAGGATGAACGAGGCGTCCAGCGCGGTCACCGTGCCGTTGCCGCTGACGTCCCCCACTAGCAGCTGCAGCGGGTTCAGCGAGAGGGAGGCCACCGTGTACTGCAGCACCAGCGAGGCGTCGTAGGCGGTCACGGTCCCGTTGAGGCTCACGTCGCCCAGCAGCGCGGTCTGGATGCCGGTGGTGCTCCAGTGGGTGTAGTCCACGTTGTCGCTGACCTTGTCGCCGGTGCCGGCGTGCGCGGCCAGGCCGCACAGGTCCGCGGTCGCGGAGGGGTCGTTGGGGCCGCTGGCGCTGCCCCACCAAGTGCTCTCGGCGTACACGCAGAACGAGGCGCCGACGTTGTCCACGCCGTAGTAGGTGTTGCCGTAAATGCTGCAGCCGTGGATGCGCGGGCTGCTGGCGCCGTCGGCGGACACGCCGATGCCGTTGTAGGCGAACAGGCAGGAGTCGGCGGTGGGCGAGGAGTTCACCGCGTGCAGCGCGCCGTAGCTGCTGTTGCCGCCGTAGCGGAACACGCAGTTGCGGAAGTTCACCTGCGGGTCGATGGCGGTCCCTTCCACCTGCACGAAGTACCAGTCGCTGGGATTGGGGATCTGGGACCCGTTGTACAGGCTGTCGGTGTTCCCGCCGTAGAAGTCGTCGTGCACCGAGGTGAACACGATGAGGCTCTCCGGCTGCGACCGGCCGAGGGCCGAGAAGGCCCGCTGGATGCTGATGTAGCCGCCGGAGGTGAACTTCACGATCACCCCCGGCTGCATGGCCACGGTGGCCCCCAGCCCGGTGACCAGGGCGCCCTCCACCAGGTAGGGCATGTTCTGCCGGCCCGAGACCGCCCGGATCTTCCACAGCAGGTCCTGGGCGATGGTCTCGCTCACCACCCCCAGGGCGGTGTAGGTGTTGCCCAGGAAGTTCACGTTGGTGAAGGTGGGATTGCTCACCAGCGACATCATGACCGGCACGTTGGTGCACGAGTCGAAGTTGCAGTTCACGAACGTGGGGGCCGAGTTGCCCGAAATCTGGGCCCCGATGTAGCTCTTGGTGAAGGTGCAGTTGCTGAGCGTGGGCCGGGCGTTGGTGAAGTACATCATGGCCGTGTTGAACAGCCCGCCGTACAGGAAGCGGCAGTAGCTGATGTGGGTGGCCGTGTCGCTGCTGACTGCGGAGAAGGTGATGTTCTGCCAGTCCCCCACGTTGGGGTGGGTCAGGGCGCCGTCGCCGTAGGTGTCGCCGCCGTATGCGTCGTCGGCAGTCGAAGTGAACACGATCTGGCTGTCGGGCTTCCCCTGCGCCACCAGCGCGCCGTCGATGGTGATCGCGAGGCCCGTGGGATCATAGTTGTAGCGCCCCAGCTTGATCACCACCCCGGGATCGATGGTCCAGGTGGCCCCGAAGGCGATGTCCAGGTTGCCGGCCAGCGCGTACGCCATGTTGCTGACCGTGCCGATGGCCCGGACCCGGGTGCGCGCGTTCTGCGCCACCGTCTCCCCCAGGATGCCCAGGCAGGTGTACGCGTTGTTGGCCATGGTCATGTGGGCAAAGGACGGGTTGCTGATGAGCGAGAACACGATCGGCAGCTGGGTGCAGTTGAGCACGTTGGCCGAGTCCACCGAGGGCTGAGAGTTGCCGGTGAAGGTCAGCGCGGTGCGGTTCTGGAAGAACTCCAGGCCAGCCAGCTTGGGGCTGGCGCTCACGGTGGTGACGGTGCCGCCGGTGTTGCCGGTGCTCCCTCCGAACTGGAACAGGCAGTTCCGCAGCACGCACAGGGAGTCCACGCTGACGTCGTTGAAGACGATGTCCCCCCAGTCGCCCGCCGCGGGCGTGGTGGCCGAGCCGTCGGCGTTGGTGTCCCCGGCGTGGGTGTCGTCCCTGACCGAGGTGCACACCACCCGCAGCGAGTCCGGCCCGCCCACCGCGTTGAGCGAGCCGTTCACCGAGAACACGGAGAAGGCGCTCATGGGCTTGATCACCACCTTGGGCTGGATCGCCAGGGACACCCCGCTGCCCACGGTGATGGTGCCCACCGGCAGGTAGGCGAACGGCACGTACGCCGGCGGCCCCACCCCCGGCCGGTACTTGAGCACCGAGTTCTGCGACAGCGTCTCCGACAGAAGCCCGATGGCGTTGTAGCCGTTCGTGGCGAACGTGTTGTGGGTGAGTGTGGGGTCGGCCTGGGCCGAAAGGAGGAACGGCGCGTAGGTGCAGTTGTTGAACGCGCAGCTGTCCACCAGCGGCGTGGCGTTGCCGTCGATCCGCACGCCCCAGAAGCCCTTGGCGATGGTGCAGTTTCGGACCGGGGGCGAGCAGCTGGTGATCCACAGGCTCGGCGGCCAGGGCTCGCCCGGCTGGTAGCCGGCGTAGGTGATGCGGCACCAGTTCAGCAGGCTGCTGCCGCCGAGCGCGGTGGAGCTGAAGCGCACGGTGAACCAGTCTCCGGTGTTGGGGGTGGTGATGGAACCGTCCCCGTTGGTGTCCTGCGGGTTGCCGTACTGGTCATCGCGCTCGGAGGTGAACACGATCGGGTTCGACTGCGTGCCGTTCGCGGACAGCCCGCCGTCGATGATGAGCCCGGCCCCGTACTGCTGGAACTTGACCACCACCCCGGGGTCCACGGTCAGGATGGCCGGGTTGAGCATCTCCAGGTAGCCGTTCATCACGTAGTAGGTGATGTTCGGGTAGCCGGCCACGGTGCGCTGGAACAGGTGCGAGTTCACCGCCACCTGCTCCCCGATGATCCCCAGCGCGGTGATGCCGTTGGCCAGGAAGGTCACCCCGGTGAACGTGGGGTTGGCCGACACCGACATCAGGACCGGCGTGGACGAGCAGTTGTTGATGGCCACCGTGGTGAGCGTGGGCTGGGAGGTGCCGTGCGCCACGATCCCGTGGCCCGCATCACTCAGCAGCGTGTTGGAGATGGGCAGGTTGACGTTGGTCATGTCCACCATGCCGTAGCCGGCGTAGTTGCTGCCGAACTTGAGGCGGCAGTACTGCAGCGACCCGGAGGAGCCCTGGTAGAACACGATGCGGTCCCAGTCCCCCCGCGCGGGCGAGGTGATGGAGCCGTTGTTGTTGGTGTCCCCCGGCTTGCCCAGGTTGTCGTCGTTGATCGAGGTGACCGAGATGGTGTCGGCGGCGTCCCCGTTCATGGTCAGCGTGCCGTACACCGCGATCCCGACGTTCGACAGCGGCTTGATCACCACCCCCGGCGCGACCGTGAGGCTCGCTCCGGCGTTGATGGTGAGGTACGAGAGCAGCACGTAGGTGATGTTGGCGATGGGGCTCGCCCCGATGGTCGCCCCGCGCACCGGCAGGGTGGCCGGACCGGTGAGGGTGCCGCCGCGCAGCCCGAAGGCGCTGTAGCCGTTGCCGCCCCCGGAGATGGACAGGTTGCTGAACACCGGGGTGGCGGTGAGGTCCAGGGTGATCGGGGTGAACGTGGACGCCTCGATGTAGGTGTTGGACAGCGTGGGCGAGGCGTTCCCGGAGCAGTCCACCCCGAAGTAGGAGCGGCGCACCACGCAATTGGAGACCGAGTCCGAGGCGCTCTGGAACACCAGGGCCCCGCGCTGGTAGTAGCCCGCGTAGCGCACGTCGGTGTAGTACAGGGCGCTGGAGTTGGCCGCGGGGTTGGCGAAGGTGATCCCGGCCCAGTCGGACGGGTTGGGCACGGTGGTGTTGCCGTCAGCGTTGGTGTCGCCGGCCTTGTTGTTGTCGTCGCGGATGGAGGTGATCACGATGGAGTCGGCCGCGGTGCCCACCGCCCGCAGCGCGCCGTTCACCTGCAGCCCCGCGTACGGGTCGAACTTGACCACCACCCCGTGCTGGATCACGAGCGTGTCGCCGGCGTTGATGGCGATCGAGTTGCGCACCCAGAAGGTGGTCCCGACCACCGTGCCGGTGGGGCCCCAGGTGGTGTTGGCGCTGATGTTGCTGGTGATCTGGACGACCTGGGCCTGGGCGGATGCGGCGAGCACGAACAGTGCGAGCAAGGGAGGGAGGAGACGGCGCATCATGGTTCGACTCCTTGCAAAGCAGGGTCTCCGGCGGCCTCGCACGGCGCCACGGCACACAGCCGCAGCCGTCCGCGGGTGAGCGAAACCGGAGCCCGAGCGTGAACGCGGAGGCTCCGGCGACGATGCTGATTCGGAATTCGGATCCAAGCGGTCGAGCAGGATGCAGGGATCGTGGGCAGGTCCGGGGGGAGACGCCGCGCACGTGCCGCGGCCGCGACCTTCGATGCGCGCGCCGTCGCAGCGGTTTTTCTGCTCCTGCGAGAGCACTATGAATCGCGCGGCGCGGGCGCTGCGGGCCCATTGTGATAGTGCGAGCGCGCTTCCTCACATTCCCGCTCGACAGAACCTCCGCGCCCGCGGCAAGATGGCGCGAGGGTCGGCGGCCGGCAGCTCCGCCCTCCCGCCGGAAGATGAAGCTGCGTCGTCAGTCGCTCGAGGGGCGCGCGAAGCCGGCGCGCGGCCCGGGTCCCATCCCGGAAGGAGTCCTGGCCATGCCGAGCCCGAAATCGCCCGCCATGAAGGCCTACATCAGGAAGACCGTCCAGTTCATCGGAAAGCGCGACCCGCTGAAGCTGATGGCCTCCACTCCGGCGCGCATCGAGCGCGCCGTCCGGGGGCTCACCGCCGCGCAGTTCAAGCGCCGGCCGGGCCGCGGCAAGTGGAGCATCCAGGAGATCCTGGGCCACCTGGCGGACACCGAGGTGGTGTACGGGTGGCGCATCCGGCGGGCGCTGGCCGAGCCCGGCGCGCCGGTCCACGGCTTCGACCAGCAGCGCTGGGCGGAATGCTTCCGCTACCAGCGCACCCACGCGCGGGCCAGCCTGGCGGTGTACCGGCTGGTGCGCCTCACCACGCTGGCGGCCATCGCCGCGGCCCCGCGCCCGGCGCGCAAGCGCGCGGCGGTGATGCACTCCGAGCGCGGGCGCGAGCCGTTCCTGCTGATGTGCAAGATGTGCGCGGGGCACGACCTCAACCACCTGGCCCAGGTCCTGGCGGTCCGGAAGAAGTTCGGGTGGGGCGCCCGGAAAGCCCGATGAGCGCGGAGCCGGCCGCCGCGCCGGCCCCGCCGCGCCCGGCCGAGCCGGCGGTGGTGAGGCTCCCGCAGGCCGTCCACACCTTCGACGTGGACTTCGCCGGGGTGGTCTCGAACCTGCGCTATCCCGGGTGGGCGGAGCTGTGGCGGGAGGAGCTGGCGCGGCGCTGCGGGGTGAGCCTCCCGGACATGCTGCGCGCCGGGAGCCTGCCGCTGCTGGTGCGCCAGGAGCTGAACTTCCGGCGGCCGCTGCGCTTCGGGGAGTCGGTGAGCCTGGAAGGCTGGGTGGAGCGTGTCGGCACGTCCTCGTTCACGCTGTGGATGGAGGTCCGCGACGCCGCCACCGGCGAGCTGTGCGCCGACTGCCGCCAGGTGCTGGTGATGACGGACCTGCGCAGCCGGCGGTCCGTGGCGCTGCCCGAGGAGCTGCGGCGGCAGCTGGCCCAGCACGCCTAGCCGCGGGCCGATCGGGGCCAGTCGTTCGGGAGCCGGTGCCGAGACCTCGGAGGCGGGCGTCTCGCGGCCGAAGCGGAGACAGGAGGCCGGAGCCGGCCGCGAGCACGAGTGAGGCGGAGCGCAGGACGCGCGGAGCCGAGCGTCCCGCCGAGAGGTGCTCGGAACCGGCTCCCGCCGAGGCGCAGCGGGCGCGCGGCGGGGCGGGCTACGCCAGCGCCGCGGAGTGCAACACCGTGTAGATGGAGCCGCCGGGGTCGAGCTGGCTGCGCATCAGCTGGACGGCGGCGGCGCGGAAGGCGAAGCCCGGGCAGGGGCGGCGCTCGAAGAGCCGCGGCAGCGCCGCCGGCGGCAGGTAGTCGCGCACCCGCCCCAGCGTGAGGTGCGCGGCGAACGGCTTGTCGGCCTGCCCCAGGCCCGCGCCCACCAGCTCCTGCTCCAGCGCTCCCGCCAGCTCCACCAGCGGCTCGCGCCCGACGTCCACGCCCAGCCACACCACCCGCGGGCGCTGCGCGTTGGGGAACAGCCCCACTTCCTTCAGCGACACGTCGAACGCCGGCCGGCCGCGCACCGCGGCGTCGGCCGCCGCGCCCGCGGCTCCCACCAGCGCCGACTCCATGTCCCCCAGGAAGCGCAGCGTGAGGTGCAGGTTCCCCGGCTTGACCCACGACACCTCGCGCAGCTCGCCGCGCAGCGAGGCCACGTACTGGGCGAGCGCCGCCTCCACCTCCGCCGGCGGGAAGATGGCCAGGAACGCGCGCACCGTGTCGCCTGGCAGCCGCGGCGGCCCGCCGGGCCCCCGCTCGCCGCGCGGGCGGCCTCCCCGGGCGGCCCCCGTCCCCGGCCCGGCCTCGGGACGCCAGCGCGGAGCGCTCATCGCCGCGGCCTCAACGCCACCACCGCCGCCGCAACCACCACCACCCCCACCCCGGCCAGGTGGCTCAGCCCGCTGGAGATCACGTCCTGGACGATGATCGCCAGCGTGACCACGATAAAGATCAGCGCCGGCCACGGCCCGAAGGGCATCACGAAGGGCCGGACGGCCTCCCCGCCGGCCGCCCCGGCGGCCGCCGCCCCCACCACCGCGTGGCCCGCGCGCCGCTCCCGCGCGCGGATCACCAGCAGCCCGCCGATGCCCACCGCGTAGGCCAGCCACGAGGTGACCACGAAGAGCGCGGCGATGTTGTCGAAGCCCTTCACGAACAGCAGGATCAGCACCGTCATCAGCCCCTGCACGCTGAGCGCCCAGGCGGGCGAGCCGGTGGCCGGCAGCAGCGTGCCGAGCTGCGCCGGCAGGTAGCCGTCGCGGGCCAGGGCGAACGGCAGGCGGGTGCCGGTGAGGATGCTCCCGTTCAGGATCCCGAGCGAGGAGATCATCACCAGCGCGGTCAGCACCCGCTCGCCGGCCGGGCCGAACACCCGGCCCAGGGCCACCGCGGCCACGTTGGGGGCGGCCGCCATCTCCGCCGGGCTCAGCACCGCGCAGTAGGCGAAGTTGGTGAGGAGGTACAGCGCCATGCACGCGAGCGTGCCCAGGACGATGGCCCGGGGCAGGTTGCGCCGCGGGTTCCGCACCTCGCCCCCGGCGTAGGTGACGTCGATCCAGCCGTCGTAGGCGAACAGGATGGTGATGAGCGAGAGCAGCATCGCCACCGGCAGCGCGTGCGCCGCCGGCACCGGCGGCGCGGCCCCCAGCTGGCCCCGGCCGAACAGCCCCACCGCCACGATCAGCAGCGCCAGCCCCAGCACCTTGGCGCCGGTGAAGAGGTTCTGCACCCCCGCGCCCGCGCGCAGGCCCAGGATGTTGATGACCGTGAACACCACCACCGCGGCCGAGGACACCCAGCGCTCCACCGCCCACCCGCCGGTCAGGCCCACCATCGGGCACAGGTAGGCGGCGAACACGGTGGCCACCCCGGCCAGCACCGAAGGCCGGCTCACCAGGAAGCCGCTCCAGCCGAAGCCCACCGCCCAGGGCAGGCCCAGGCTCTCGCGCATGAACACGTACAGCCCGCCGGTCTCCGGGTAACGAGTGCCCAGGTCGGACACCGCCAGCGCCCCGCACAGGCTCAGGATTCCCCCCACGGTCCAGGCCGCCAGCATCAAGAAGGGCGAGGGCAGCAGGGCAGCCACCGAGGACGGCGCCCGGAAGATGCCCGAGCCGATGATGAGCCCCACCACCAGCGCCGAGGCGCTCCAGAAACCGAGGATTCGCTCGGGCTCCCGGTGGAGCCCGCGGTCAGCGTTCAAGATCCCCCCCTCCGGCCGCCGCCCGGGCCGCCGGCGCTCTGAACCGCCCATTATCAGACTGGCTCGAACAGGTGGATAACGGGGAAATTCCCGGCATCGCCTACGGCTCGAGCGGCAGGCCGAGGGCCAGGCGCCGCACCATGTCCAGCGCGATGGTGACGGCCCGCTCGCGCACCAGCTCCCGCTCGCCGGCTAGGCGCAGCTGGCGCACCGCGCCGCCGGCCGGGGCCGCCGCCCGCGCGCCGCGCCGGGCGTCCCCTCCGGCGACGCCCGCGCCCCAGTCCAGCCCCACGTACACCAGCCCCACCGGCTTCTCGGGCGTCCCGCCACCCGGCCCGGCGATGCCGGTGACGCCCAGGCCGAGGTCCGTCCCGGACCGCTCGCGCACCCCCTGGGCCATGGCCGCGGCCACCTCCGCGCTCACCGCCCCGTGCGCCGCGAGCAGCTCCTCGGAGATCCCGAGCAGCTCGGTCTTGGCCCGGTTGGAGTACGCGATCACCCCGCGCTCGAACCACTCCGAGCTGCCCGGGACGCGCGTGATGCGCCCGCCCAGGAGCCCCCCGGTGCACGACTCGGCGCTGGCCAGCTTCAGCCCGCGCAGGCGCAGCAGCTCGCCCACCATCTGCTCCAGCGTGCCCGCCTCCTCCGCGTACACGAAGTCGCCCGCGGCCGCCATGAGCGCCGCGCGCACCGTGGCCCGCTGCGCCTCGATCTCCGGCGGGGCGCCGCGCAGGCTCACCCGCAGGTCCACCCCCGTGCCGTGCGGCAGGTAGGCCAGGGTGGCGCCTTCGGGCAGCGTCTTCTCGAAGCCCTTCAGCAGCTCCGCCAGGCCCGACTCGGTGATCCCCGCGGTGCGCAGCACCAGGTGCCCGGTGCGCCCGCCGCCGGTGCGCTCGCGGACCCACGGCACCAGGAACGCGTCGGTCATGGCCTCCGCCTCCCACGGCACTCCGGGCATCGCGGCCACGTGCTGGGTGCCGTGCGGCACCAGGAAGCCGGGGGCCGTGCCGCGCGCGTTGGGGATCATCTGGGCGCCGCTGGGCAGCAGCGCCTGGACCTCGTGGCTGGGGAGCATGGTGGAGCCCCGGGCGGCGAACCGGGCGCGGATCTCGGCCAGCGCGCCGTCGTGCAGCACCAGCGGCCGCTCCACGACCAGCGCCACCGCCTTGCGGGTGAGGTCGTCGGGCGTGGGGCCCAGGCCCCCCGTGACCACCACCAGCCGGGCGCGCCTGAGCGCCACGCGGAGGGCCTCGGCCATCTCCTCCACCACGTCCCGGCACGAGGCGTGCCACACCACCTCCGCGCCGCAGTCGGTGAGCGCGCGGCTCAGGTGCACGAAGTTGGTATCGGGGGTGCGCCCGGCGAGCACCTCGTCGCCGACGGTGAGCACCGCCACCGGGAAGATCTCCGGCTTGGCGGGCTTGGGGGGCCTGACGGTCCCGGGGGTCCTGGCGGGCATGGGGCTCCGGCGCCCCCCGGAGCGCCGGGGGGCCGCTAGGATCAGGGCGCTAGATGGGCAGGTGCCAGGGGCGCAGCAGGAGCGCCGCGCCCCGCAGCAGGATCCAACCGTACAGGCCGGCGGCCACGTCGTCCAGCACCACGCCCCAGCCCCCGGGCAGGTTCTGGGCCTGGCGGGCGGGCGGCGGCTTGAGCACGTCGAGCGCCCGGAACAGCACGAAGCCGATGGCGGCGGAGGCCAGGGTGCGCGGGGCGAACGCCAGGGTCACCAGCTGCCCGGCCACCTCGTCCAGCACGATCGGGTGGGCATCCCGGCCCAGGCTCTTCTCCGCCTCGCCGCACAGCCAGATCCCGAGCGCGGTGATCGCCGCGGTGATGCCGAGGTAGGTCGCGGGCGGCAGCGGGGCCATCCACCACCACAGGAACAGGGTCAGGAACGACCCGAAGGTGGCCGGGGCGAACGGGAAGAAGCCGGCGCCGAACACCGTGGCCAGGGCGACGGCCACGCGCCTCATGCGCGCACCTGGCTCTCGGCCATGGGCGCCGGCGGCTGGGCGGCAGCTTCCTCCTGAAACGCGTGCAGGACGGCGCGCAGGGCGCCCTTGACCGTCTCCATCACACCCTCGCCGCTCACGGCGACGGACGGGAACGCCGGCCGCCCCCAGGGGTTCAGCACCCCGGCCAGCCGCTCCACGGGCAGGGCTCCGGGCACGTCGCGCTTGTTCCATTGATAGACCAGGGGCAGCCCGCGCAGCGGCAGCTTGTGGGCGTCCAGGGTGCGCACCAGGTCCCTGAGGCTGGCCCGGTTGCCGTCCTGCCGGTCGGGGCTGGAGTCGGCCACGAAGACCACCCCGTCCACCCCCTGCAGGATCACCCGCCGGCTGGCCTGGTAGATCATCTGGCCAGGCACGGTATAGAGATGAAAGCGCGCGCGGTAGCCGCCCACCTCGCCCAGGGACACGGGCAGGAAGTCGAAGAACAGGGTGCGCTCTTCCTGGGTCTTGAGGGACACCAGATTGCCGCGGTACTGGGGGGACGTGTGGGCGTGGATGTAGGTTAGGTTGGTGGTCTTACCGCCCAGGCCCGGGCCGTAGTAGACCACCTTGAACTGGATCTCGCGGCTGAAGTAGTTGACCAGCGCCATGGGTCCCGGCTCTCGGGTGCCCCGCCGGCCCTACTGCTGCCCGAAGGCGCGCTCGAGCTCGGATTCCAGGCCGTGCACGAGAGCGGGGTCGAACATCGGGACGTCGGCGATGGACTGCTGGCGCCGGTCGAACAGCCGCTGGAAGCACTCGCGCAACTCGCTCACGCACCGCTTCACCCGCAGCCGCACCAGTCCCAGCGAGGTGCGCTTGTCGTAGACGGCCGCCAGGATCACCCGCGGGTTCACCCGGGTGAGGTACAGGTTCTCGCGCCCGCCCTGGTGCACCAGGGTGCTGAAGCTGTCCTCGCCCAGCAGGCGCGCGAGTTCGCTGTTGGCGGCGAAGTCGGCCGCCACCAGGCTGGCGAAAGCGTGCAGGTCGAAGTCGGGAGTGGTGCCGGCGTTGAGAATCAGCTGTCCGGCGTTGTCCACCAGCAACGCGCCTTGCGCGTAGCAGGTGTCGAGCAGGCCCTTGAGGACGGTCTGGATGGCCCCAATGTCCTCTTCGTACAGTGCCCGGTTGGCCATTGCTGCCTCCTTCCTGGAGCTTCGCGGCCTGGGGCGCCGCCATATCCGTGGCGCCGCCACGCTAACACCCCCGCCAACCCCGGTCAACGGAATATTCCATTGCGGGTTGCGGGACCGCGCCGGGGCCGCCCGGGGAGCCCCGGGGTGACAGCCGGTCGGAAGCTGGGGTATCCTGCCCACCCCGGGGGCGCCGGACCGGCCGGAGGCCGCCCGGGAGCCGGGCCCGCCGCCGGCCCGCCGAAGCTCACCCCCCAGCCTGGAGACCGCCGCCCTTGGACGCCGCCCCGGTGATCGAGATCCGCTCCCTGGTCAAGCGCTACGGCGAGTTCGCTGCGGTGCGGGGCATCGACCTGCAGGTGCGGCCCCGGGAGTGCCTGGGCTTCCTGGGCCCCAACGGGGCGGGCAAGACCACCACCGTGAGGATTCTGGCGTGCGCCTCCCCAGCCACCTCCGGGGAGGTCCGGGTGCTGGGCCTGGACGTGGCGCGCCATCCCCGTAACATAAAATCCCGCTTGGGAATATGCCCCCAGGACAACAACACCGACCCGGACTTCGACGCGCTCCAGAACCTCACCGTCTACGCCCGCTACTTCGGCATCGGCCGGGCCGAGGCGCGCCGGCGGGCCCAGGAGCTGCTGGAGTGGATGGGCCTGGGCGAGGCGGCCCGGATGAAGATCCAGCAGATGTCCGGCGGCATGGTGCGCCGCCTGGTGATCGCCCGGGCGCTCATCAACCAGCCCGAGCTGCTGCTGCTGGACGAGCCCACCACCGGGCTGGACCCGCAAGCCCGGCACGCCATCTGGGACATGGTGCGCGACCTCAAGCGCCGGGGCGTCACCATCCTGCTCACCACCCACTACATGGAGGAGGCGGCCCAGCTGTGCGACCGGGTGGTGTTCATTGACGACGGGCGGATCCTGCTCGAGGGGGTGCCGGCGGAGCTGGTGGCGCGCGAGGTGGGGCGCGAGGTGCTGGAGTGCTGGGAGTACCCGCCCGAGGTGGCCGCCTGGGCCGCGGCCCGCGGCGTGCGGCACGAGGAGAGCGCCGGCCGGATGTTCATCTACCCCGGCGAGGACGACGGCGCGCTGCCGGAGTTCGAGGCGCGCTTCCCGCACCAGGGGCGGCTCTTGCGGAGCGCCACGCTCGAGGA
>DATKKS010000270.1:0-10027 GCA_035542815.1 Saccharimonadales bacterium (SeqCode) | reverse complement strand
GACGTTCCTCAAGTCCTGACCGGGCTCCGCCTCACTTCTTCCGGGCCGACAGCAGCGCCTGGTCCAGGTCGGCGATGATGTCATCGGGGTGCTCGCCACCTACGCACAGCCGGATCATGTTGGGCGGGATGTGGGCCAGCTTGCGGCCCTCCTCGCCCTGCTGCTGGTGCGTGGAGATGGCCGGGATGGTGGCCACGCTCTTGATCCGCCCCAGGTCGGTGGCCCGCCAGATCCGCTGCAGCCCGTCGAAGACTTTCCGCGTCCTCTCCGCACCGCCCTTGACGCAGAAGGACATGAGGTGGCCGTAGCGGTTCACGGGCTTGCCGTACAGCTCGTCGTGCTCGGCGTCCACCAGCCACATGTACCGGCTGGCCAGGGCGTGCAGCGGGTGGCCCGGCAGGCCCAGGTACTCGACCGACTCCACCATCGGGTGGTGCTCCAGCCACTCCGCGACCCGCTGGGTGCTGCGGCTCATGAGGTCCATCTTCGAGCGCAGGGTGCGCATGTCGTTGAGGGTCATGATCGCCTGCATCGGGTGCAGGTTCGGGCCGTAGTCGCGGTTGGGCAGGTACTTGATGTACAGCGCGAAGTCCTCGCGCAGCTCGTCCACCGGGATGTTGGTCACGATCTTGCGGCGCGCGATCACCGCCCCGCAGATCCCGAAGCCGCTCGAGGTGAGGGTCTTGGAGCTGGACTGGACCACGATGTCCGCGCCGTGGCAGATCGGGCGCAGCAGCGCCGGGGTGGCCACGGTGCTGTCCACGATGAGCGGGAGCTGGTGCGAATGCGCCAGGTCGGCCACCGCCCGGACGTCGAAGAAGCCCTGCTGCGGGTTGCTGGGCAGCTCGCCGTACAGGAACCGGGTGTTCTTGTCGATCTTGGAGGCCCACTCGCCCAGGTTGGTGGGGTCCTCGACCCAGCGGCACTCGATGTCGCGCTCCTGCTGCAGGCGCACGTTGAACTGCTGGAACGTGCCGCCGTAGCATTGGGCGGTGGCCAGGAAGTTGCGCGGCTCGTAGGCGTGGTGCCGGATGTGCATCAGGAACGGCTGGACCGCGGTCATGATCGCGGCCATCCCGGAGGAGGTGGAGCAGGCCGAGGTGTCCCCGGCGAAGCCGTAGCCCTCGAGCAGCGCCAGCGTCCACTCGTAGTAGTAGGTCGAGGGGTTGGCGATGCGCGAGTAGCACCAGGTCGGGATCAGGTAGGCCAGCGCCGCGGCCATTTCGTCGGAGTCCCGGTAGGCCTGCGAGGTGGACATGAAAATGGGCTCGATGATCGAGCCCTGGTAGTCCTCGATGGCGTCCTGCATGGAGTAAAGCCCGTGGACCGCGATGGTGTCGAACTTCCACTTCTTGACCACCTCGCGGATGTACCTGGCTCTTCGGGCGAGGTACTCGTTGTTCCGCTCGATGTACTGCTGCATTCCAGGGGTAATCTGGACGTCTGTCGCGACCATGGTAGACCTCCGGCGGCGGATCCCCTCCGTGGGGACGGCGGAAGGTATGATACACTACATCGTTCACCGCGGAGAAGAGCCGCCCCGGCGCGCGGGGCGGGCCGATCCCGCCGGAGCCGAGGGCGATGAGCCGCGAACCCGTTCTCTTCTACAGCACCAACCGGGCCGTGCCGCGGACCGATCTGCGCGGCGCGCTGCTGCAGGGGCAGGCGGCCGACCGGGGCCTGTTCATGCCCGCGACCCTGCCCACGCTGGGCGCGGCGGACCTGGCCGCGCTGGCCGGCCGGCCGTACGCGGAGGTCGCGTGGGCCGTCCTGCGGCGCTTCACCGCCGGGGTGCTCGACGAGGACCGCCTGCGGGCCCTGTGCCAGGACGCCTACGACTTCGAGGTGCCGCTGGAGGAGGTGCAGCCGCGCCGCTGGCTGCTGCGCCTGGACCGCGGCCCGACGGCCTCGTTCAAGGACTTCGCGGCGCGCATGATGGCCCGCTGGATGGGCGCGTTCATGGAGGGCGGCCCGGGCGACCTGGTGATCCTCACCGCCACCTCCGGCGACACCGGCAGCGCCGTCGCCCACGCCTACCTCGGCGTGCCGCGGGTGCACAGCGTGGTGCTCTTCCCGCGGGCGGAGGTCTCCGCGCGCCAGCGCCAGCAGATGACCACCCTGGGCGGCAACGTGACCACCTTCGGGGTGGACGGCAAGTTCGACGACTGTCAGGCGATGGTCAAGCGGGCCTTCGCGGATCCCGATCTCGCCGACATCCGCAAGAGCAGCGCCAACTCCATCAACATCGGCCGGCTGCTGCCGCAGGCGGTGTACTACGTGTACGCCTATGTCCGCCTGGCCGACGTCGCCGCCCGCGAGCCCCTGGTCGTGTCGGTGCCCTCGGGGAACTTCGGCGACCTGATGGGCGCGGTGCTGGCGCAGCGCATGGGCCTGCCGCTGGCGCGGGTGGTGATCGCGACCAACGCCAACGACGAGGTGCCGCGGTTCTTCGCCACCGGGCGCTACGAGAAGATCGTGCCCTCGCGGGTGTGCATCTCGAACGCCATGAACGTGGGCCACCCCTCCAACCTGGCCCGGCTGGTGGACGCCTACGGCGGCTGGATGGACGAGACCGGCCGGGTCCTCCAGATGCCCGACCTGGTGCGGCTGCGGCGCGACTTCTACGCGGTGAGCATCTCGGACGAGGAGACCCGGGCGACCATCCGGGACGCGTGGGAGCGGCACCGCACGCTGCTGGAGCCGCACGGGGCGGTGGGCTGGGCGGGGCTGCACCGCTACCTGGCCGAGCCGGACGCGGCCGCCAGCGCCCCGGCGGTCTCGGTGGAGACCGCCCACCCGGCGAAGTTCCCGGAGGAGATCCAGTCGCTGCTGGGGGTGGAGCCCGAGCTGCCGCCGAGCCTCGCGGGGCTGGAGGCCAGGCCGGAGGAGTACGGGCGCCTGACCACCGAGTACGCGCCGTTCCGGGATCTTCTCCTGAAGCGATTCGCCCCGGCCTGAGCGCGGCGCCCGGTGGCCGCGCCGCGCCCGGGCTTCCCCGAACCCCGAGACCGAAGGAGCAGGGATGGCCAGCTTGAGACCCTTCCGGGCCTACCGGCCGCGCCCCGAGCAGGCGCGGGACGTGGCGAGCTTCCCCTACGACGTGGTCTCCTCCGACGAGGCCCGCGAGCTGGCCCGCGGGAACCCCGTCTCGTTCCTCCACGTGTGCAAGCCCGAGATCGATCTCGACCCGGCGATCCCCCTCACCGACGACCGCGTGTACGCCCGCGGCCGGGACAACCTGCGGCGGCTCATTGACGCGGGCACGCTGGCCCGCGACCCGCGGCCCTGCCTGTACCTGTACGAGCAGCGCATGGGCGCGCACGTGCAGGCCGGGCTGGTGGGCCTGTGCAGCGTGCGCGAGTACGAGCGGAACCTGATCAAGAAGCACGAGCACACCCGGCCGGACAAGGAGGACGACCGCACCCGCCACGTCACCGAGTCCAACGCCGACGCCGAGCCGGTGTTCCTGGCCTACCGCGCCCGGCCCGAGGTGGACCGCCGGGTGGAGGGGGTGCGCGCCCGGCCGCCGGCCTTCGACTTCGCGGCCTCCGACGGGATCGGCCACCGCCTGTGGGTGATCGCGGAGCCGGTGGAGATCCAGGCGCTGGAGCGCGCCTTCGAGGAGGTGCCGTGCCTGTACGTGGCCGACGGGCACCACCGCACCGCCGCGGCGGTGCGGCACGGCCAGGCCCGGCGCGCCCAGAACCCCGGCGCCCCGGCGGACGCCCCGTACGAGTTCTTCATGGCGGTGGTCTTCCCGCACGACCAACTGCAGATCCTGGACTACAACCGGGTGGTGAAGGACCTCCACGGGCTCACCCCGGAGCGGTTCCTGGCGCGGGTGGGCGAGCGGTTCGCGGTGGCGTCGCCGGGCGAACCGCGGCCGGCCGCGCTGCACCGGTTCGGGATGTTCCTGGGCGGCCGCTGGCAGCGGCTGGAGGCCCGCCCGGGCAGCTACCCCGCGGACGACCCGGTGCGGAGCCTGGACGCGTCCATCCTCCAGGAGAACCTGCTCGCCCCGGTCCTGGGCATCGCCGATCCCCGCACCGACCGGCGGATCGACTTCGTGGGCGGCATCCGCGGCACCGCCGAGCTGGAGCGCCGCTGCCGCGAGGGCGCGGCGGTGGCGTTCTCGCTGTACCCCGCCTCGCTGGACCAGCTCATGCGGGTGGCCGACGCGGGCCAGGTGATGCCGCCCAAGTCCACCTGGTTCGAGCCCAAGCTGCGCAGCGGGCTGACCGTGCACCTGCTGGACGGCGCCGGCTGATGGAGCCGCAGCCGCTCAAGCCCCCCGGGGCGCGCGAGTTCACGCTGCGCGCGGCGATCGTGGCGGTGCTCATCGCGGCGCTCATCGGCGCCGCCTATCCCTACGTCGTTCTCAAGCTGGGGTTCGGGCCGCGGATGTCGGTGGTCTCGGCGGTGTTCGGCTTCCTGGTGCTGGGGATCTTCTCCCGCGACTACAACCGGTGGGAGAACAACATCGTCCAGTCGGCGGGCACCGCCGCCGGGGCGACCGCGTTCCTGTGCGTGCTGCTGGCGGCCTTCGACCTCCTGCGCGCGGATCCCGGGCTGCACTTCCGGATGCAGCCCACGCCGCTGCAGTCCTTCGCGTGGCTCACCGCGGCGGGGCTCCTGGGGGTGCTGACCTCGGTGCCGCTGCGCCGGCATTTCGTGGTGGAGGAGAAGCTCCGCTTCCCGGACGGGGTCGCGGCGGGGGAGACCCTGCTGGTGCTGGACTCGCGCGGGCCGGAGGCGCGCGGCGTGACCCGGGCCATGGGGCTCGGGACGGCGCTCTCGGGGCTGGTCATGGGGCTGCGCGCGGACACCCGCCTGGTGGGGCAGGCCTGGTACCGCATCCCGGAGCTGCTGCGCCTGGGCCCCACCGGGGCCAGCATGGGCGTGGGCGTGGGGTGGAGCTTCCTCAGCCTGGGCTCGGGAATGCTGGTGGGAATGCGGGTCAACGCCAGCATGCTGGCCGGCGCGATCCTGTCGTGGGTCGTCGCTCCGCCGCTGCTGGTGCACCGCGCCTTCATCCCCGCGCTGACCCGCAAGGACGTGATCCTGTGGGTCATGTGGCCGGCCACCGGGATGCTGGTGGCCGGCGGGCTCACCGCGCTGTTCCTGCGCTGGAGCATCCTGATCCGCTCGTTCCGCGGGTTTTCCGGCTCGGCCGTCCGGTCCGAGGACTTCCCCATGCGGTGGGTTGTGGGCGGCTCGCTGGCGTGCGCCGTGGCGCTGGCCGCGATCATGCGCCTGTGCTTCGGCATCCCGGTGTGGATGACCGCCGCGGCGCTGGCGTTCTCGCTGCCGCTGATGCTGGTGGGCATCCGGGTGGTGGGCGAGACCAACTGGGGGCCGGTGAGCGCCCTCTCCAACATGATGCAGGGCATCTTCGGGGTCCTGGCGCCGGGCCACATCATGGCCAACATGACCTCCAGCGGCGTGACCGGCTCGGTGGCGGTGGAGTCCGAGGGCCTGATGCAGTGCTACAAGACCGGCGACATGATCGGGAGCACCCCGCGCTACCTGACCTACGCCCAGCTGCTGGCCATCCCGGTGGGCGCGCTGGCGGTCTCCTACGCCTACCCGCTGCTGCGCGACGCCTACGGCATCGGCGGGGAGAACGGGCTCCAGTCGCCCATCTCCCAGAAGTGGGCCGGCTTCGCGAAGCTGCTGTCCGCGGGCCTGAGCGCCCTGCCGCCGGCGGCGCTCCAGGCGCTCGCCGTCTCGGTGGTGCTGGGGGTGCTGTTCACGGTGCTGGAGTCCTCGCGCGCCAGGAAGTGGGCGCCGTCGCCCACCGGGCTCGGCATCGGGATGCTGGTGCCGGCCAACGCGGTCATCACCATGTTCCTGGGCGCGGTGGTGGCGGCGGGCTGGAAGGCCGCCTCGAGGCGGAGCGCGGACCGCTACCTGGTGCCGGTGGCCTCCGGGTGCATCGCCGGGGAGGCGATCGTGGCGGTGGTGGTGCCCATTCTGGTGGCGTTCAAGCTCGTGCACCTGCATTGACCGCCCGCCCCGCCGCGCTCACCGCCACCAGCACCGCCGTGTTCGCAAGGAGCGCCACCAGGCCCACGTTGAGGTCGGTGATCGCGGCGGGCCAGCCGGGGAACATCCGGGCCAGGGTCAGCCCGGAGAGGCTGAGCCAGGCCACGGTGGCCTCGCCCACGGCGATCCCGGCGAACGCGCCGGCGGGGGTGGCCCACGGCCGCTCGGGGAGGCTCAGCAGCAGCGCCGGCAGGAGCTGGGTCACCAGGTTGTAGCCCATCAGCAAGAGCGGCACGATGCCGCTGCCGGCGTGCAGCGTGATGAGCACCGCCACGAGGGCGATCCCCGGCACCAGCGAGCGCGCCAGGCGCCCCACGGCTCGCTCGTCGGCCGCCGGCACCAGCACCCGGTAGACGTTCTTGGCCAGGATGGTCGCCGCGGTCATGAGCAGCATGGAGCCCGGCACCAGCGCGGTGAGCAGCCCGGCCGCGCCGATCACCCCCACCACCCACGGCGGGAAGCTCAGCCGCGAGAGGCGCAGCAGCGACAGGTCCGCCTGCGCCCCGGTGAGCCCGGGCACCTTCAGGATCGCGGCGAACCCGGTGAAGAACACGAACAGCAGCACCAGCTGGTACAGGGGCATCACCGCGGCGTTGCGGCGGAACACCTCCTCGGAGCGGGCCGTGTAGCAGGATCCGAACGCGTGCGGCCACATGTAGAACCCCACCGCGGTGAGCGCCACCGTCGAGAGGAACCACGAGATGCTCAGGCCGCGCGCCGGCAGCGCCAGGAAGCCCGGCTTGGCCCGCTCGATGGCCTCGAACATCGGCCGGTAGCCGCCGTAGTAGTGGTGCGGCAGGTACACCCCCAGCGCCACCGCCACCGCCAGGATCATCACGTCCTTGACCACCGCGGTCCAGGCCGACCCGCGGACACCCGAGACGATCACGTAGGCCACCAGCGCGGCGGTGCTGAGCCACACCGCCCCGGAGGTGGACAGGCTGCCGTAGCTGGTCTCGGACACGATGATCCCCAGCCCGGTGAGCTGCAGCACCAGGTACGGGAGCATGGCCGCCACCCCCACCAGCGCGACCGCGACGCCCAGCGCCGGGCTGCGGTACTTGCTGGCGAAGAAGTCGGCCTGCGAGTGCAGCCGGAGGCGCGTGGCGTAGCGCCAGATGGCCGGCAGCAGGAAGTAGGAGAGGGAGTAGGCCAGCGCGCCGTAGCACAGGATGTAGAAGGTGGGCCCGCCCCGCCCGTAGGCCCAGCCGCTCGCGCCGAGGAAGGCGAAGGTGGTGTAGATCTCGCCCGCCATCAGCAGGAACACGAAGATCGTCCCGAAGCCCCGGCCGCCGACGGCCCACTGCTCCAGGCCCATGGCGCGCCCGCGCCGCGCCCACAGGCCCAGGCCGAAGGCCAGCGCCAGGAACACGAGGATCAGGAGCAGCGCGGGGTTCACGGCGCCTCGCCGCGCGGCAGCCGGGCCGGTTCGGCCGGACCGGGGTCGGGTTCGGAAGGCGGGCGCCGGTCCAGCGCCCCGATGCCGGCCATCACCGCCGAGGTCAAAAGGACGCAGGCCAGGATCCAGAACATCAGGAAGGGCAGCCCCAGGACGTACGGGCGCACCCGGTTGGCGAACGGCACTCCGACCAGGATCGCCAGCGCCGGGAGCAGCGCCAGCCAGCGGTAGAGCCGCGCGCGCGCCATGCCCCGCCGCCTCAGAACTCCACCTTGAGCCCGCCGAAGACCTCGCGCTTGGGCCCGGGCTGGTAGGAGTTGCCGTCCGGATCGGGCTCGGTGAACGCCATGTAGTCCGCGTCGAACAGGTTCCGCCCGGAGACGCTCAGCTCGCAGTTCACGCCGCGCAGCTCGAAGGCGTACGCCGCGCGGGCGCCCCACAGCGTGAACCCGTTCGCGAACGCCGAGTTCTGCGAGTCGATCGCCCAGCGGCTCTGCGCGTCCACCGAGATCCCGAAGGTGAGGCCGGGCAGCGCCCGGACCTCGAGATCCGCGTCCAGCTGGTGGCGCGGGGAGTTCGGCAGCCAGTTGTCGCGGATGGACGCGGGGTCGGTGTAGTTGAAGTCGGAGTAGGTGTAGGCCACCTCCGCGGACACCGCCTGCACCGGCCGGCAGCGCACCAGCGTCTCCAGCCCGTACCGGCGGCTGAAGCCCAGGTTGCGGTAGAAGGTCTCGAGCGGGCGGTCGGTGATCCGGTAGCGGTCGAAGTCGTGGTCGGTGGTGAGGCGGAAGAGCGCCAGGTCGTAGGAGAACCACGAACTCAGGCCGCCCCGCGCGCCCGCCTCCACCGACTGCGAGGTGGCCGGCACCAGGCCCATGTTGAAGCCGCCCAGGTAATCGGGGTTGCTGGCCAGCTCGTTGGTGGTGGGGGGCAGGAAGCCCTGGCCCCAGTTGGCGTAGAAGCTGGCCTCCGGCCGCCACAGGTACGAAAGGCCGGCCCGCGCGGTGCCCCGGTGGAAGTCGGCGGCCCCGGACAGGTCCACCGGGTCGCCGGCCATGCGGTCGGTGAGCCGGTTGTGCATATCGTCGTACCGGACGCCCACCAGGAGCCCCCACCGCGAGCCCAGCTCGATCCGGTCCAGCGCGAAGAAGCCCAGCCCGCGCTGGGCGATGCTCTGGTTCGAGAGCAGCGTGTCCTCGCGCGCGTAGCCCAGGTTCTTCAGCCGGTACTCGTCCACGCTCTGCCACTGCAGATCGCTTCCCACGCTGAAGTGGTTGTGCCATTCGCCGAATCGGGAATGGAGGTGGTACTGCGCGGTGAACCCGGGGGTCTGGAGCGCCCGGTGGAGGACCGAGGACGGCACCGCCTCGCGGTAGCGGGTGGTGCGGAGCCAGGCCGACGCCTCCAGCTGCTGGTCGGGGGTGAGGTCCACCTGCACGGTGGTCCCGGCCCCCAGCCGGTGGGTGTCGTAGAGCTCGTTGTAGGTGAGCGCGTCGGGGTTGGGCTGGCGCGGGTCCTGCTGCGCCTGCTGCAGGTTCAGGCCCTCGGGGTTCTCGTTGAAGTAGTCGGTCCAGCTCAGCTCCTCGGTCACCCGGACCGACGAGCTGGGGGTCCAGTGCACCTTTTCGGATCCGTTGTTGCCGGCGAAGGCGGTGTGGACGCGGTAGCCCTCCCCGCCGGTGCGCGAGAGCGACAGGCTGTAGTTCACCTGGTCGCGGGTGCCGCCGGCCAGCAGGTGGCTCTTCCAGAACCCGTGGGAGCCGCCCCAGCCCTCCACCCGGCCGCCGAACGCCCCGGGGGCGCCGTCGGCGGTGGTGATGTTCACCGCGCCGCCGGAGCCGCCCCCGCCGCCGTAGAGAGCGCCGGTCGGCCCGCGCAGCACCTCCACCTGGCTCACCTGGGACCAGTCCACGTCGTACAGGTCGGGCGCGACGCCGGTGGGGTCGTTGAGCGGCAGCCCGTCGAGCAGCACCCGGATGCCGCGGATGCCGGTCTCGGTGAGGATGCCCTGCCCCCGGATGGACAGGTGCAGCCGCTCTCCGTTGGCCTGGTTGTCCATGCGCACCCCGGGCACCGTCCGCAGCGCCTCGTCCGCCGCGATGGCCCGCGGCATACGCAGCAGCTGGTCATGGCCCACCACGGAGGTGGCGGCCGGGCTCTGCCGCAGCGGAATCTGCATCCGCGCGGCGGTCACAATCTGATCGAAGGGGATCGTGTAGCGGGCGGTGTCGCCTCCGGTGGTCCGGGTGAGGGACACGGCCGAGGTCGCGGCTCCCTCGGGACTGCCGGGCGCAGCGGCCTGGGCGGGAGACGTGACCAGCGCCGCCAGGAGCGACGCGAGCACGGGGAGTGCGGGGTGCAGACGGCTCAAGAGAGCACCTCCTGTCAGAGAGTGGCGGCTGGGGATGGCCGCCGGCGGGGGCGCAGGGGGTGCGCGCGGCGGGCGCCGGGTCGCCCGGCCGCACGGGCGCCTCGGCCCGCGGACGGAAACGCGAGCCAGTATCCGGCCTTTCCGGGGCAGGGTCAACCGCGGGGCCCGCCAGGCTGCGGCCGCGTCGGCCCCGGCCGTGGCGCGCTCCGTTG
>DATKKS010000269.1:0-5980 GCA_035542815.1 Saccharimonadales bacterium (SeqCode) | reverse complement strand
AACGACCATCCCCTCTTCAAGGACAGTTACGCCGAGTACGTCAAGTTCCTGCCCTACCGCGACAACGGGCCGGCCTCCGCCCCGGTCAACGCCCTCTTCGCCCTGAACGACCTGCGGACGCTCCGCTCCCGGATGGACCTCGTCAGCGCCAACTGCCAGAAGGTCGCCGAGTTCCTGGCCGGGCACCCGAAGGTCTACCAGGTCGACTTCCTCGGCCTGCCGCGCCACCCCCTCCACGCCGTGGCCAGGAAATACATGACCCTCGTCGACTCCGACGACGGGCGGGGCGGCGAAGCCAATCGCTACGGCCATCTCATGAGCTTCCGCGTCGACGGTCCGCCGGAGAACGCGCGCCAGGTCTTCGACCGTTTCAAGTTGATCCACCGCGCCACCGACCTCGGCCGGATCAAGAGCGTCGCCACCATCCCGGCCATCTCGACCCACCAGCAGCAGGGCGAGGAGGCCCGGCGGATGGCCGACATCCCGCCCCAGCTCATCCGCCTCTGCGTCGGCGGTGAGCACCCGGACGACGTCATCGCCGACCTCGACCAGGCGCTGAATTCGCTCAAGTGAGCCGCGGGGGGGTGCGTCGCCGCCGGGCACGGCGCGGCCTGAGCCTCAGCGCCGGGGAAGGGACTTCGCGAGCCCGAACGCGCGGCGGATCCGCTCGATTTCCCTATCGCTCAGGCCCCGGCCGGATCCAGAAGCCGCCCCGGTCGGCGGCGGCCTCGGTGAACGGCGCCCGCTCCACCGCCGGGATGCCCTCCCCGGCGAACGCGAACAGCGGCGGCACCGCCGAGTGGCCGCGGGTGGTGCACGGCGTGGGGTGGTCCACCGCCGCCAGCGCCCGCCACGGCCCGCCGGAGCGCAGCCGCTCCAGCAGCGGGCCCACGATGGCCTCGTCCATCCGCTCCAGGGCCCGCACCTTCTCCTCGGCGCTGCCCATGTGGGCGGCCTCGTCGGCCGCCTCGACGTGCACCACGATCAGGTCCACCCGGTCCAGCGCCGCCACCGCCGCCCGCCCCTTGCCCGCGTAGTCGGTGTCGAGGAAGCCGGTCGCGCCGGGCACCTCCAGCACCTCCATCCCCAGCAGCCGGCCGAAGCCGCGCAGGATGTCCACCCCGGTGATGACCGCGCCGCGCGGGCCGTAGCGCTCCGCGAACGGCTCGAACGCCCGCGGCCGGCCCTGGCCCCACAGCCAGATGTCGGTCACCGGCGGGCGGCCCTCGGCCCGGCGCCGGCGGTTCACCTCGTGCGCGGCGAGCCGGGCGCGGGCTCGCGCCTCGATCCGGAGCACCCGCTCCGCGCCCGTCCCCGCGGGCGCGTGGGCCGCGGCCGGCTGGTCCAGGATGTCGTGCGGCGGAGCCAGCCGGAGCTTCAGGTCCGCGGCGTCCGAGAGCAGCAGCAGGTTCCGGTACGAGACCCCCGCGTACAGCTCGCAGCCCTCCGCCGCCAGCTCCGTGCGGAGGTCGGCGACCAGCGCGTCGGCCTCCGCCTGCGGGATGTGCCCGGCGGTGTTGTCCTGGAGCAGGCCGTCCAGGACGGTGACGAAATTGCAGCGGAAGATCATCTGGTCGGGCCGCACCGCCAGGCCCATGGCCGCGGCCTCGATCGGGGCGCGCCCGGTATAGTACTCGTGCGGGTCGTACCCCAGGACCGACAGGGTTCCCACGTCGGTGCCGGGGGTGAAGCCGTCGGGGATGGTCACCATCCGCCCCAGCCGGCCGCTCTGCGCCACCCAGTCCAGGTGCGGGATGCGTGCGGCCTCCAGCGGGGTGCGCCCGCCCAGCTCCGGCAGCGGGTCGTCGGCCGCCCCGTCCGGCAGGATCACCGCGTACTTCATGCGCCCTCCCGGCCCGCGCCGCGGGCCGCGCCGTCCACCACCTGCCGCACCGCGCGCACGTGCGCGGGGGTGGTGCCGCAGCAGCCGCCGACGATGGCCACCCCCGCGGCCAGCAGCTCCCGCGCGCTGGCGGCCATGAACTCGGGGTCCTCGGGGTAGGTCACGCTCGCGCCGCGCGTCTCCGGCAGCCCGGCGTTGGGCTGGATGGCCACCGGCCGGCGGGTGCGGGCCCGGAACTCCCGGGCGATCTCCACCATCACCCGGCTCCCGTTGCCGCAGTTGGAGCCCAGGATGTCCGCCCCGGCCCGCTCCAGCTCCGCGGCCGCCTGCTCGATGGACGCGCCCATGACCGTGAAGAAGCCGCGCCGGGTGCGCTCGAAGGTGAGCGTGGCCATCACCGGGAGGCCCGGGGCCGCCGCGTGCGCCGCGCGCACCGCCAGCAGCGCCTCGGCCAGGTCGGTCATGGTCTCGATGCACACCAGGTCCGCCCCGGCTCCGGCCAGCGCCCGGATCTGCCGCTCGAACCCGGCGCCGATCTCGGCCGGGTCGGCGTCGCCGTAGGGCCGCAGCACCTGCCCGCTGGGGCCCACCGAGGCGGACACGCAGGCCCGGTCCCCCACCGCCCGCCGCACCCACTCCACCGCGGCCCGGTTCACCGCCTCGGTGCGCTCCTCCAGCCCGAAGTGGCGCAGCCGCGCGGGGGAGCCGCCGAAGCTGTTGGTGGTGACCAGGTCCGCGCCGGCCTCCAGGTACTGCCGGGCGATGTCTTCGAGCCACTCGGGATGCGTCAGGTTGAGCGCCTCCGGGGGCTCGCCCGGGCGCAGCCCGCGGGCGATCAGCAGCGTGCCCAGGGCGCCGTCGCCCACCAGCACCTCGCCCGCGCCCAGCCGCTCCAGGAGCGCCTTCACCGGCCCGGGCTCCCCCGGCGCGCCGCGCCGCCGCGGCCCGCCCGCCGCGCGCCCACCGGGCCCCGCTCAGGCGCCCGCGCCGACCAGGGCACGCACCCGCTCCACCGCGTTGGCGGCGTCGTAGCCGTAGCTGTCCGCGCCGATCTCCCGGGCCCAGGCCTCCGACACCGGCGCGCCGCCCACGATCACCCGGACCCGGCCGCCCAGCCCGCGCGACCGCACCAGGTCCACCACCTCCTGCATCACCGGCATGGTGGTGGTGAGCAGGGCGGAGAGGCCGATCACCCGCGCCCCGTGCTCCACCGCCGCGTCCACGAAGCGCGCCGCGGGCACGTCGTTGCCCAGGTCGATCACCTCGAACCCCGCGCCCTTGAGCAGGATGCCCACCAGGTTCTTGCCGATGTCGTGCAGGTCCCCGTGAACCGACCCCAGCACCACCCGGCCGGCGGCGGGCACGCCCTGCCCGGCCAGGAGCGGGCGCAGCGGCTCCAGCCCGGCGTTCATGGCCCGCGCCGCCAGCAGCACGTCGGGCAGGAAGATCTCCCGCTGGCGAAACTGCTCGCCGACCACGTCCATGCCGGCGACCAGGCCCTCGTTGAGGATGGCCTGCGGCGTGCAGCGCTCGGCGAGGGCCTGGCGCACCAGCTCGGCGACGCGCTCGTCCTCGCCGCGCTCGAGGCACCCGGCGATCTCGTTCAGGATGTTCATGGCTCCTCCGCAGGTCAGGGCCGCGACAGCGCCGCGATCCGCCCCAGGCACGGGCGGTCCCGGCACTCCGCGCAGAACGGGTACTTCGGGGCGAACCGGTGGATGTCCGGCGGGCCCACCACCAGCACCCCGGAAACCGACTTCAGCGGGTCCATCAGGCAGCTCGGGTTGAGCCGGACGCCGATCTCTTCGGGGGCCAGGAAACCGAACAGCGCCCGCTGGCCGGACACGTGCCAGCCGCAGTAGCCCGGGCTGTAGCCGAGGACCCGCAGCCCGCCCCCTGCGGCGCCCTCCGCCAGCGCCCGCTCGCCCAGGAGCAGCGTCAGGCGGTCGGCGGCGGCCGAGGCGACCGAGTCCAGCATCGCCGCGAAGGCCGGCTGGTTGCCGTCGAAGCCCGCGCGGATGCGCGCGGTGACCGCGCCACCCACGGTGGCCACGAACAGCGCCAGCCGCTCCGCCCGCGGGAAGATCCCCGCGAGGGGCGTGGCCGGCGCGTTGCGCCCCTCGCCCCGGTACACCTTCGCGAACGCCGGCGCTTCGATCTCCCCCACCAGCGCGCGCGGCTCGGCCGCTTCCAGGTAGGCGGCCACCGCCGCGTCCAGCAGCGCGCCGATGCGCGGCGCCGGCTCCGTCCCCCGCGGCAGGCCCTGCAGCCGCAGCACCTCGGCCCGCGGGGGCAGGGTCTCGGCCGGAGCCCACGCGAGCCGCTGCCTCACGCGCCGCGCTCCGGGAGCGCCTCCATGCCGTACCGCCGGGCCTCCGCCGCCATCCGCCGCACCAGCTCGCGCCGGGCGTCCTCGCCCAGGCGCGTGGGCCGGTAGGCCTCCAGCAGCCGGCCCACCTCGCGCCGGGCGCGCTGCCCCAGGGTCAGCCCGCCCTCCTCCAGCCAGCGCGCCTGGTTGGCCCGGTCCAGCACCGGCCCGGGGAAGCTGATCTCCTCGCGCAGGTGCCGCCGGGTGTGCCGGGCGATGAGCAGGTGCTTCTCGCGCAGCAGCTCCTCGAACAGCGGGCGCGCCGGGAAGTCCTCGCGCGGCTCGATGCCGCGCGCCAACCTCTGGGCCATCGCGCAGATCTCGTTGTCCACGACCAGCTTCTCGAGGCTCTGGCAGGACTCGAAGTCCAGCATCCCGGGGCCCGAGACGCTGTCGATGCCGGAGAGCGCCGCCAGCACCGCCCCGATGCCGCTCTCCAGCCCGGCCTGCGCGTCCAGGGCCTTGGCGTCACTCATCGCGATGTACGCCTGGGTGGGCAGGCCCACCGCGCGTCCCACCTCGTTGTAGGCGCAGTCCAGCATCATGGTCTCGATCGCGCCCATCGGGGTGGTCTCGAAGCGCACGTCGAAGATGGCGGGCGAGCCGCCCCACAGCACCGGCGCGCCCGGCCGGGTGAGCTGGCTGATGACCACGCCGCTCAGGGTCTCGGCGGCGTGCTGGATCAGCGAGCCCACCAGCGTGACCGGCGCCATGAAGCCGGACAGGGGCATGGAGATGAACTCCACCGGGATGCCCCAGCGCGCGCAGTCCACCACGTTCTGGCTGGTGACGTCGCTCCACTTGAGCGGCGCCGTGGGGCAGCACGAGAAGATCGTCAGCGGCTTCTCGCGCAGCGCCCGCGCCGAGCCGCGCACGGCCACCTGCATGTCCCGCATCACGGCGAAGGACGCGCCGCTGAACGCTCCGGTGACTATCGGCTTCTCGCACAGCAGCAGGCTCAGGAACAGGCGGTAGCTGTCCGAGATCGGCTCCGGGACGTCGGCGGGGATGAGCGCCGTGCTCTGGGCCGCGATGTGGGGCAGTCCGGCCACGAGCTTCGCGTAGCGTACGTAGTCCGCGGTCTCGGGCTTGCGCATCTCGCCGCTCTCGGCGTCGAGGACCAGGATCGCCGCCGAGCCGGGCGTGAAGTACACGTTCGTGCCGGAGAGGTCATGCGTCTCGCTCCCGAGGACGTCGAAGAGCTTGATGGCCCGCGGAGCGGCTGCAAGCGCCCGCTCGACGAGTCTGCGCGGGAGCCGCGCGCGTCCCTGCGCGCGGTCCACCGACGCGCCGTGATCGGCGAGGAGAGACAGCGCCTCGTCGTTGTGGACGACGACGCCGAGGCGGCTCAGGAGCTCGAACGCCTCGTCGAGAATGCGCTCCGCGAGCCCGTCGGAGAGCAGCCGCAGCCTCGGCCTCGCCACGCTCATCTGATCGTTCGGAGTCTAGGTTCTCGCCGGGAGAGGCGGCATGATGCAGATGCTCTACGGCGCGACCAGGGCGTCGTGGGAAGATCGCGTTCGCCATGAACTCGCGCGAGCGCATGCGCGTGGCGATGGGCTTGGGCGAGCCCGACCGCGTGCCGGTCATGTGTCAGCTCGCGCTCGGCCACTACTTTCTGCACGGCGGGAGCGACGCCGTGGAGATCTGGCACTCGAGCGAGGCCTTCGGCGAGGCGCTGCTTCTGCTGCAAGGGCGCTACGGCTTCGACGGCATCCTGGTGAACCTGCCGGGTCGCGATCCCGAGTGGTCCCGCGCCGTGCGGGCGC
>DATKKS010000268.1:0-4696 GCA_035542815.1 Saccharimonadales bacterium (SeqCode) | reverse complement strand
TGACGGCCCGCGTCTCGGCGGACCTCGGCGCCACGGCCGAGCCGCCGCAGCCCAAGCCGGGAGTGAGGAGGCGCGAGTCGTGAAGCCGATGGTTGACCTGAAGAACCCCAACCACCAGCGCATGCTCCTGGGCTTCCTGGGGGTGGCGCTGCTGGGCTACCTGTTCTTCTTCGCGCCCTTCGTGCCCGCGAACTACCAGGCGGGCTCCAAGCGCATGGGCCAGCTCAAGCGCCACTACGCCGACCTGTCCAGCGACCTGACCAAGGCCCGGCAGGCGGTCTCGAGCCTCGGCAAGCTAGAGGCCGAGAGCCGCCGGCTGCACGAGCGCTGGACGGTGGTGCGCGAGCAGCTGCCGGACCAGCGCGAGCTGCCCAGCCTGCTGCGGCGCATCACCCTGGCCGGCTCCCAGGCAGGGGTGCACTTCCACCTGTTCCGGCCCGACGCGCCGTCGGCCAGCCAGTACTACACCGACAACCCGGTGCACATCACCGTCGTGGGCGGCTACCACCAGGTGGCCACCTTCCTGAGCGAGGTGGCGGGCATGTCCCGCCTGGTGAACACCCACGATCTGATGCTGACCGCGTACACCCAGGACAACCCCGAGTTCACCACCAAGGCCGAGTTCGTGGCCTCCGCGTACACCCTGGGCGGGTCCGCGCCGAGCGGCTCGTCCAAGGGCGCCAAGGCCCCCGCAACCGGAAAAGGAGCGAAGCACGATGCCCAGCAAGTCGCCAAAGTCACGCCCTGACTTCCGCCGGATCGGGGTGGTGGCAGGGGTGGCGCTCGTGGCCTGCGCGGGCGTCTTCGCCGCCAACCTGATCACCAGCCGCATCTCCGAGGCGCCGCCCAGCCCGCACCGGGCCGGGCACGTGCCGCGCACGGCGCACGCCCACGCGACGGTGGCCTGTCCGCCGTTCGCGGTGCCGGCGCCCGTGCCCGGAACCCCGGCCGCCCGCAGCAAGCCAACCGCGGCTGCCGCCCCGGCGGCCGCCCACGTGGTCCAGCCGGCCGTGCGCCGCCCCGCGCCGGCTGCGGCCTTGGCGACGGCTCCCAAGCCGCTGCCGGTCCGCACGGTGGCCGCGGAGCCCTTGCCCAAGCCGCAACCGGCCCACGTGGTCGCCGCGGCGCAGCCTGCGCCGCCGGCTCGGGTGACCCGGGCCCCGGCTCCGCCAGCGCCGCTGGCGGCCCACGCTCCGGCCCGCGCGCCGGTGCCGGGCCCCGCGGCTCGGCGCACCCCGACGCCGCTCCTGGCGGCCCGCCCGGCCGCCCCGGCGGTGGCCGTGGTGCGGCGCCCGGCGCCGGCGCCGGCGGCGCGCCCGGCGGTCCGCCCGGTGCAGAAGGCCGGGCTCCTGCCGGCGGCCTCGCCGCCTGCGGCGCCCGCGGCAGCCCCGGCCCGCCCGGCCGCGGCTCCCGCCCCGGGCGCGCCCGCGGAGGCGGCCGACCCGGACGCCGACTTCGGCATCGCGCTGCCGCTGCCCAGCCAGTACGCGTACAACCCCGACGGCCGGCGCGATCCGTTCCAGTCCCTGCTCCGGGGCGAGTTCGACTCCGAGCAGGGCGGCGGCGGCCAGCCGCTGGTGGACGTGGCCGACCTCACGCTCATGGGCGTGATGGCGGTGGGCAGCGAGCGCTACGCCATGGTGGAGGATTCCAAGCACCACGGGTTCACCCTGCGCGTGGGCGACCCGGTGCTGAACGGACGGGTCACGCGCATCGAGGACGACTGCATCACCGTGAATCTCAGCTCCTACGGCGAGACCCAGACGGTGAGGCTGCACCTGAACTCCAACCGCACGACGAAAGTGGGTGGTAAGCCATGACGCGATTCGCCTCCCCGAAGCTGATGGCCGCCCTGCTGGGCCTGGCGGTGCTGTGCGCCGCGACCGCGGCCGCCGGCGCCACCCGGCTGGAGCAGGCCTCGCTGACCGCCGATGGGGGCGTGACGCGGGTGCGCTTGCAGGCGGACGGGCCGTTGCAGTTCAGCGACTTCTCGCTGACCGGACCGGACCGGATCGTGGTGGACTGCTGGAACACCGAGGGCAGCCCGAGCCTGCCGAACATCTCCGACGGCCTGGTGCGCGAGGTGAACTTCGTGCGCCTGCCCGGGGACCGCGGCCCCACCGTGCGCATGATCGTGTCGCTGGCGCGGCACTCCGACTACACCGTGTTCCAGCGGCAGTCGGCGCTGGAGGTGGCCATCCAGCCCAGCGCCGAGGTCAGCACCGCGGGGCTGGTGGAGACCGCCCCGGCGCTGCGCTCGCCGCGGGTGAGCCTGGACGTGCAGGGCGCGGACGTGAAGACCGTGCTGCGCACCCTGTCCGAGGCCAGCGGCCGGAACATCGTGCCCGCCAAGGACGTCAAGGGCGAGGTGTCCATGGCCCTGCGCAACGTGCCGTGGCGCGACGCGCTGAACTCCCTGTGCAAGGCCCAGGACCTGGGCTACAAGGAGGAGAACGGCATCATCCGGGTGGCGCCGCTGGAGATGATCCAGAACGAGGACCTCAACGCCCGCGCCGCGGACCGCAAGGCCGAGGACCTGCTGCCGCTGGAGACGCGGCTGGTGCACGTCAGCTTCGCGAACGTGGACGAGCTCCGCCAGCCCATCGGCAACACCCTGACCAAGCGCGGGCGGGTGGACTGCGACCCGCGCACCAGCACCCTCCTGATCACCGACATCCCGGAGCGCGCCGAGGCCGCCGAGAAGATGGCCCTGACGCTGGACTCGCGCACCCCGCAGATCACCATCAACGCCAAGCTGGTGGACGTGGACGCGGCCACCGGGCTGGACTTCGGCGTGCAGTGGATGGAAAACCGGTCCACCGGCACCACCTCGTTCCTCACCAACATCAGCCGCGGGCTCTCGCAGGCCGACACCGCCGCCAACTCGCCCACCCTGCACATCGGGACGGCCGACAACAGCTTCCTGCTGCGGCTGCAGGCGCTGGCCTCGGAGCGCAAGGCCAACATCATCTCCAACCCCACCATCACCACCGCCGACAACCGCGAGGCGCGGATCCTGGTGGGCCAGAAGATCCCGCTGATCGTGGCCGACGCGGCGGGCAACGCCATCACCCAGCTCCAGACCATCGGCATCCAGATGCTGGTGCGCCCGCACCTGAACGCCGACAACAAGATCACCCTCGACATCCACCCGGAGGTGAGCGATCTTTCCACCCAGGCCACGGTCCAGGGCGGAGTGATCATCAACACCTCCGAGGCCGACACCCGGGTGATGGTGGAGGACGGCCAGACCGCGGTCATCGGCGGGCTGATCCGTGACAACGAGAGCGTCCTCTCGAGCGGAGTGCCCATCCTGAGCCGGATCCCGCTGATCGGGAACCTGTTCAAGTCCACCAGCAAGGTGAAGCAGAAGCGCGAGCTCATGATCCTGGTGACGCCTCACCTGGTGACGGGCACGCCGGGCAAGTGAACCCGCCGGTCCGCACCCCGCATCGGACGCCTGCTCGCGGCCGCCGGAGCCTCTCCGGCGGCCGCCGCGCTGTGCGCCGCCACGTGGCCCTGGTCGGCATGATGGGGGCCGGCAAGACCACCGTGGGCCGGCTGCTGGCCGCGCGCCTGGGCCGGCCGCTGGTGGACACCGACGCCTGGATCGAGCGGCGCGCGGGGCAGCGGGTGGCCCAGATCTTCGCCGCCCGGGGGGAGGCGGCCTTCCGGCGGTGGGAGGCCCGGGCCCTGGCGGACCTGGCCCGCCGGCCGCCGGCGGTGCTGGCGGTGGGCGGGGGGCTGGTGAGCGTGCCCGCGGCCGCCCGCCGGCTGCGCCGCCTGGCCTGTTGCATCTACCTGGAGGCTCCCCCCGGGGCGCTCGCCGGCCGCCTGGGCTCCGGGGCCGCCCGCCGCCGCCCGCTGCTCGCAGGAGCCGGC
Source organism: Saccharimonadales bacterium (SeqCode) (assembly GCA_035542815.1). Taxonomy (GTDB): domain Bacteria; phylum Eisenbacteria; class RBG-16-71-46; order RBG-16-71-46; family JACRLI01; genus JACRLI01. The sequence continues at coordinate 814 of DATKKS010000268.1, read as the reverse complement.
CGGCACCTGGCGCCCCGGCTGGCGCGGCTGCTGGAGGGCCGCCGGCGGGCCTACGAGGGAACCGCCGACGCGCGGCTCCGGGTGGACCGGCTGTCCCCCCGGCGGGCCGCCGACCTGGCCGCCTGGGCGGCCGCCGCGCTGGGCTCCCCGGCCCTGGCGCCGCGGCCCGGGCGGGCCCGCGGGCGGCGGCGCCCGAGTTGACCGCGGCCGGGGAGCGGCCCATAATCGCGGGTTGTGTCGAGTCGCCTGAGGAGCCATGGCGCTGCGCGTGCTCGGCGGTGAGCTGCGCGGGCGCCCGTTGTTCGGGGGGCGCGGGCGAGCGGTCCGGCCGACCCTGGGGCAGGTGCGCGAGGCGCTCTTCGGAATCCTCGGGGAACGGGTGAGAGGGGTGGCGGTCCTGGACGTGTTCGCCGGCAGCGGCGCGCTGGCCATCGAGGCGCTCTCGCGCGGCGCGGCCCGCGCGGTGCTGCTGGAGCGCGACGCGCAGGCGCTGCGCGTGGTGCGGCGCAACCTGGAGGCGCTGGAGCTGACCGGCCGGGCCGAGGCGGTGCTGGCGGACGCGTGCCGCTGGGTGGACCGGCACCCGGTGCGGGACTTCGAGATCATTTTCCTGGATCCCCCCTACGCCGGGCCGGAAGGTCCGGCGGTGCTGTCTGCGCTGGGGGAGCTGGAGCTGCACCCCGACGCGCTGGTGACCTGGGAGTACCCGTCCCGCGCCCCGGCCGGGGCGCCGGAGCGCGTGGGGCGCTTGGAGCGGGCCGTGGACCGGCGCTACGGCGACACCGGCCTGGCCATCTATCGAACCGCGGGAGGG
>DATKKS010000267.1:0-4229 GCA_035542815.1 Saccharimonadales bacterium (SeqCode) | reverse complement strand
CCTCCTCGTACCGCGCCATCCCGGTGGCGGCCGGGTTCACGAACAGGCCCAGGTCAGGCGTGCCCTCGGGATCGCTGGCCCAGCGTAGATTGCGGGCCACGTGGTTGCCGTGCGGGTCGTGGCAGTCGATGCAGGTGACCTTGGCCGCGCCCGGCCCCGCGCCGTGGCAGCGCGTGCACAGGGCCTCGCCGCGGGGCAGCCCGCGCCCCAGCGGGTGGCCGGTGTGGCTCACGACCTCGGGCGGGGAGAACTGGCCGGCGGAGCGCTGGCTCAGGCCGTTGGCGTCGGCGCCCACTACGTCGGGGGCATACACCAGGCCGTCGTGGCAGCCGAGGCACAGGTCCAGCGGGTCGGCGGTCTTGAGCATCCAGGGGTTGGCTGGCGGGCCCGGGGCTCCGAACTCGTCCGGCGGGAGCGCCGCGGCCGCGGGGGTCGCCGCGGGGGTGGTGAGGTGACAGTCGGCGCAGACGAGCGAGGCGCCGTTGTGGTAGCGCGGCCGGGCGTCCGCGAAGGCGCCCGGCGGGCCGAGGCGGCGCGACAGGTGCACCGCGCCGGCGTCCCCGGACGCGGCCGGCGGGAGGTCGCCGGCGGCGGGGAGCGCCGGCGCGGCGCCCACGGCGGCTGCCGCGAGCGCGAGGAGGGCAACCCAGGCGAACCGGCGGCTGCGGTCTCGATCCATGCGTGCCTCCCGGCGCGGGGCGCGAGGCTCCGGCCCGAGGCGACCGGGCCGCCTTGACAGGCGGCTCCGGCCGCTGCTAGTTTCTCATAGTTTTAGCACAATTCGGCGTGCTGGGGGATCGTCCAACGGCAGGACATGCGGCTCTGGACCGTAGAATCTAGGTTCGAATCCTAGTCCCCCAGCCAGATGAGAGGCCCGCCCGGCTCCGCGCCGGGCGGGCCTTGGACGCCCTGAGGCTCCCGGTTGCCCCGCGCCGCGGCCCCCGCTCATGCTTCGAGTTTCGGCGCGCCGGGCGGGCATGTTGAGCCCGCCCGGAGTTCCAGCGGGACTTGGATGGGTGGCGCGAACGCCTTGCGAGGGCATGGGTTGGCGCGGCGCGCCGGAGCCCGAATGCGCTTGCGGCGGCCTTCTCAGGTGGCCTACAATCGCGGCGTCCCGCGACCTGGAACGGGGGGCAGCATCTCAGACAACGTGGCGCTATCGTCTAGTGGTCAGGACGGGTGGTTCTCAGCCATCAAACCGGGGTTCGACTCCCCGTAGCGCTACCAAGTTTGCGAGGGCCTGGCGACCGCCGGGCCTTAGCTCTTTGGGGCGCTCGCCCGGCGGGGTTATGCTGGCCCGGTGATCCCGGGCCGGGCCGGCGCCCGATCCATCCTTGGCGCCTGGCCCCGCACGGCGAGAGGACCCATGACCGAACTCATCCGCACCGATGAACCTCAGGTCCCCGGCAGCCTCCGGCCCCGGATCCGCCCGCTGGAGGTGGCCGAGGTGCAGGAGGGCGACCAGCAGCTCCTGGTGCTGTCGGACCCGCTGCGCCTGGTGGAGGACTCGGTGGTGCTCCCGGCCTCCTACCTGCCGATCCTGGAACTCCTGGACGGCGCCAGCAGCGTGGACGAGCTGGGCACATTGCTGGTGCGGGAGACCGGCGATCTCTCGGCCCGGAGCTTCCTGTGCTCGCTGGTGGGCCGCCTGGACGAGCTGCTGCTGCTGGATTCCCCCCGCTTCCGCGAGGCCTGGCAGGCGTTCCGGGAGGAGTACCACCGGCTGCCCACGCGGGAGGCCGCGCTGGCCGGGGTCAGCTACCCGGACGAGCCCGGTGAGCTGCGCACCTTCCTGGCCGGGTTGCAGGAGCAGGCCCGCGGGTGGCGCGCCGCCGAGCCCTCCGCCGACGGCGCCGAGCCGCCCGCCGCGCTGGTGGCCCCGCACATCGATCTGCGGCGCGGCGGGGGCACGCTGGCGCGGGCCTACCTCGAGTGGGAGGACAGCGTCCCGCGGATCGTGGCGCCCGGCCGCGAGGGCCGGCCGCCGGAGATCGTGGTGGCCTTCGGGACCGGGCACTCGGTGGTGGGCAGCCGCGCGGTCCTGACCGCCAAGGACTTCGAGACCCCGCTGGGCGCGGTGCCGGCGTGCCGGCCGGTGGTGGACGCGCTGGGCCGGGCGCTGGGGGACGGGCTGTTCGCCGAGGAGATCGCGCACCGCGAGGAGCACTCGCTGGAGTTCCAGGCGCTGTTCCTGGCGGAACTCATGGCCCGCGGCGCCCGGTTCGAGCTGGTGCCGATCCTGTGCGGCTCGTTCCAGGGCTACCTGGAGGAGGGCCGGCGCCCGGCGGAGGACGAGGAGGTGGCCCGGCTGGTGGAGGCGCTGCGCGCCGCGCTGCGCGAGGCCGGCCGGCCGGTGCGGTTCGTGGCCGGAGTGGACTTCTCGCACGTGGGTCCGCGCTTCGGCGACCGCTGGGAGCTGAACCCCGAGAATCTCCGCCGGCTCGAGGAGCAGGACCGGGCGGTGATCGAGGCGGCGCTGACCGGGGACGCCGAGAAGTGGTTCGAGGCCATCGCCGTGCAGGACGACTCCACCCACATCTGCGGCTTCTCCGCGGTCTACCTCATGCTCCGGGCGATGGGCGAAGGCCGGGGCCGGCTGCTCCGATACGAGCAGTCGCCGGAGGAGGAGAGCCAGTCGGTGGTGACCTACGCGGCCCTGGCCTACCGGATGGATTCGGCCGGGTAGCGGCCCGCCGCGCGGATGGAGAGTCACGGCTTGGCCGAAAGCTCGGTGACCCCGCGCCCGGCGCTGACCTGGGGCCGGTTCCGCTCCTTCGTCAGGCTGGAGCACACGCTCTTCTCGGTGCCGGTGCTGCTGGGCGCGGCGGTGCTGGCGGCGCGCGGCTGGCCGCCCCTGGATCGGCTGCTGGTGACGCTGGTGGCGGCGGCCGGGGCGCGGACCGCGGCCATGAGCCTCAACCGCATCGTGGACCGGCGCCTGGACGCGCTGAACCCGCGCACCGCCGGGCGCGAGCTGCCGGCCGGGCGGCTGTCGGTGGCGCAGGCATGGGGCGTCACTCTCGCGGCGCTGGCGGTGTACGGGGCCGGCGCGTGGTACCTGTCGCCGGTGTGCGCCGCGCTCGCGCCGGTGCCGGTGGTGGTGTTCTGCGGCTACCCGTATCTCAAGCGCGTCACGCCGCTGGCGCACTTCGGGGTGGGCCTGGGGCTGAGCCTCGCGCCGCTGGGGGCGTACCTGGCGATGCGCCCCGAGCCGCTCGGCGCGCTGCGGGGCTCGGCCCCGCTGACCCTGTTCACCTTCTTCTGGGTGAGCGGCTTCGACGTCATCTACGCGACGCTGGACGTGGAGTCCGACCGGCGCCTGGGGCTGCACTCGATGCCCGCGGACTGGGGCGCGGCCCGGGCGCTGCGGGTGTCGGCCGCGCTCCACGCGCTGGCCTTCGCGGCCCTGGCCTGGCTGGTGCTGGCGCGCTTCCCGCACCCGGCGGCGCTGGCGCTGCTGGCGGCCTGCGGGGCGCTGTTGTTCCTGGAGCACCGCAACGCCTCGGACGTGGATCTGGCGTTCTTCCGGTTCAACGCCTGGCTCAGCTTCGCGGTGCTGGCGCTGGTGCTGGCGGGGCAGTTCCTGTGACCGGGGTGGCGCGCCGCCCGCCGGGCGCGGGCGGCGCGCCCGGCGGGCCGGGCTAGTCGAGCCAGAAGTCGAAGCCGAGCCGCGCCCCGAGCAGGATGCTCTTGGAGACGTACGAACTCTTGCTCAGGAAGTCGAAGCGGACCTCCTGGCGCAGCGCGGCGTGGCCCTGGCTGACCTTCTCGCGGATGCCCGCGCCCCCGCCGACGACGGCGCTGGTCGAGCCGTACGTGGAGCCCCCGACGTGGACCAGGCCGGCCCCGGCGGTGACGAACGGGGTGCAGGACCGGTCCGGGTGGAAGTTGTACTGGCCGTTGAGCGAGGTGTACAGCGACTTGGCGCCGGTCGAGCCGCGGCTGGAGTAGAGGAAGCTGGCGTCCAGGTAGACATCCACGGGGCCCCGCGTGCTGACCCCGACCCGGAGCCCCGGCTGGTAGCCGTAGCTGTTGCCGGGCAGGCCCACCACGGCCGAGGTGGATCCGCTGCCGATCGGGTGGTAGAGGCTGAAGTCCAGGTTGGCGCCGAGGCTGACGGTCTGGGCGGCGGCCGGCGCCGCGAGGGCGGCCAGGGCGAACACCAGCGGAACGAGACACGGGGGGCGCATGGCGGTTCCTCCTTGGGGAGAGAGGGACACGACCGGAAC